>CAHJWN010000002.1 GCA_903642265.1 Acidobacteriaceae bacterium | reverse complement strand
TCCGCATGGAGAAAATTCAACATGACATCTGCATCGCCTCGCGCGTGGCGTCCCGGCCTCAAGGCCACCCTTATCTCTATGCTCGTTCTGGCCCCGCGCTTCGCCGCAATCAGTGTTCACGCGCAGCAGCATATGCCGCCAATTGTCGCAACATCGGACCCCGCAGCCACGGCGTTCGTCGATGCTCTCCTCAGTAGAATGACCGTCGAAGAGAAGGTCGCGCAGATGAGCCAGGTGCCGCTCAACCAGCCACCTGACATCCCGGTATCGAGCGGCGCCCACATCACTTCCGCAGAAGACCTTGCCCGCCAGGGAAAAGTCGGATCCTTCCTCTTCATCACCGATGCCCGGCGCATCGACCAGCTTCAGCACCTCGCCGTCGAGCAGAGCCGCCTCCACATCCCCATCCTCTTCGGCTTCGACGTCATCCACGGCTTCCGCACCATCTACCCCATCCCGCTCGCCATGGCTTCCAGTTGGGACCCCGCCTCCGCCGAGCGCGCGCAAGGCATGGCCGCCCGCGAAGCCCGTGCCACCGGCGTCCAGTGGACCTTCGCCCCTATGGTCGACATCGCCCGCGATCCCCGCTGGGGCCGCATCCTCGAAGGCGCTGGCGAAGACCCCTATCTCGGCGCGCAGATGGGCGCTGCCCAGGTCCGCGGCTTTCAGGGCACCTCGCTCGATAGCCCCGACCACATCATGGCCTGCGTCAAGCACTTCGCCGGCTATGGCGCCGCCGTTGGCGGCCGTGACTACGAAGAATCCAACATCTCCGACGAGCAGCTTTGGAACGTCTACCTCCCGCCCTTCCATGCCGCACTTGCCGCCGGCGCAGGCTCCCTCATGTCCGCCTACATGGACCTCAACGGCGTCCCCGCAACCGGCAATCGCTTCCTCCTCCACGACGTCCTCCGCGAAGACTGGCACTTCAATGGCTTCGTCGTCAGTGATTGGGAGTCGGTGAAGAGTCTCTCCGTCCACGGCTTTGCTGCCAACGCCGCAGACGCTGCCGCCCGTGCCGTCAACGCCGGCGTGGATATGGAGATGACCAGCACCACTTTCCGTGAGACCCTGCCCGAAGCCGTCGCCAAAGGCACCCTCCCGCAATCTACAATCGACGCCGCCGTCCGCGACATCCTCATGGCCAAGTACAAGCTCGGCCTCTTCCAGCATCCCTACGCTGACCCCGCCAAGGCTCCATCGCTCATGGTCACGCCCGAACAGCGCAGCACCGCCCGGCAGATCGCCGCCCGGACCGCAGTCCTCCTCCGCAACGAAGGCCGTGTCCTCCCGCTGCGCAGCAGCGTCAAATCCATCGCGCTCATCGGCCCGCTCGGCAACACCAAGACCGACATCATGGGTTCGTGGAGCCTCGCCGGCCATCCCGCCGACTCCGTCACCGTCCTCGAAGGCCTCCGCAAACACTACGGCCCCGCCATCAACATCTCCTACACCACCGGCGTCGAGATCGAGCGCGAGCAGCCATCCATCTTCGACGGCCAGTTCGCCAGTGCCAAGCCGCTCCTCAAAACCGATGCCGAAAGGTCCGCAGAGTTCGACCACGCCCTCGACCTCATCCGCAAGTCAGACGTCGCCATCCTCGCCCTTGGCGAACTCCAGAACATGAGCGGCGAACGCGCCTCGCGCTCCAGCCTCGATCTCCCCGGCAAGCAGCAGCAGCTGCTCGAAGCCGCCGTTGCCACCGGCAAGCCCGTCGTTCTTCTGCTGTTGAACGCCCGCCCGCTCAACATCACCTGGGCCTCGCAGCATGTTCCCGCAATCCTGGAAGCCTGGTATCCCGGCACCGAAGGCGGAGACGCCATCGCCGACCTGCTGTCCGGCGCAGCCAATCCGGGCGGCAAACTCCCCGTCACCTGGCCCCGCAACGTCGGCCAGGTTCCCGTCTACTACGCCCACAACCTCTCGCAGATCCCGGAGTCTCCAGACACACGCTACTGGGACAGCACCAGCGCACCGCTCTACCACTTCGGATACGGCCTCAGCTACTCAACCTTTACCCTCGGCAATCTTCAAATCGCCAACGCGCAGGTGCACTCTGGCGACAAAGTAAACGTCTCGATGACCGTCGAAAACACCAGCCCTGTCCCTGGCGATGAAGTCGTTCAGCTCTACACCCACCAGCGCGCCGCCAGCGCCTCCCGCCCCATCCGTGAGCTCAAGGGCTTCCGCCGCGTCACCCTCAAGCCTGGCGAGAAGCAAACCGTAACCCTCTCGCTCGACACCACCGACCTTGGCTTCTGGAGCCCGCAGACCCACCATTGGAGCATCGAGCCGGGCGACTTCGACCTCTGGATGGGCGACACCTCCGAAGCCACCACCCATACCTCCTTCACCGTCCTACCCTGATATCGATTGCGCAAAACGTTCCTCAATTGAGCGAAGCTCATCCCGCACCCAGCAAAGGGCGCGCCCCGCACTTGCGGTCACCCTGAGCGCAACGCGGTACCCCCTTTTCGTTTGTCATTCCCACCCCTCTTGGTTTGTCATTCCCGTAGGGAGTTCGCGTTTGCCTCTGCCGCCGCCGGTTCTGGCCGTCATCCTGAGCGCAGCGAAGGACCCCGCGATCCCACACCACCAGCACCGCTCGCAGCTTCCTGATTCACCACCCAAAACCTGCTCCACCGACCCCCAGCAGTCTCACCACACATATGTACCCACAGCCCCCGCATCAAGCACCGCATTGAACTCCCGCTTTCCATCCCTGACCGCAAACGCCTTTGGCCCCTTCCCCGTATTCGCCACTACCAGCACCATCCCTCGGCCCGGCTTCGAATACGCCACATCCGCCAGGCCATCCACTACACCCGACCCCACCCGTACCGACCCTGGCGGCACAAACTTCGACACCTGCGCCACCGTGTAATACGCAAGGTTCCGCGTCACCGCATCGCCGTCGATCGTGATCGCGCCTTCGCACACGGGGCACCCACCATCGCTCGTATGCGGTCCAAACGACGGATCTGCCGCCAGGTTCCACAGCAGCACATTCCGGCTCCAGTTCCGCGTCGCTCCAATCATCACCTCCGATACCGCACGCGCGATATCCAACGTCGTCTTGTCCTTGCCATCGACCACCATCTGCTCGGTAAAGTAGATGTCCTTCTCCGGATGCGCCTCATGCACCTTGGTCATCGCCGAGACCTCGCCTTCGTACAGATGGAAGCCCGATCCCTTTACCATCGCCCGCGTCTTCGCATCCGCCAGGATATCCAGCGGATAATCCGGCCGGTCGCAGTTATGGTCATACAGAATGATGTCCGTAAACAGCCCTGCCTTCTTGAACGCCGGCCTCAGCGCAGTCTGGATAAACCTGCCCTCCTCCTGCGCCGTCACAATCATGCTCGGCGTATTGTTCGCATTCAACGGTTCATTCTGCACCGTGATCGCTTGGATGTGGATCCCCTCTGCCGCCATCGCGCGTAAATACTTGACGAGATACGCCGCATAAGTCGAGTAGAATTCCGGCTTCAAACTCCCACCCTTCGCCGCATCGTTGTCCTTCATCCACGACGGCGCCGACCATGGCGACGCAAGAATCGCAATCCTGGGATTGAGCGCCAGGATCTCCTTCAGCACGGGGACCACGTCCTTGCGGTCCGGTCCTAAATCGAACTTCGCCAGCCCGGCATCACTCTCGCCCGCAGCCAGATCGTCATACGTAAACACCCGCTCGTTCATGTCCGACGACCCAATGCTCACCCGCAAATAGCTCACCGAAATGGCATCGCCCAAAGCCGCATCACCCGGATTCCCAAAAAGCTCCTTCAGCAACCCAGCCCGCCGCGACACCTCCATCTTCATCAACAACTCCGCGCTCCCTCCCGTAAGCGCAAACCCAAACCCATCCATCGTCTGTTTGCGATCGCCCTCGTCCACCGCAATCACCGGCACACCATCTGCCGCCTTTTGAAACGCAATCGGCGACTGCTGCGCAAGCAGCGCGCTCTTATTGGCCGTCGTCATCCACACCCGCACTCCGCCTTGCGCAGCCCCCTGCGCCCGCAGCACCGAAGCCCCGACCACCGCTGCCGTAATCAACAGCCACGCCCCACCTATAAACCTGAACTGCTTCGCTCTCATCGAAACCTCACAACTGCAATGGTCCGCCACGCTTGTCGGCTTCAACAAGTATGGACGAACGACTCCCCACAAATTATCGCCCGGACTTCACGACCCAAAACACTTGGCCCGTTGGACGACCAAACATCCCGGCGTGTACTCTTCTGCCAGCCAAAGGAGAACCCGTGCTGCGTCGTGACTTCGTGCGTTCTGCCGAGGCTTCGTTAGTGCCGGTTGGCAGAATCTGACCAGGACCATCCTCGCCTTCTCGATGCGTGCTTCAGAGCATCTTGCTTCCGAAATGACCAGACAGACCTTATAGGAGAACCACATGACAAAGCTTTCTCGCAGAGAATTTACCGGCAGCATGGCCGCACTCGCCGCACTCAGCCTCGCTGGCCGCAGGGCGTTCGCTAACCCGCTCGGCCTTCCGCTTGGCATCCAGCTCTACTCCGTTCGTGACCAGATGGCCGCCGACTTCGAAGGCGCTCTCGCCGGTGTCGCCGCCGCCGGCTTCACCGAGGTAGAAGCCGCCTCGCTACCCAAAAGATCCGCCGGAGAAGTCCGAGCTGCCCTCGATAAAGCCGGCCTCCGCTGCGTTAGTGCACACCACCCCTTTAACGATCTCCATACCCGCTTCGACGAGATCGCCGCCTACGACAAGCAGCTCGGCGTCAGCTTCATCATCTGCGCCAGCCCCGGCCACCGCAATCCACCTGCGGGCGCGCCATCCGGCTCCCATGGAGCCTTCACCCTCGACGACTGGTACTACAACGCTGACCAGTTTAACGAGATGGGCGAAAAGCTCGCAGGGCAGGGAATCCGCTTCGGCTACCACAACCATGTCCCCGAGTTCGCTACCACCGAGGGCAAAGTTCCGTACCTCGAGCTCATGCGCCTTACCGACCCGAAAAAAGTTACCTTCGAGCTCGATTGCGGCTGGGCCACGGTCGCAGGCATGAACCCCATCGACATCCTCAAGAACAACCCGCACCGCATCAGCATGCTCCACATCAAGGACTTCAAAGCTCCCACGGTGGCAAACCCTAAACCCGAAGACTTCAAAATCGCTGAGCTCGGCATGGGCAGCGTCAGCTACCAGCCCATCCTCGCCGAAGCCGCCCGGTCCCAGCACATCGAGCACGCCTTCGTTGAGCAGGAAGCCTTCAGCATGCCCTGGAAAGAATCCCTCAAAGTCGACGCCGACTACGTCCGCAAACTTACCTAGAGCCAACCCTCCTCCATCGCCGCTGCTCTCTTTGCCCTCCCCTCCACCTTTTTGTCATTCCCGAAGGGAGTCTGCGTTTGTGCGTCCTCAACCGCCCCCTTTGTCATTCCTCCCCCCTTTACCCTCCCCCTTTTGTCATTCCCGAAGGGAATCTGCGTTTTGCGTTCTCAACCCCTCCCCACTTTGCCCTCCCCGAACGGAATCTGCGTCTTCACTTACCGTTGCCAGTCTTCTATCCTCACTCTCATGAAAAAACCCATGCGGGCCGTATCCCGGCTCGCCGCCTCCATGCCCCACGCCACCCCACCGTTCCACACCGCAGAAGCGACCATTCGCGCCCTCCGCGCCGCCTCCAATCTTGCCATCGCCGATGCCGACCTCATCGCCGTCTCCGTTAGTCTCGCCGAAGACTTCATCGTCATCATCGGCGACGGCACCCTCCTCTCCCGCGAGGATTACATCGCAGCCTTCGCCCACACCTTCGAGCAGCCCGTCCGCCTCAGCTACAACCGCATCGCCGACAAAATCCACGTCGCCACGTCTCAACTCCTTGCCGCCGAACACGGCCACTGGATCGCCCGCCTCTCGCCCGAATCGGCAGCCAGCCAGGTCCTCGCCACCGGCACTTACATGGCCATGTGGCAATTTGCAGATTCAGCCTGGAAGCTCCGATCCGAACTCTTCGTCTCCCTCACCTGATCTTTGCCGCCTCGGACCACCTGCGTTCCTGTGCATCGCACACAAAAGTAGTACCTCCCTGGCACCTGCGCAGGGAGGATTTACAGCAGCTTCTTCACCACATCGACTATTCTGGAAACATGCCGCAAACATCAACCGCCCCCGCCGCTGGGATCCAATCACCCGAGACCCCCGGCCCGGCACCTTTCGAGTCCTGGGGACGCTACCCAACCTATAGCGGCAAGATCGTCCCGCTCAACTGGCAGGGCGACTTCCCCGCTGCCACCGCCGGCATCCACAACGGCGCGCTCCCCGTCGGCATGGGCCGCAGCTATGGCGATGTCTGCCTCCTCAAAGACGGCAACCTCCTCCTCACCACCGGCATGAACCGCCTGCTGGACTTTGACCCTGCCACCGGCCTCCTGACCGCCGAATCTGGCATCACCCTCGCCCAGATCCTCGACTTCGCTGTCCCCCGCGGCTTCTTCCTACCCGTCACCCCGGGCACCAAGTACGTCACCCTTGGCGGCGCCATCGCCAACGACATCCACGGCAAAAACCACCACGTCGCCGGCACCTTCGGCTCACACGTGACCCAGTTTGGCCTCATGCGCTCGGACGGCACCTACAGGCTCTGCTCCCCCACCGAAAATCCAGACTGGTACTCCGCAACCATCGGCGGCCTCGGCCTCACCGGCGTCATCCCCTGGGCCACCCTCCGCATGAAGCCCATCGTCTCCCGAAAGATCGACTACGAGGGCATCCAGTTCCACGGTATCGACGAGTTCCTCGACCTCACCCGCCAGTCCGAAAAGATCGAGTACACCGTCTCCTGGGTCGATTGCGTCTCCACCGGCAAGAACTTCGCCCGTGGCGTCTTCATGCAGGGCGACCACTCCAGCGTCCCCGACGAACTCAAGCCCTCGCCCGAACCCAAACTCGTCTTCCCCTTCGACGCCCCCGGCTTTGCCCTCAACGCCTTCACCGTCAGCGCCTTTAACACCGTCTTCTTCCACAAGCAGATGAAGCCCCGCGTCACTGCGCTTCAGGATTACGAGCCTTTCTTCTACCCGCTCGACAAGGTCCTTCACTGGAACCGCCTCTACGGCAAATCCGGCCTGCTCCAGTTTCAGTACGCCATTCCATGGGACAGCGCGCGCGAAGGCACCATCGCCATCTTGGGCGAAGTCGCCAAGTCCGGCCTTGCGTCCTTCCTCGCCGTCCTCAAGGCCTTCGGCGACGTCCCGTCCCCCGGCATGATGAGCTTCCCGCAGCCAGGCATCACCCTTGCACTCGATTTCCCTATCAAGCCCAACCTCAGCTTTCCGCTCTTTGAGCGTCTTGCCGACATGACCCGCGACTACGGCGGCCGCCTCTATCCCGCCAAAGACGCCGCCATGACCGCACCGCAATTTCAGACCTTCTACCCACAGTGGGAGCAGTTCGCCCGCTATCGCGACCCCATGCTTACCTCCAGCTTCTGGGAGCGCGTTACCGGAGACAGCCCCACACTATGAGCACTCAGCCCAGCGCCCTCGCTGCCCACGCCGTTCCCGCCCGCACCATCTACGCGTCTAAAAAGATCCTCGTCCTCGGCGCAACCTCCGGCATCGCCGAGGCCACCTGCCGTATCTGGGCCGCGGAAGGTGCAAGCCTCTTCCTTGTCGGCCGCAACGCCGAAAAGCTTGCTGCCGTGGCCGCTGATCTGAAAGTCCGTGGTGCCCACTATGTCGACACCGCTGTCGCCGACCTCGACGACACCGCCAAGCACCCCGAACTCCTCGCCCACGCCATCAACTCGCTCACCGGCCTCGACATCGCCTACCTCGCCCACGGCGTCCTCGGCGACCAGTCCCACGCCGAAGCCGACTTTGAAGTGGCAGCCCAGATCCTACACACCAACTTCACCGCTCCCGTCTCAATCCTCACCTGGCTCGCGAATCACATGGTTCAGCGCAAGGCCGGCATCCTTGCCGTCATCTCCTCGGTTGCCGGGGACCGTGGCCGCAAGTCCAACTACGTCTACGGAGCTTCAAAGGCAGGCCTCTCTGCCTTTCTTGGCGGCCTCCGCAACCGCGTCGATCGCGAAGGCGTCACCGTCCTCACCATCAAGCCCGGCCCCGTCAAAACCGCGATGACCTCCTCCATGAAGGGCAGCGAAAAGTTCGCCGACGTCAACGCCGTTGCCCGCTCGATCGCCGCCGCAGTCTCCGCCAGGAAGGACACCCTCTACGTCCCCTTCCAGTGGCAACCCATCATGTTCATCATCCGCAACATCCCCGAGCGCGTCTTCAAAAAACTAAACCTCTAATTCCGCACTCGCCATCGAGCCGCATCACCATTGAGCCGCATCACCGACATTCAACTTTCAGCGTCCTGGCCGTCATCCTGAGTGCAGCGAAGGATCCGAACTCCAGGTCTCTGCCGTTGGAAGGGCACGGCTTTAGCCGTGCCACAAGCCTACCTTCCAAAGTGCGGCTTCAGCCGCTGAGGTACGCTCCAATCCCACGATTGCTATGACTACTACTGCTGCTGCTGTGCCATCTGCATCTGCTGCAGTCTCGTCGGTGGCGGAGGCAGATCCGGCAGCATCACCGCCTTCTCCACCAGCGTCGACCAGTCCTGCGGCACCGGCAGCTCTTGGTCAAGGGACGGTGTCCCTTCGCTCGGCATCACCTGCACCGCAACCGTAAGTTCGCTCGCCGCGCGCCCCCTAAACATCCCGTGCGTTGGCGGAACATCCGCATAGTCCCTTCCGATCGCCGTACGAATATGCCGGTCGCCTGCCACCAGCAGGTTGGTTGGATCAAATCCCACCCATCCGAGCTGCGGCACCAGCGCCTCAATCCATGCATGGGTGGCCGAGTTCGCCGATCTGTCCGCATGCAGCTCCCCGTGATACAAATAGCCGCTTACATACCGGCACGGGATCCGCAGCTTCGATCGCACCAGCGTGATCATTACATGCGCAAAGTCCTGGCACACCCCCTTGCGCGAGGTCAGCGCCACGTCAATGGGTGAATCCACCTTCGTCGACTTCGGCACATAATCAAAGTACCGGTAAATCCGCTCATTCAGCTCATGCAGCACCTGCAATGGATCGTCCCGCCGGCCCACGTTCAACTCAATCGCCAACTCATCCAGCAGCGGCGTCGGCGCGCAGAACTCGCTCGCCCCCAGCATCTCCCAATAATCGCCTTGCTCGACCATCGCGTCCAGCTCCGCCCATGCCTCGGGATACAGGAACGCAGGGACCGGGTTTGAAGGCTGCACCTCAACCTGCGACTCGGCCACGATCACAAGCTGCCCATGCGCACCCGGTATGTCGAAGTGGTGAACATGGTTCGCAAGATGATCGCGATACCCAAACACCCGGCACCTCGGGCTCACCGAAAGATGGAACGTCAGGCACCGCTGGTTCTGATCGCTGCGCGGATGCATCCGCGTCTCCATCATGCTCTCGCTCACCGGGTTGCTATATAGGAACTTCGTCAAATGTCGAATCGAATAATACATGAAGCTCCTCCCGTCGCAGTTGCCCTTAGCCGCCGTCAGCTTTATAACTGCCCTTTGCTGCCGTCAGCTTTTTAACTGCCCTTTGCTGCCGTCAGCGTTTTAGCTGCTTTCGCTGCCCTTAGCTGTTCTCCGCTGCCCTTCGCCACCTTCAACTCGCCAGCGCCGTCTGGATCGAATAATCCACATACAGCTCAAAGATGCCGTCATGGATCTCTTCGCATTGCGCCTGGATGTTCCGCAGGTACGCAATCACGTCCTGCTCCAGAATATCGTCCACCTGACTGAAGCTCAGGGACGCCTGCAGCCTTCCCGCAAGCATGCTCAGCTGCATCGCCCGCTGCTTCCCGCTCTCGCTATGGATAGCCTCAAGCGCCCGCTGCAGGCTATCAATCGAGAACCGCAGCGAATGCGGAAACTCAGCGTCCAGCAGCAGAAATTCCAGGATCTTCTCCGGCGAAAGGTCTGCCGTGTACACCTTGCAGTACGCCTCAAATGCCGTGGCCGACCGCAGCAGCCCCATCCAGTCCAGGTACTCATTGCCGCCCGGTAGATGCTCCGGCAGCTTCCAAAGGTCCTCGTGGTACGCCTCCAGCAGCTTCGCCGTCGCCGCCGCGCGTTCGATATACCGTCCCACCTGGATAAACTGCCAACCCTCGCCATGGCTCATCGTGGAGTCGGTCACGCCTTGAAACTGGTGCACCGCCTCCATCACCCGCTGCAGGAACTCATTCTGCCGCTCCGAGTTGAAGCCGTTTGCCCCGGTCTGCATCTCGCTCTGCATCTCCGGCCTCGTCACCTCGAGATACAGGCTGTTCAAGCGATGCCACTGCTCGGTCGAAATCTGCTCCCTTACATGCCGCGAGTTCTCCCGCGCCGCAATGATGCAGGAGATGATCGATCCCTTGTACGCTGTACTAAACGTAAGCTCGTACGTCAGTGCATACGGGTCGCCAATCCATGCAATGTCCTTCGGATTTCCAAGCGCCAGCAGTACCCGCTGCCATCGCCGCTCCGCACTCGCCGCACTTTCATCCAGCATCAGGTTCAGGTTCACCTCGAGCAGCCGCGTCGTATGCTCGGCTCGCTCAAGGTAGCGAGACATCCAGTAAAGACTATCGGCAACGCGTGAAAGCAAGCCTTCTCCTCGGGCGCTAAACCCAGCGCCGGCTTAGATTCACCGGCCCGTAATGTGAACTTATCATCTGTACTGCTTTGTGCCTACCTCTTCCCCGGTACCTGCCGCAAGCCAGCCATCGCTTCTTCTCGCATCGCTTCCTATATCGGCCGGCGTACACTTTGCTAGCGACGAACCACCCATGGCCAGCCTGCAAATCCCTGAAGACCCTTGAAGACCAACTCCAAATTGCTGCAGAAGCCTCTGGTCGCACCAAGGAGCAAATCGTCACGGAGATCCTCGCGGCGCACTTTGAAGATGAATCTCTCCCGCTCTCCGCTTTCACGGAAGCGCAGGTGGATCGCTTTAAGCAAAGCATCGACCAACTCAAGCGCGGTTAGGTCGTCACCTCTGAGCAGGTCGAGCGCAAGTTCGATGCGTGGTTCGCCAAACAGGCCGACCGTTGAAACCGTACTTACTGTCGAAGGCTGCAGACTATGATCTCGACATCATCCTCGCGTACCTTGAAACCATTCCTGGCAAGCCTGCGGGTACCATCTTCGCTTCCATACGGAAGACACTGCGCAACATCGAGGATCACCCTTATCGCGGAACCCAACAGAGCGATCTGACCCGGCTTGCTGGCTTTGAAGTCGGGAGTCGGCTCGCCCAGTCGTACCGTATCGTCTATAAGGCTGCAGGTGATGTGCCCGAGATAATCGGTGTACTCCATACTTCGCGAGATGTAGCGAGTACCATCTCGCGACCCCTCGAATAATTCCACTAACTCAGCACCCACGTATCCTTACTCCCGCCCCCCTGCGACGAATTCACCACCAGCGATCCCTCCTTCAGCGCCACCCGCGTCAACCCACCCGGAACAATCGACACCTTGTCGCCATAAAGAATGTAGGGCCGCAGGTCCACATGCCGTGGCGTCAGTTCATCCCCGATCAGGCATGGGGCCCTGGAAAACGAAATTGTCGGCTGCGCAATGTAATTCCGCGGGTCGGCCTCAATCTTTGCCGAAAACTCTTCCCGCTCCGCCTTGGTGGAATGCGGCCCGATCAGCATCCCGTAGCCGCCGCTCTCGCCCACCGCCTTCACCACCAGCTTGTCCAAATTCTGCAGCACGTGCTGCCGCGACTTCTTGTCCGTCAGCAGGTACGTCTTCACGTTCTGCAGCACCGGCTCCTCCGAGAGGTAGTACTTGATAATGTCCGGCACATACGCATACAACGCCTTATCGTCCGCCACACCCGTCCCAAACGCATTCGCCAGCGTCACGTTCCCCGCGCGATACGCATTGAACAGCCCCGCAACGCCCAGGATCGAATCCCCACGAAACGCCAGCGGATCGATGAAGTCGTCATCCACTCGCCGGTAAATCACGTCCACCCGCCGCAGCCCGCTCGTCGTCCGCATATAGATGACGTTGTCATGCGTCACCAGGTCGCGCCCCTCCACCAGCTCAATCCCCATCTGCCGAGCCAGGTACGCGTGTTCGTAGTACGCCGAGTTGAACACTCCTGGCGACAGCAGCACGATATTCGGCTCCGGCCGTCCCTCCGGCGCCAGCGACCGCAGCGTTCCCAGCAGCAGCTGCGTATATTGCTCGATCGGCCTCACGTTGTAGCTGCGAAAAAGCTGCGGGAAGATCCGCTTCATCACGCGCCGGTTCGTCAGCATATAGCTCACGCCGCTCGGCACCCGCAGGTTGTCCTCAAGCACCACAAACTCGCCATCTTCCATCCGGATCAGGTCCGTCCCGCAGATCGCGATATACACATTCCGCGGCACCTGCAATCCAATCATCTGCCGTCGAAAATGCTTGCAGCTGTACACCACATCCCGCGGCACCACACCGTCATCGAGGATGCGCCCCTCGTTATAGATGTCCTTCAGAAAAAGGTTCAGCGCCGTGATCCGCTGCGTCAGCCCGCGTTCAACCGTCGCCCACTCCGCGCTTGTAATGATCCTCGGCAGCAGGTCATACGGAAAGATCTTTTCCGTCCCCTCGTCCCGCCCATACACCGTGAACGTGATGCCCTGGTTCAGAAAGCTCACATCCGCCGACTGCTTGCGCCGCCTCAGCTCCTCGGTCGAAAGCCCGTTAAAGTGCTCGAGCAGCGGCTCATAGTGATCATGCAGCTGGTTCTCGCCCGCGAACATCTCGTCGTAAGCGCGATCCAGCAAATAGTTCTTCGGTGCAACATGCGCGAACTGGTTCGATTGGGCCTGATCCATGGGATTTTCTGAGTATAGACGATGAAGCTTAGGGATCCAGCTTCAGCCGTGCCACAAATCTGCACTGACCACGCGGCTTCAGCCGCTGAGGTACGCTTCGCATCCAATCGCCACCATCTTCAACTAAAACCGCGACCCTTACCCGTCCTGGTTTATGAGTTCAGCTTCAGCCGCGACCCTAACCCGTCCTGCTTTATGAGTTCAGCTTCAGCCGTGACCCTCACCTGTCCTGCTCAAGCGTTCAGCTTCAGCCGTGCCAACCTCACCTGACCCGCATAATAACCGAGCTTCAGCCGCCCAGCGCGCTCCCCTAAACCCCCACCCGCTCCCCATCCTTACTGAAATAACTCAAGTTCCTCCGATAACACCGCTGCTTCTCCAAATCAAACGCAATACATGAATCGAACGGCTTCGAATACACATGCAGACTGATGCATCCCGTCGTCCCCGCATTCTCAATCTGGTGAATCGTCTGCAGCTTGTCCACTGTCACCATGCCCGTCCCTTCTGCACATGCCACGCTGCCGATCCGGTCAATCTGCAACTCCGTCGCCCCACCCAGGCAATCGATATTCACCACATTCTGGTTCTCAGGAGCATTGCATCTCCCATGCTTATACTCATGCGTCACGATCTCGCCCTGCGCCACCGTCATCCATCCAAGCTGCCCATTATGGGTATGGATCGCCGTCTTCTGCCCCGGCGACCAGCAGATCGTCATCACCTCGAACAACGCATCGCGATAGATCAAGTTCCGCGTATACAAACTGTCCCGCCACCACACATAGTTGTGCAGCGCCTCTGCCTTCAGCGGCATCGCCGCCATATACTCGGCGATCTTTGGCTTCGTGATCAGGTCGCGCTCCAGCTCCTTCAATCCCGCAACAAAATCCCCTATCGACGTATGCAGCGGATGCGTCTCGATCGCAGCTTGACCCTTCATCGCAATCTCTCCCGGTTCCTTTGGCATTCGCAAAGGGAATCTGCTTTTGCAGGCAGCACCCCCTATTATCCCAAAGTCTCGCATGTTGTCTGAATGGGGGAGTGATTTATCTTTTGCAATGGGTCAGCATTGTGTAGCCGCAACCCGATCCAGAACGAGGCTTTTCCGTGTCCCGAAGTTTCTCTGCTATCAGCCGACTCGCTACCGCAATCGTAGTGGGCCTCCTGCTCTTCGTCCGTCCGCCCTGCGTCAGTGCCTACTCCGTTCTCACCCACGAAGAGGTAGTCGATCTCGCCTGGCTCCCGCAAATCGTCCCGCTCCTCAAAGCCCGCTATCCAGATCTCACCGACACTCAGCTCCGCACCGCCCATGCCTATGCCTACGGTGGCTCCGTCATTCAGGACATCGGCTACTACCCCTTCGGCAGCCCCCAGTTTTCCGACATGGTCCACTACGTTCGCAGCGGGGACTTCGTCTCTACCCTCATTCGCGAGTCCACCGACCCCAACGAACTCGCCTTCGCCCTCGGCGCCCTCGCCCACTGGTGCGGCGATGTCGACGGACACCCCACCGTCAACATCGTCGTCCCCCAGCAGAATCCCAGACTCCGTGCCAGGTACGGCTCCGTCGTCACCTACGACGAAAACCCCGTCGCCCACGTCCGCACCGAGTTCGGATTCGATGTCGTCGAGGTTGCCCATGGTCGCTACAACCAGCAGAACTACCGCGACTTCATCGGCTTCCAGGTCGCCAAGCCTCTCATGGAGCGAGCCTTCCTTGACACATACGGCATCCCCGTCTCCTCCCTCATGAAGGATGAAGACCTTGCCATCGGCTCCTACCGCTGGGCCGTCAGCAGCCTTATTCCCAAAATGACCAAGGTCGCACTCGTCAGCTACAAAGGTGAAATCGAAAAAGAAACGCCTGGCTTCGACCACAAGAAGTTTGTCTATCGTCTTAGCCGCACCGAGTTCATCCAGACCTACGGCCACACCTACAAAGGCCCCGGTATCGGCACCCGCATGCTCGCCTTCTTCGTCTCCATCCTCCCCAAGATCGGTCCGCTCAAGTCCCTTCAGATCAAGGTCCCCGACGCCGACCAACAAGATCTCTACTTGAAGAGTGTCAACGACACGGTCGACAAGTACGAAAGCTATCTCCGCGCCATGACTGCCCAGACCGCTCCCGTCCTCACCATCAAAGGCGTCCCGCCGCCGGATCTGCCCGAGATCGACCTCGACACCGGCAAGCCCTCCCGTCTCGGCGAATACGCACTCGCCGACCAGACCTACGCCCTTCTTCTTCACACCCTTCTCGGCGTCCCCAACCCCAAGGCCGCCATGATGCCCGACGTCCACCAGGGCTTTATCGATTTCTATGCCACCCGCACCGAGCCCGCCTGGTACCTCAAGAAGCCCGCAGACTGGCAGAAGCTTCAAGCTGACCTCAGGATCCTGGACGCCATCCCACGTCCTGCACCCGCCTTGTCGCCAGGCACCACCAGGGAGTAGGGTCCCCAAATTTCTTCTCTAAGGTGCGGGGCACTCCTGTAAATCTCCATCGATGCAGCCAGGTCACGAGAGCATCCAGTATTTCGCAGCGCCGATACCCCGCGCGCGCTACAATTCCGCAAAGTCTAAATTGGGGAGCGTGCGATGGGTCTCACCGAACTGGTGCCTCCTTTACCGGATCAAGAGCCGACCCATCCCGGCAACGCTGACGGCATCGATCTTCACGCCCAGCACGCCTCCAACCGCTCCGGGGGCGACCTCTTCGACACCGTACGGATTGGCCCACACGTCTCATTCCTCCTCGCCGACATCGCAGGCAGAAGGCCCGAACTCGATCCCATTGCCGCAGCCATGCAAAAGGTCTTCCGGGCCACTTCGACGGAACTCTTCAACGCCGCTCATTTCAACCTGATGGAGGCCGCCGAGACCCTCATCCTCGCCATCAATCACGGCTTGATCGCCATCACGAACGGCGTCCGCTTCGCCCCCACCTTCATCGGCTGCTACGACGTCCAGCTTGGGATCCTCGCCTACATCAACGCCGGCGGCCAGACCGCCATTCTCCACGATTTAGAGGGCACACGCGCCCTTCCAAACGTCTCCATGCCACTCGGCCTCTTCACTCACCTGACGTACGACGCCTCGATCCAGGCCTTCGAACCCGGCGCAATGCTCCTCGTCGTCACCAAGGGCGTCACAGAAAGCATGGGCAGCAACACCCAGGCCGGCCCGGAAAAAATAATCGATCTGCTCAAGGCTTCCAACTACAAGTCAGCCAGGGAAGCCGCTACCGGCGTCCTTGAGGCAGCAAACCTTTACGAAAAACATCACCGCACATGGCTGCCATTCCGGGCAAAGCCCGTGGTTGAAGACATGACAGCCCTGGCAATGAAGCGCGAGGTCACCTGAGTGCGCCCTGAGCTTACGCGAGAGCTTTGCAGACAGCCGCGGTCAAAGGCATTCCCGGCTCCTAGGCTCCCCGGTACCTAGGCTCCTGGGCTTCTGGGCACCTAAGCTCCTGGGTACCTTGGCTTCTGCGCGGTAAGCAGCCTCAAACCGTCATTTAGAACGCTGTTCAGACGTTCCGCCTCCCTCCCTCAATCAACAGACCGTGAATGCCGGCCCAACTGCTGTAAACTAAAAGGGTCGCGCATTTTCACCGGCAGCGCATCCCCAGCGCCCGCAGGATTCTCGCGCCACCGCGCCATCCAATTTAGATTTCTGGCCACATTCGGCCACCAGACAGGAAAACACCGCCGTGAGTACATCGACCGCCATCGCCCTCAAGCCCATCTTCAACATCGCCATCATCGCCCACGTCGACCATGGCAAGACCACCCTCGTCGACGCCATGCTCCGCCAGAGCGGTACCTTCCGCTCGAACGAGGCCCTGACTGACCGCGTCATGGACTCGAACGACCTCGAAAAAGAGCGCGGCATCACCATCCTTGCCAAGAACACCGCCCTCTACTACCACGACAACAAGATCAACATCGTCGACACTCCGGGCCACGCCGACTTCGGCGGCGAAGTCGAACGCGCCTTGAAGATGGTCGATGGCGTCGTCCTCCTCGTCGACGCTTCCGAAGGTCCGCTCCCCCAGACCCGCTACGTTCTCTCGAAGGCTCTTGAAGCCGGCCTCACCCCCATGGTCGTCATCAATAAGATCGACCGTCCCGACGCCCGCCCCCAGGAAGTCCTCAACGAGGTCTACGATCTCTTCATCGACCTCGACGCCGATGAGTCCATGCTCGACTTCCCGGTCATGTACACCAACGGCAAGGCCGGCACCGCGACCCACGATCTCGCAACCCCCGGCACCGACCTTCAGCCCTTGTTCGAGCAGATCATCCAGACCATCCCCGTCTCGAAGGGCGATCCCGAAGGCTCCCTCCAGATCCTCGTCACCAACCTCGACTACTCCGACTACCTTGGCCGTCTCGCCATCGGCCGCGTCTTCAACGGCACCATGCGCACCGGCCAGGAATACTCCGTTGCCAAAATCGATGGCACCTTCACCAAGCACAAGGTCAGCAAGCTCTTCAGCTTCTCCGGCCTAAAGCGCACCGACATCGAAGAGACTCAGATCGGCGACATTGTCGCCATCGCCGGCATCCCGGGCATCTTCATCGGCGAAAGCTTCTGCGACGTCGAAAACCCGCAGCCGCTCCCCCCCATCGTCATCGACGAGCCCACCATCGCCATCCAGTTCAACGTCAACAACGGCCCCTTCGCCGGCCGCGAAGGTAAGTTTGTCACCTCCCGCAATCTCAAGGACCGCCTCGACAAAGAGCTCCTTACCAACGTCTCCATCAAGATGCAGGACACCGGCTCACCGGACTCCTTCAAGGTCCTCGGCCGCGGCGAGCTCCAGCTCGGCATCCTCATCGAAATGATGCGCCGCGAAGGCTTCGAACTCATGGCCAGCCGTCCCGAGATCGTCACCAAGCGTATCGACGGCAACCTGATGGAGCCCGTCGAGCACCTCTTCATCGACGTCCCTGAATCCTTTGTCGGCACCGTCATCGAGCGCCTCGGACCGAGAAAGGGCGAGATGACCAAGATGACGAATCACGGCTCTGGCCGCGTCCGCATGGAGTTCCGCATCCCGTCCCGCGGCCTGATCGGCCTCCGCTCCGAAATGCTTACCGAGACCCGCGGCACCATCATCATGAACTCGATCCTCGATGGCTACATCGCCTATCAGGGCGAGATCCCGCAGCGCCTCTCCGGCGCCTTGATCTCCGATCGCCAGGGCTCTACAACGGCCTATGCTCTGGATGGACTTCAAGATCGTGGCATCCTCTTTGTCGCCGATGGCACTGAGGTCTACGAAGGCATGATCGTCGGCGAGCACAGCCGCGACAACGATCTTGACGTTAACTGCGTTCGCGAAAAGAAGCTCTCAAACATGCGCGCATCAGGATCAGACGACGCCGTCCGCCTCGTCCCCTACAAGCAGCTCACCCTGGAGCAATGCATCGAGTTCATCGCCGACGACGAACTCGTCGAAGTCACCCCCAAGTCCCTCCGCATGCGCAAGAAGGTCCTCCAGGCCAACCGCCGCCCCAAACGCGGCACCAGCGCACCAGTTGAACTCTAACCGCAATACGATAGAAATCGTACCGAAGCCCACATCCCCAAGATGTGGGCTTTTCTGCATTGCAAGCTAGCCGATATCTCCGTTTGTCGTCACTTTGTCTCGCTCATTACTGGCGAACTAGCGCGTAAGAGGTTCGATCCAGCACTCCCACACCGTCGTCTCTCAGACACTTGCTGGTATCAACAGAACCACACTAGCTTGAGTGCAACCAGCCCATTACAGCAGGCTTCCAAGTCGCTGGGTGCGGTGGTGCATTCGATCGGTCAGCTCCTCCGGCAAGCGCCTACACACGATTCCAAAGGAGATTTCATGTACTACACAGACAAGAAACTGCAATTTCCCGTCGAGGTGGAAAAGCCCAACCCCGTCTTCGCACGCATGCTTCAACAAGCGATCGGAGGTGTCGAGGGTGAGATCCGCGTTTGTATGCAGTACTTCTTCCAAGCCTGGGGAGCCCGCGGTCCGGTCAAGTATCGTGACATGCTGCTCAACACTGCCACTGAGGAGATTGGCCACATTGAGATGCTGGCAACAGCCGTCGCACTCAACCTCGAGAAAGCTCCCGTCTCGCTTCAGGAGGAGATCTCTGCCGATCCGCTTGCGGGCGCCGTGCTTAACGGAATGGACATGCGCCATATTCTGTCCACGGGTCTTGCTGCAATGCCAACTGACGCAAACGGCATGCCATTCGACATGTCACACATCTACGCCAGCGGCAATCTCGCTGCGGATATGTACTGCAACGTTGCCGCTGAAGCTACCGGCCGCGCACTCGCCGTGCGCCTCTACAACGCCACTGACGATTCTGGCATGAAGAAGATGCTGGCCTTCAACATCGCCCGCGACACCATGCACCAGCAGCAATGGCTAGCTGTGCTCGAAGAGATGGGCCCATCGCATCTGCCAATCCCAAACAGCTTCCCACAAAGCGAAGAGAACCTCGACTATTCTTATAAGTTCTTCATCAGCACGCTCGAAGGCGTTGGCGATCAGGCCGATCAGCCTTGGACGAGCGGCCCCGCACCCGACGGCAAGGGAACGTTTGAGGCATTCGTGAACCGCCCTCTCGGACCTGAACCCAACCTTGGCTTCGGCCGTCCGGATACCTACGGTCAGAAGGAGCAGGCACTCGGCACCGCAGCAGGACTAAAGGAAAAGGGCAAGGACCTTATCGATCGTGTAACGCAATCTCTCTAACGTACGCCCGAACCAATCTTCGAATTGCCTATTTAGCATGTCCTGCCTACCGCGTTTATGGTTCGGGTAGGCAGGGCACCTGCTTCGTCGAACTTCTCGCAAAGAACGTTAGTACTGATCCGTACATCCATTGCGCGGGCTGACGAAGGCCTTGCGTCGCATATTGTTTGCTTCGCCGTGATTCTGAGCGCAGAGTGACCGCGAAACCTACTTGCGCCCACGTCCGTGATCTTTACCCTTGGCGCTCAGACTGCTGCTACTCTCTTCAACAAAGCAGACTTTAGCTCAAGTCAAAAGTCTCGACCGCAACCGAAACTACCTCACCGTACCCGTGATCGCGTCGTCCAGCTGAATCCCATTCCGATCCAGCAAATTCCCCAGCGCATGATCCAGATCGATCTGCGCCTTCTTCCAATTACTCCTCGCCGCGATCTCTGTTGACCGCGCCTGGGCCAGGTACGTCTCGTTCTGAATTACGAGCAGGTTCGTGGACTCACCCACGCCCAGCTTGTCTCGTTCAGCCTGCAGCAATTGTTCCTGAAAGTCCCGACTTGTCGTAGACGCCTTGTACGCAGCCTGCGCGGTCTCAAGCGCAATCACCGCGTTCTCGATCGACTCCCGAATCTGGTCCGAGAGCTTCTCCGTTCGTGCCTGGGATTGCCGCAGCTGTACCGTATCGCGCGCAGCATCGGATTGGGCCACCCGGTTGCGCAGCGGCAGCGTAATCTGGATACCACCCTGGTAGATCGTCGATGTTCGCAAACCGCCCAGTGCAAAGTTCTGCGGGATTGTAGGCAGCGCAGTCCCTGTAGTTCCCAGCTGTTCGTAGGCCTGTTCAGAGCTCCCGCGCGACTCGACATTGCCGAAGACATTTACCTGCGGCAGCGCTGCATTGCGCGATGCCCTGACGCTGATCTCGCCCGTTCTCACCTGCAGTGCAGCCTGGGCGAGGTCGGGCCGCCGGGCCAGCCCCTGCGCAATCAGGTCCTGTACGTTCATCGGATCAAGTTGGTCGGGAACCAGGATGCGATCGGTCGGAATGATCTCCGTAAACTGCGCGTTGAAGACCGGAGACCCTGCCCGGATCAACTCGTCCCGCAGGATCACCTCCTGCTGCCGGTACAGACCCTGAGCCTGGATCAGGTCGAACTGGCTGCTGCTCAACAAGGCCTTCGCCCGCGTCAGCTCAATCGGGGCGAGTGTCCCTTGCTCCACCTGCGCCTCATCATCCTCTTCAAGCTTGGATGAGGCCCTCAGGGACTCCTGCTTCACGATTACATTCTCGCCGAGCGAGACGAGGTCGAAGTACAGCCGCGAAGTGCCGTAGATCGTCTCCAGCACCTGCTGCTCGAACAGCAGCCGCGAGACCTTCTTGTTGTTGCTGGCAATTCGCAGATACCGAAGATTCACATCGCGGCCGCGTCCGCGCAGCAGGGGTTGTGTCAGTGTTGCGGA
Source organism: Acidobacteriaceae bacterium (assembly GCA_903642265.1). Classification (GTDB taxonomy): domain Bacteria; phylum Acidobacteriota; class Terriglobia; order Terriglobales; family Acidobacteriaceae; genus Edaphobacter. Next base: position 138,612 of record CAHJWN010000002.1, on the reverse strand, counting down.
GGAGCTGATGGTCGAAAAGGGATCGTATTGCGATGCCGACCCATACACCACGGGTGAATCGTTATTCACCGTTGCCGAAAGCTGCGCGCCTGTGCTGAATCCCTGAAGATACGACGCATCCAGCGTCACAAAGTGCAGGGTGCCCGCATTCGTGGTCGCTCCGGTGTCGCCGCCGCCCGCCGCCGCTCCAGCGCCAGTGGTGGTCAGGGTCTGCGTATTGGATCGCTGCAGATATCCGGACTCGAAGATCAGGTTGGGATCGAAGAGCGGAATGTTCGGCCCCAGCGAATAGATCGAGCTTCCATTTACCGAGAGGTTCTGCTGCACCTGCGTACTTGAGTTTAGGGAAGTGAGGTCGGTCACCGTAGGTGTAATCGGGTTGGAACTCACCACGTTCGAGTTCAGCAGCGGACTGCCAGGACCCCCAACGCCATTCTCCGGTTCAAACACCGTGAAATCGATGCCTCGAATGTTGCCGCCTCCACGCGCACGAACCGTGTCCGTATTCGCAACGACGATGTTGTATCGCTCGACTTCGACATCGAGATTGTTCTCGATCGCCAATGCAATCGCATCATGCAGGGTGAGGTAGAGTTTGCTGTCTCTCACCAGGCTGCTGAGCCGGGCACCATTTCCGTGAAAGAGCTCCGGAACCGTTGGTCTCCGAAATGGGCCGAGGAAGCCAAGGAAGTTCGGCGTCAGGCCGCTCGGGCTTGAACGCGTTGGCATCGAGTCGCCGCTCGCATCGCGGGTCAACTCCGGCGATGCTCTCTGCGGTGACGCGGTGAATGCCGTAATGGCCGGAACATTTGGCTCGGGTGCGTTCACCGTCGGTCCACTCTGCTGGGCCACGTCCGAAACTGCAGGTGCAGCAACGTTGCCAGCTGCTGGCGTAATGGTCGTCTGCGCTGCCATCGAGACGGCACACGCAGCCAGTAGCAACGCGGCCTTCATCGCGGGGGAGATCTTTTGGAAAGAGAACATCAAGGCTTGCTCTCCGACTTTGAATCCTGCGAATCCTTTTTCGCATCCGGCCCTGGCTTCTTCTGGTTTCCCTTTGCCTGCTGCCCTTGCATGTTTGTGTCGGAGATCGACTGGTTGCCGTATGCGCTTGGTCCGCCGGCGGGAGCAGCCTGGTTAATGCTGCTCTTCGAGTCCGTCGTTTCACCCGGCCCGGCGTTGGACTTCGTCCGCACCGGGGCGCCATCAACAACATCGTCTGTGATCTCGGTCACCAGCACGTCGCCTTCCTTCAGACCGCCGATGATCTCTGTCGATGCACCATAATCGCGGCCAATCTCGATAGGCTGCATCTTTACCTTGCCATTGACGACGACCGCCACAACGGACACGTCTTTGCGGATGGCAACCGCGTCGCCTGGGATCAGGATCGACCCGGGACCCGCAATCGCATCGAAGGTGACGACCGCGTACATGCCGGAGAGCAGCTTGCCCGCATGGTTGTCCACCTGCACCTCGGTCAACATCGTCCGTGTGTTCTGGTCGATGGAGCTTGCTGTGCGGGTCACGTCGCCATAGAAGCTCTGGTCGGGAAGCTCCTGCATGTGCACGACCGCATGCTGTCCGGTAAAGACTGAGGGCGCGTAGCCTTCCGGCACCGAGATCAGGATGCGCAGCTTGCGTACGTCGGCGATGCTGAACAGCGCTCCACCCTGGCCGCCGCCCGTAGTCGGACTGGCCGCCGTCGGAGCATTGCCGGTCGTGCCGGAGGTGTTTGTCGACCCGGACGAGGATCCTGTCGACTGTCCCTGGGGTGCACCTGCACCTGAGCCATTCGCCGATCCAGCCGCCGACACAAGCGCGCCAACATCGAAATTTCTAGCCGTGATCACACCATCGAAAGGAGCGGTGACATGCTCATAACTCTGAAGCGCGATTGTCCGCCTGAGGTTGGCCCTGAATGCTTCTACGTTGCGCTCCGCCGCCGCCACGTTTGCCACCTGGCCCTGGTAGTCGGTCTCGCGCTGGTCGCCATCCTGCTTCGAGAAGACGCCCTTGGCAACAAGCACGCGGTATCGCTGTACTGTAACGGTTGCCAGGGCAAGCTGCGCTTTCTGCTGTGCCACTTGCGACTCGGCCTGCCGTACCTGCTCGCGCGCCTGGTCAACCTGCTGATCGAGATCGGGCGAATCGATGATCGCAATAAGCTGGCCTTTACGAACATGATCGCCTATGTCCGCAAGGCGCCTGGTCACGTAGCCATTCGAGCGTGCGTAGATGTCGGCCTGAGTGAGCGGGGTAGTGGTCCCGGGAACGACCAGCCCTCCCGCATTCTGCGAGCGCTTGACCTGCTCCACCTGTACGACCGGGGTAGCATTTCTCTGGTCGTTGGCTTTGGCCTGTATCTCCTTATTACGGTTATGGCGTGGAAGAAAGCCTATGAAGAAGACCAGTAAAAATACGATCACTACCGCAAGGAGGAAGAGCAACAGAATTCGTTTGTTGACCGGTACCTTGGGAGGCTTCGGCAGGTGGTGCTGCTTCTTCGCGCTGGAGTTCATCTCCGCGAAGGAGTTACCAAGTTTTTGGTCGTCCACTGAATTTGGATCTGCGAACGAATCGGCAAGCCGCTGCACGTCGTTACTTCTATACTCGCCTTGCTCGTCGATCGGCATCACGCGTGTGCTTCCTCGCCCTCGCTGTACTCAGCGTCAATCTCTTTATCGAAGTCCATTGGCGGGTTCTTCTTCAGCAGCGAATAAAACACGGGCACGATGAAGAGCGTACCCACCGTTGCCAGGAGCAATCCACCGATGACGGCGCGGCCAAGCGGAGCATTCTGCTCGCCGCCTTCTCCAAGTGCCAATGCCATGGGCAACATGCCGATGATCATCGCGAGCGCCGTCATACAAACGGGCCGTAAGCGGGTGAAGCCAGCATTGAGCGCAGCCTCGTAGCGATCCTTGCCAGCGGCACGTTCGTCGTTAGCAAAGACCACCATGAGGATACTGTTGGCCGTTGCGACGCCAATGGTCATGATGGTGCCCATGAGCGATGGCACGTTGAACGTAGTCTGGGTTGCGAAGAGCATCCACAGGATGCCGCAGAATGCTCCGGGAATCGCCATCAGGATGATGGTTGGATCAAGCCAGCTCTGGAAGTTGACAGCCATCAGCAGGTAGACGAGCGCCAGGGCGAAGACGATGCCAATCTCGAGGCGAATAAACGATTCGGACATAGTTGTCACTTCACCGCGGAGTGCGAGTGTCGTACCAACTGGCAGTGTCTTCTTGGTATCGTCCATGATCTTGCGGATCTCGGACGCAACGCCACCAAGATCGCGCTGATCTACATCGGCGTATACGTCGAAGGTGGGCTGAATGTTGTAGTGATCGATGACGATCGGCGACTCGTCGCGGCGGAACGAGGCCAGGTTGCCGAGAAGCTGGCTGCTGTTGCCGCTCGGCGAACTGATGGGCGTTCGCGCGAGTGCCTGCAACGTCTCATTGCGGTAGATGGGCGTCTGCACCACCACCTGGTAGTTGACGCCATTGAGCGGGTTCAACCATTGGTTGGGTGCCGTCTGGCCTGTTCCTGTCAGCGAGATCAACATGCTGTTGGCGACGTCAGCCTGGGTCATGCCGACCTGCCGGGCCTTACTGCGATCGACGTTTACCTGCATGGTTGGATAGGAGACCTGCTGGTGAATATGAACGTCGACGGCACCAGGGATTGCGGCAATCTTGCGGTTCAACTCCTGCGCAAGCTGGTAATTATTCTTGCCTCTGCCCGTGATCTGCAGATCAATCGGCGCTGGCAGGCCGAAGTCGAGAATCTGGTTTGTGATGTTGGCCGGGGCAAAGAAGAACCCACCGTCAGGGAACTTCGTGGCAAGGTCAGTGCGGAGCTGTCGCATATATTCCTGCGTGCCGTGTTCGCCCGGCTTGAGCGCAATGAGTACTTCTCCATCGGTGTTGCTGATTGTGCCTGTCGTGCCGAAAGCGAGATTGATGCCGCCATTCGGCAGACCGATGTTATCGAGCATAAGGTCGATCTTGCCGGCAGGAATCTGCTCCCGCACCTCCTTCTCGACAGCAGCGAAGTATTGCTCGGAATCCTCAATACGCATGCCCTGCGGCGGAAGTATGTGCAGCCGCATCTGGCCTGAGTCGACGTAGGGGAAGAAATCCTGACCGATGAAAAACAACAAAGGAAGCGATAGAACGATGAAGCCGCCAAACATAATGAGCGTCAAAGCAGGGTTTTGTAGACACCACTCAAGGACGTCTTTGTATTTGTGCCGCATCTTCTCGAACTGGTGATCAAACTTCTTATGCCAGCGCCAGATCCGATTGGTCTTCTCCTCCCGCTTGGCTGCACTCTCATCCTGATAAAGGTGTAACTCTGCCTCGAGCAGGAAGTGCATCATGGTCGGAACCAGGGTCCGGGAGAGGAAGTAGGATGCCATCATGGCGAAAGCCACAGCCTCGGCAAGCGGCGTGAAGAGGAACTTCGCCGCGCCGGTGAGAAGGACGACCGGGATGAAGACGATGCAGATGGACAGCGTAGATACGAACGCCGGGGCTGCGACCTGTTGTGCACTGTCCAGGATGGCTCGGACGAGTGACTTCTTTTCCCCCATGTTGCGATGAGTGTTTTCGATCTCGACCGTCGCGTCGTCGACCAGGATGCCGACAGCAAGCGCGAGGCCGCCGAGCGTCATGACATTGATGGTTTCGCCAAGCGCCGTAAGGATGACGAGTGAGGTCGCGATCGAGAGTGGAATGGAGACGCAGACGATAAGCGTGCTGCGCCAACTTCCAAGGAAAAGGAGGATCATCAGGCCGGTGAGGACGGCGGCAATGGTCGCCTCGCGCACGACCTCGCTGATCGAACTGCGGACGAATATCGACTGGTCAAACAGTGGCGTGATCTTCAGCGCGTTGGGTAAGCCAGCCTTCACACGCGGAATCGATTCTTTGACGCCCGAGACGATGTCGAGCGTAGACGTCTTGCCGTTCTTCAACACGGTCAGCAGGGCAGAGCGCTTACCATCCTCGCGCACGATGTTGGATTGAACGGCGTAGCCCTCTTCTACCTGGGCCACATCCTTGATGTAGACGATGGCGCCGTTTGCCGCGCGTACGGGAAGATCATTCAGTGCCGAGATCTGCGTCGGACTGCTGTTCAGCTTCACAACGAACTCACGACCTCCGAGTCGCGCCGTTCCAGCAGGAAGAATGAGGTTCTGCTGCGTGATGGCCTGCGAGACATCAGTCGCCGAAAGGTGCTTTGCGTACATAAGGTTCGGGTCAGCATCGACCATCACCTGGCGAACCTTCCCACCATAAGGCAGCGGTACAGAAGCGCCCTTCACCGTCGCGAGCCGTGGGCGAATGAAGCTGAGGCCCAGGTCGTAAAGGTCCTGTTCGGAGAGGCCTTCGCCGCTCAGACCTAGTTGGACAATGGGCACGCTCGACGCGTCGTACTTCAGGATGTTGGGTGGGAAGCTGCCTGGAGGCAGTACTCGCAGAATTGTCTGCACGATCGCGGTGACCTGCGACACGGCAAGGTCGACCTGTACGGTCGGCTGAAAGTACACCTTGATAACTGATACACCCTGGTACGACTCCGACTCGGTATGCTCGATGTCGTTGACAGTGGTGGTCAGTGCGCGCTCACAAACCGTGACGATGCGACCTTCCATCTCCGTTGGCGTAAGTCCGGTGTACGACCAAACGATGGTGACCACGGGAATGTCGATGTACGGAAAGATGTCTTTCGGTGCTTCAACAGCCGATCCGATGCCAAGTACGAAGATCAGCAGCGACAGCACGACGAAGGTATACGGCCGCCGTAGCGCCAGTCTTACGATCCACATAAATTCCTCGGATGGGAGAGCTGCGTACGAATCCCGATTCTGCCTTTGCGGTTATTGACGTTGGAGAGACGTCGCAAGTCTCCCGTTGCTTTATGGCGTCAATGCAGATTCGCCGCAACAACAAACTGCGCGATATGGAGCAATCCTGGACAAAGAAGAGCCGCCTGATGCTTCGTCTCCATAGGGCGAGGAATCAGACGGCTTCCGATTTGCCTGACTTGGACAGGTTTACTTCTGTGCTGTCTCAAATCGCTTATTGACTTCGTCCCAATTCACGGTATTCCACCACGCCGCCAGGTAATCTGGCCGCTTGTTCTGGTACTTCAGATAGTAGGCGTGCTCCCATACATCGTTTCCAAGAATGGGATAGTGGCCCTGCGACAAGGGATTGTCCTGATTCGGAGTCGTAACCACTTTCAACTTGCCGCCGTCGAAGACAAGCCACCCCCAACCGGAACCGAATTGCTTTGCGGTTGTCTCGTTAAAAAGTTTCTTGAAGTCTTCAAAGGAGCCGAAATCCGTCTTTATCTGGTCGGCAATATTACCTGTGGGCTCACCGCCGCCGTTGGGCTTCATGATCTGCCAGAACATGGTGTGGTTCACATGTCCTCCGCCGCTGTTGCGAACAATGGCCCTGATGTCTTCGGGAATGGAGTCCAGACCTTTTACCAGGTCTTCGGGCGTTTTGCTGCCAAGCTCCGGATGCTTTTCAATTGCGCCGTTCAGATTTGTAACGTAGGTTTGGTGATGCTTGTCGTGGTGAAGCTTCATCGTTGCTTCGTCGATGTACGGCTCGAGAGCCGCATACTCGTATGGGAGTGCTGGAAGTTCGTAGGCCACGGTCGATCTCCTCTGGTGCTTGTTGTGCTGAGTGCTGGTTACTAATGAGCTGGAACCGCCCGGATTTTATCCGGTCCCGTGCGATTTAGGTTATGATTTGCCGTCTGAGTCGTATGCACGATTTGCACTTCCCAGGTTCGATGCTCCATCGTCTGCCTGCGATGCAGTTGGCCCGGTTTTCACATCTTCATGGAACGTCTACCCGGCTTGATCCGCATGATAGCGCATTCCATATGGTCCCAAGGTTACGTTCTGGCCCAGTGTAGCGTTGCATTTTCATACTCTTCATCATCACTTTGCAATGCTGTCTCCGCAATGCTGTTTTTTTGAGGTCTAATAGCAACAATCATGAGCGACGTATCTGATTCCTACCGCTGGCTTGACGATGATGGTCCTGCATTCGGAGGCCCTGGCCTCGAGCCTCGCTGGACCTCCAGCCGCAAAGACGCCGTATCAACCGCGTACGCTGCGTCGAGCCGCGTCTGGTTTACGGTCTCGCATGGAACCCTGAACGAGGTCTACTACCCGACCATCGATCGCCCGCAGACGCGGGACATGGAACTCCTATTCACGGATGGCGAGACTTTTCTGCATGAAGAAAAGCGCGACTTCGAATACGACTTCAGCTACATCGACGACGACGCCCTGGCTGTCCGCGTTACAGCGAGCGATCTCAACGGCCGGTACACAGTGACCAAGGAGTTCATCTCCGACCCTCACCATCCGGTCGTGCTGATGAACGTGAAGATCGTCGGAGAAGAGTCCGTCCTCTCGCGGCTCAAGTGTTACGCGCTGCTTGCCCCACACCTGAATGGCGGCGGGGCAGGGAACTCTGCCCGCTCCATCGAGGTGGCCGGGTCGCGTGCCATCCTCGCATGGAAGAACAATACGTCACTCGCAATGGGCGTCAGCTGCGGCTTCTCAAGGTCATCCTGCGGCTATGTAGGTACCAGCGACGGCTTCCAGGACCTTTCGACCGACATGACCATGGACTGGGAGTTCGGCCAGGCGCTCGACGGCAACATCGCCGTGATGGGCGAAATCGATGTTGCACGTAACCGGGAATTCACGATTGCAATTGCCCTGGGTGACGGCCATCATGCCGCGCTTGCCGGCATGATGCAGACGCTTTCGACGCCTTACAAGCTGCACTCCAAGCGCTTTATCGAGCAGTGGCTTCGTGCCGACGCGCCGCAGGCCCTGGGTAAGGCGGCGACCGACGGCGGTCGCCTAATGCGCATCAGCCACAACGTCATCCTGGCGCACGAAGATAAAACGTACTCCGGCGCGTTTATCGCTTCGGCATCAATCCCCTGGGGGGCGTCGAAGAGCGATGACGACCTGGGTGGCTATCACCTTGTATGGACGCGCGACATGGTGCAGTCCGCCACGGCGCTGCTTGCTTGCGGCCGCACCGATACTGCTCGCCGCGCCCTTGTGTATCTTGCCTGTACGCAGCGATCGGATGGCCGCTTTGCGCAGAACTTCTGGATCGATGGAACTCCCTACTGGACCGGCATCCAGCTCGACGAGGTCGCTTTCCCGATCATGCTGGCGTGGCGGCTTTGGAAGCTCGACGGGCTGGGGAACTTTGATGTCTTCCCGTTTGTTGAATCCGCTGCTGCTTTCCTGGTCCGCTTTGCGCCGGTTACGCAGCAGGAGCGGTGGGAAGAAAACGCTGGCTACTCACCCTCGACCCTCGCGGCCGTCATTGCCGGTCTGATCTGCGCCGCTGACATTGCCCGCGCGTATAAGGCACCGGAGCTTGCCAGCTTTCTTGAAACCTACGCCGACTGGATTGAAGCGAATCTGGACGCGTGGACTACCACTACCAACGGCTGCCTGCACCCGGACGTGAAGTACCACTACATGCGCGTACGCCCGCCAGCGGCTGGCGAGCCGTTCCATAATGACTCGGTCGCCGAGGGTTCTATCCGGATCGCAAACCGCGAACCAGGCGAGAAGTTCGAGTTTGAGGCTCGCGAGGTAATTGACGCTGGCTTTCTGGAACTGGTGCGCTACGGCATCCGGCGCGCCGACGATCCGCTGATCATCGACTCGCTGAAAGTGGTCGATCACATCCTGAAGATCGAGACGCCCTACGGTACCGCATGGCGTCGCTACAACCACGATGGCTACGGCCAGGGCAAGGATGGCGGCCCATTCATCCACTATGGCCAGGGTCGCGCGTGGCCGCTGCTGGGCGGGGAACGTGCCCACTTCGAGATAGCCGCTGGGCGCAACGTCGATGCGTTTATCACGGCCTTTGAAAAATTTTCGTCGATCGGCGGGATGTTGCCCGAACAAATCTGGGACCATGCCGATATGCCGGAGGAAGGCCTTTACCTGGGCCGCTCAGCCGGTTCCGCGCAACCGCTGGTGTGGGCCCATTCGGAATACGTAAAGCTGCTCCGGTCCAAGAGCGATGGCAAGGTTTTTGACACGATCTCGGTCGTACAAAACCGCTACGCGAAACCCGCTTCCGAACGCACATTCACTTCGCTGATCGAGGTGTACCAGAACTCACGTCAGGTCACGGAGATGGTCGCAGGCCTGATGCTGCGCATTATGGATGGGGAGCGTTTTCGCGCTACGTACACGTTCGACGACTGGGCTACGCAGACGACCATTGAATCCCGCACGGTTGGGTACCCTGGCTGTTATGTCGACATTAACACGGCGCCCCAACAGACCGGGAAGATCATCTTCACAATGTACTGGCCCGCAGAAGACCGTTGGCTCGGCCGTAATCACGAAGTCGCCTTGGTAGTCCGATAGCCCGTTGCATCAAAATAAAGGCTCAACAAACCCCCTGTACACTGTTATCGCAATGCTGCACGTGTATCAATGAGAGCGACAAACCCGGGTGTTGTTTCTAACGCGCCCCGCCAACACGAGAAGGAAAAGAAACGCATGAGCGAAATGACCGCAGCCGAAATTGACCAGATATCCATTAACACCCTCCGCTTTCTTGCCGTCGACGCCGTCGAAAGGGCCAAGAACGGCCACCCCGGGGCTCCGCTGGGCTGCGCGCCCATAGCGTACCTGCTCTACAACAAGTTCATGAAGCACGACCCGACTGACCCCAAGTGGAGCGATCGCGACCGCTTCGTTCTGTCCAACGGCCACGCTTCAGCGCTTCTTTACGGGATGCTGCACCTGGCTGGCTACGACCTGCCGCTGGAGCAATTGATGCAGTTCCGCGAATGGGGATCGCACACGCCTGGGCACCCGGAACTCGGCGAGGCTCCTGGCGTTGAGGTTACGACTGGCCCGCTCGGCCAGGGGCTGGCCATGGCGGTTGGACTTGCGATCGCGGAGAAGCATCTTGCCGCTGTGTACAACCATGAGAACCACACACCGGTCGATCACCATACCTATGTCCTGTGCGGCGATGGCGACCTGATGGAAGGCATTTCGCACGAATCGTGCTCGCTGGCAGGAACGCTGGCGCTGGGCAAGCTGATCGTTTTGTACGACGACAACCTGATCTCACTGGATGGACCAACGGAGCTGTCTTTTACCGAAGACGTGACCAAGCGCTTCGAGGCGTATCACTGGCAGGTGCTGCATGTAGCCGATGGCAATGATCTCGCCGCACTTTCGAAAGCGATCGAGGAGGCAAAGTCTGAGGCTGGAAAGCCAACTCTGATCAAGGTCCGTACCGTTATTGGCTACGGAAGTCCAAAGGCGGGCACAAAGGCTGTCCACGGCGAAGCGCTTGGAGCCGAAGCCACTAAGGCGACCAAGAAAAACCTTGGCTTTCCGGAAGACAAGAGCTTCTACATCCCTGATGAGGCTGCAGCAAAGTGGGGCGAAATCATCCCAAAGGGCAAGAAGATCCATGCCGAGTGGGACGCGAAGTTTGCAGAGTATAAGAAGGCCTACCCTGCTGAAGCCGCTGAATTTACCCGCACCACCGCAATGGAGCTTGCCGAGGGCTGGGAGAAGAAGCTGCCCGTCTTCCCGACTGACAAGCCGATCGCAACGCGCAACGCTGGTCAGGTAGTGATGAATGCCATCGCCGGCGTCGTTCCGGAGCTGTTTGGTGGCGCCGCCGACCTGACCAGCTCCACCAAGACAATCTTTGCGAACTCGCCAAGCTTCCACGTTGACCCCGTCGGCCGGAACGTCTTTTTTGGTGTGCGCGAGTTTGGCATGATGGCCGCAGTGAATGGCATCGCCGCACATGGCGGGCTGATCCCGTTCGGCTCGACGTTCTACACATTCTCCGACTACTGCCGTTCAGCGATCCGCATGGGTGGTCTCATGTCGGTGCATTCGCTGTATGTCTTCACACATGATTCGATTGGACTTGGCGCCGACGGCCCGACGCACCAGCCCATCGAACACCTGATGAGCATGCGGGCAATCCCACAGCTCACCGACTTCAGACCGGCGGATGCGAACGAGACGGCTGCCTGCTGGCAACTTGCTCTAGAGCGCAAGAGCGCCAGCTTCATGGCCCTCTCGCGGCAGGACCTTCCTGTGCTCGACGCCGAGAAGTACAAGGTGCGCGAAGGCGTCAAGCACGGAGCGTATGCGCTCGACGACTCCGGCAAGGACATTATCCTGATGGCAACCGGGTCCGAAGTGGAGCTGATTATGCGCGCGGCTGAGGCGCTCAAGAAAGAAGGCATCGGAGCCACTGTTATCTCCATGCCGAGCTTCAAGATCTTCGACGAGCAGGATGACGCGTATAAATCGGCGTTGATGCCGGAAGGCACGCCGAAGATCGGTGTCGAAGCCGGCTCGACGATGGGCTGGTGGAAGTATGTCGGCCATAACGGGGGCATCATTGGCGTAGACAAGTTTGGTGCGTCCGCACCCGGCCCAAAGGTGCTTGAGGAATACGGCTTTACAGTCGAGCACATCGTTGAACTCACGAAGAAACTACTGAAGAAGTAAAGAAAGGGCGGGGCTTCGGCTCCGCCTTTTTCATCGGCCCCGGCATCCTGCACCTGTGGTCACCGTGAGTGCTGTTGAATCTTTAAAGTTGGCACTCGCTCGCGCACCAAAGCTAAGTCGAACGCCTGGTTCACGCATCCAACCACTCATGCAATCCCAAAGCGAACAACCCGTCTGGTTCATCACAGGTGCTTCAACCGGTTTTGGCCGCGAGCTTGCAGAGCAGACGCTCCGTGCCGGCTATAAAGTGGTCGCAACTGCACGCAAGCCTGAACAGCTCTCCGATCTTGTAAAGCAATATCCTGATACTGCTGTCGCGCTATCGCTCGATGTGACCGACCAGGGATCGATTGATGCCGCCATTTCGGATGCAATCGCACTTTTCGGCCGCGTCGATGTGCTCGTGAACAACGCCGGCTATGGCCTTGCAGGCGCTATCGAAGAGGCTACCGAAGCCGAATACATGCCGGTATTTGAGACCAATGTCTTCGGCCTGATTCGCGTCACGAAGGCGTTTCTACCGCAGTTGCGTAAGCAGGGCAGCGGCCACATTGTGAATGTGTCGTCGATCGGCGGCCTTATCGGCATGCCTGGCTGGGCTTATTACAACGCCACAAAGTTTGCAGTCAACGGCTTTTCCGAAGGGCTGGCCGCAGAACTTGAACCGCTCGGCATTAAAGTCACGATTGTTGAGCCCGGTGCATTTCGCACAGACTTTCTCGGCCGCTCCGGTGTCGAAGCCGAAGCGCGCATCGCCGACTATGATGGCACGGCCGGTAAGACACGTGAGTACTTCCACACGCAAGCGGGCAAGCAGAAGGGTGATCCGGTGCGTGGTGTCAAGGCCATTATTGATGCCGTAATGTCGCCGGAGCCGCCTCGCCACTTGCTGCTTGGCAGCCAGGCGCTTACCCGGTTTAGGACGCGACTGGAGCAATGGAAGACGGATCTTGACCGGTACGAAGCAATGACGATTGGAACGGACTTCCCGGACGATGAGACAAGCGTCGCCAGCGCCTCGGACGAGGTTCTTGCGGGAAAATGACCGACATCAAGACAATCTTCTGGGACATCGGTGGCGTGATCCTCTCGAACGGCTGGGACACTGGCCAGCGGGCCCGGGCGCTTGGATCATTGGGCGTTGATCTTGATGCGTACGAACGGCGGCATCCATCGGAGAACTTCCTCTGGGAACGGGGACGGATCAGCGCTGAAGAGTTCTTCGACCGCACCATCTTTACGCCACATGATGCGCCGCCTCAAACCTTCGACTTCGACTTTAGTGACCTTTGGCTGAAGGTCTGCGGGGAAAGTTCGTTCCCGTATCCTGAATCCTTGGATATTCTCGTTGCGCTGAAGGCAACAGGCCGATACAAAATTGCGACGCTCAACAATGAGAGCGCCGAACTCAATGAATACCGGCTTGATCACTTTGGGTTACGGGAGCAGTTCGACTACTTCATCTGCTCCGCTTACGTGAATGAAATGAAACCGCATCCGGATATCTTCCGGACCGCGATCCGTATTTCGGGCCACCCTGCATCAACAGCTGTCTTTATCGATGACAAGCGAGAGAACATCAATGCCGCCGTGTATCACGGCATGCAGGGCATTCTTTTTGAATCGCCGGGCCAGCTCCGATCTTCACTGGCGGATCTAGGCATCACTGTCTAAGCTGTTACTGTTGCACGTCAAGATAGAAACTGGCATCGCCCCGGTCACATGCGTCGAACGTCTCCGGCCAACCTCTTTGAAGTACCCGGAACGCAAGATTGTTCCGGGAGAACGCAGAATAGCAAGGGAGCAATAGCATGAGCACAGCACCTGCCGGCGTATCACTCGCACAGGCTGACCCCTCCAAAAAAGGTGAACGTACCCCTGAACCCTGCATCGTCGTTATCTTCGGCGCATCCGGCGACCTGACGAAGCGCAAGCTACTCCCGGCTCTTTATCACCTTGATCAGGCCGGACTGCTTCCGGAGGATTTTGCGGTCGTTGGGGTCGCGCGCCGCGACCTTTCCGCCACCTTTGCTCCCGACATGCAGGATGGCATTATCAAGGGCGGTGGCGTTGAAGCGAGTGAGGCCAAGCTAAAGCCCTTCATGGACCGGGTACAGTACTTCGCCACTAACTTTGACGATGACGCAGGATTCATTAAGCTGAAGGAATACCTTGCCGGTCTCGACGACAAGTTCAAGACCAAAGGCAATCGTCTGTTCTATCTTGCGGTTGCGCCGGAGTTCTTCGCTGACATCATCCAGCGTCTCGGCAAGCAGGGGATGGCCAAGCCGGCTGCGGGCGATAGCCACTGGGTCCGCGTCATCATCGAGAAGCCTTTCGGCACCGATCTCGAATCGGCCCGCAAGCTCAACGATGATGTAAATGCAGTCCTCTCCGAGGATCAGATCTTCCGCATCGATCACTACCTCGGCAAAGAGACCGTGCAGAACATTCTCGTCTTCCGCTTCGGCAATGGCATCTTTGAGCCGGTGTGGAACCGCAACTTCATCGATCATGTCGAGATTACCGCCGCCGAGAGTATTGGTATTGAAGGCCGTGGGCCGTTCTACGAAAAGGCCGGCTTGCTGCGTGATGTGTTGCAGAACCACGTGATGGAAGTGCTTTCGTTCGTCGCCATGGAGCCACCGGATTCGTTCCAGGCAGATGCCGTTCGAACGGAGAAGCTAAAGGTCTGGCGTTCTATCGAAGGCATCCCGGTCAAAAATACTGTGCGTGGCCAGTACGGCCCGGGCAAGGTGGATAAGGAAGACGCCATCGGCTACCGGCAGGAAGATCGCGTCAATCCTGAGTCGCAGACCGAGACCTTCGGTGCGATCAAGCTCGAGATTGAGAACTGGCGCTGGGCTGGAGTCCCGTTTTATTTGCGGGCAGGTAAGCGCCTTGCGAAGCGCGTCACAGAGGTGAGCATTGTCTTCAAGCAGCCGCCGACGCACCTTTTCAAGACCAATGCCAGCAATGACAAGATCGAGCCAAACGTCATCACGATGCGTATACAGCCGGACGAGGGCATCTCGCTCCGCTTCGGTGCAAAGGTGCCGGGACCCACGACAAATGTTGCGCAGGTTGATATGCACTTCAGCTATGCGGAGGCGTTCGGTAAGTCCTCAGCCAATGGCTACGAGCGGCTTCTGCTCGACGCCATGCTGGGCGACGCAACTCTCTTTGCTCACCGCGATGGAGTAGAAGCTACGTGGGCGCTGTTCACGCCGATACTCGAAGCATGGGCAGCCGACCACAACGTCGACTTCCCCAACTATGCTGCGGGAAGCTGGGGGCCTGAAGCCGCCGATAAGCTGATCGAAGCTGACGGCCGCACCTGGCGCAAACTGTAGCAGGTTGCAGCAGCAAGGGCCCACCTCTGGTGCACTCCACGACGCCCAGGGTGGGTTCGAGCTTCATAGTTTTTACCAACCAAGGACACACAATGCCTACAACGGTCACCTACTTCGTTTCACCAACTTCTGAAGCTGTCGCCCAGGCTGCGGCGGCGCTTTTTTCCACGGAAGCTATCGCAGCTGTCAAAGCTCGCGGCGTGGCGCGCATTGCGATCTCGGGCGGTTCGACTCCCAAACGCATGTTCTCGATTTTGGCTGACCCCAATGAGGCCTACGCCGCTGGGACACCCTGGGAAAATCTGGAATTGTTCTGGGTTGATGAGCGGTGCG
This sequence comes from Acidobacteriaceae bacterium, assembly GCA_903642265.1. Taxonomy (GTDB): domain Bacteria; phylum Acidobacteriota; class Terriglobia; order Terriglobales; family Acidobacteriaceae; genus Edaphobacter. Next base: position 123,336 of record CAHJWN010000002.1, on the reverse strand, counting down.
TTCCGCCTACGGACGCCGAGTCGAATTACAAGATGACGAAGGAAGCTCTTCTCGACCACGTACCGCTTTCTGCTGCACGCATTCACCGCATGGAAGGCGAGCTTGACCCGCATGAAGCTGCTGCTCGGTATGAATCCGAGATCCGTAATACTTTCCGCCTCGAAGGCGCAGAGACCCCGACCTTTGATCTCGTGCTGCTCGGGATGGGTGATGACGGCCACACGGCATCTTTATTCCCGCACACGGATGCGCTGAATGAGACCAGCCTGATCGTTACGCCGAATCATGTGCCGCAGAAGGACACATGGCGCATCACGCTAACCAAGCCGGTCATCAATCAGGGCAGAGAGGTGGCTTTTCTCATCGAGGGCGCGGCCAAGGCGGAGATCCTGGCGAAGGTGCTGCTCGGGCCCTATGACCCTGAGACCACGCCGTCGCAACTGATCCGCCCGGCAAGCGGGAAAGTTTCCTTCTTGCTCGATGCGGCTGCAGCGTCTAAGCTGCCTGAACCGAAGGTTGCAGATCCGTCAAGCGTGACCATCGGCACATTGGAGCTCTCCTAGATGATCCTGGCCGGCGACGTAGGTGGAACCAAGGTCCACCTGGCACTGTATAACTTCGAAGGTGGCCGGCTCATTGCGATCCGTGATCAGAAATACCCAGCGCATGAGTTTGCCAGCCTTGAAGACGTCGTCAACGACTTTCTCTCGCAGCACACCGACGCTGGACCGCTCAACCGCGATGATGTGAAGGCCGCCTGCTTTGGCTGCCCGGGCCCGGTTCGCGACGGCCGCATCAAGCTGACTAATCTGCCTTGGTCGCTCGATGTGCGCGAACTTGCCCTCTCGCTTGCGGTCGAGCATATCTTCCTGATCAACGACCTTGAAGCCAACGGCTACGGCATCCCGGAACTCTCGGCAGACAAGATCTTCACACTACACGACGGAGATGCCAGCTCAGTAGGACACCGCGGCCTGATCGCTGCCGGTACTGGACTTGGCGAGGCCATGCTGATATGGGATGGCAAGTTACGCCACGTCCCGATCCCATCCGAAGGCGGGCATTGCGACTTCGCCGCGCGCGACGAGACCGAGATCGCGCTCCTCCAGTATCTGCACAGGACCCTGAATGGAAGGGTCAGCTTCGAACGGGTCGTCTCCGGACTTGGTATCAAGAACGTCTATGCTTTCTGTAAAGACGATCGCAGGATGGAAGAGCCGGCGTGGCTTGTCGAGCGCTTGACCAATGAAGACCCCAATGCAGTGATCGGCGAGTGTGCAGAAGATGGATCCAGCCCCATCTGCGCCGAAACCATGCGCATCTTCGCCTCCGCTTACGGCGCCGAGGCAGGCAACATTGCTCTCAAGATCCTGGCGACAGGCGGCATCTATCTTGGCGGCGGCATTGCCCCCAAGATCCTCAAAACGCTCAAAGATGGAGCGTTTATGGAGGCTTTCACCGATAAGGGGCGCATGCAGCCCATTCTCGAAGCCATCCCGGTCCGCGTCATACTGGACGACACCTGCGCGTTGCTCGGAGCGGCAGCATATGCCGAAGCGCGTGCCTCCGAGAACTCCGGCCATTCAGAGCGGGCTGCCTCCCTGGTTATCTAGGATAGGGGCTCCCTGGCCCGAGTGGCGTCAAAGGCAAAGTTCTAGTGCCCCGATCTGGATCTTGAGCAACGGACCTCCCTCTGACTGTGTAGAGGATCGGTATGTTACCTCTGAGTCATTCCCTGGCCTTAGCACTGATCCTTTCGTCCTCTCCCTCCGAAGAACACTTCAAGTTCCAGGAGTCAGCGATGCCCACTGCCCAGAAGAAGCGCATTCTTATTGCCGATGACGATCCCGGGATGCGTCTCGCGCTCGCCATCCGTCTCCGTTCCAATAACTTCGACGTGTCATGCGCGGGCGACGGTCTTTCCGTTGTAGACGAAGCCCGTCGCCATGCGCCTGATCTAATCCTGCTCGATCTGGGCATGCCTTCTGGCGACGGCTTTGTCGTTCTCGAGATGCTCCGCTCCGACGATCCCAAGGATGCTATCCCGATCATCGTTCTCAGTGGACGCGATCGCGCCGGAAACAAGAGCCGTGCGCTCAACGCTGGAGCACTCATGTTCCTGCAGAAACCAGTCGAGAATAGTCATCTGCTGGCGGCCATCTCGCAGGCACTTCACATGCCAGTCCCCGGTCGCTGAAGGTAGTTCGGATAATTAGCGACCCAGATCCACGACCGTTCGCCGGTGGCCTAAGCTGTCCGAGTCGCCGATCACCAGTCGTCGCCGCTGCCAGTTGCCATGTGTGAGCACCAGACCAAGGCCTGTCGAATTTATTGCAACGCGGAACATTGGCTGACTCACCAGTTGCCCACCGCTGGCAACTCGCTGGTTCAGGCGATTGCCGGAGAGCCCCGGTAAAGGTTCCCAGGCTCTTCCTTTCGAGTCTGTCAGATATGGGAACAGCAGCGTCTCTGCGTCGCCCGATGGACCGTGGTTGGCAACGCGGATTGCGACCCTAACCACCCGGCCTTCATCGCCCGCTACCAGCCCCGGCACTTCGTCGACGGCGGTCACTGTGAAGCACATCGTGGCGTAGCACTGGTCCTGTCCGATAGCGATCACTTTCTGGGGCTGTATCGCCGAACATCCCAGCAGCACAGCAAAATATGTACCTACAATCGCTGCGATCCAAAGAGAATTCCTAATCGCCTCCTTGCGACGCCCGCGCATTTCCGAGATCACAACCCCGACGAGACCGATACTGCACCATCCCGCAACTCCGTAAAGCAACAGCTCTGTAACCCTCATCGAACCTCGCCCGCAGCCTTGCTCAGATGGCTTCGCGGCCTTGCTGCGGTAAACTTAGTCACAGCTAATGACTCCTATCATCCTCGCTCAGAACCTCGGCAAAACCTATCGGTCTGGCAAACTTGAAGTGAACGCCCTCCACGACGTCAACTTCGCTATCCAGCCGGGCGAATTTGTTGCTATCGTAGGCCCTTCGGGTTCAGGCAAATCGACCCTCTTCTATGTGCTCGGGGGTCTTACGAACGCAACCTCCGGCTCCGTCACTATCGATGGCACCGACTTCGCGAAGCTCTCGGACGCAGAGCGCACAAAAATGCGGAGGGCCCGCATCGGTTTTGTGTTTCAGCGGTTCAATCTGCTTCCGACGCTCTCGGCACTGGGTAACATCGAGATCGCCCACGACATCGCAAACCTCGGCTCGGACGAGAAAAAGCCCCTTGACCGCAGCCTGCTCGACCATCTCGCCACGCAGCTGGGCATAGCCGGACGGCTGGATCATCGCCCGAATGAGCTTTCAGGCGGTGAACAGCAGCGCGTCGCCATCGCGCGGGCGCTGGTGACCCGGCCATCGATTGTTCTCGCTGACGAACCAACTGGCAATCTGGATACCAAGAACTCCGACGCCGTTCTTGAGATGCTCCGCAGCTCCAGCCGCGAGCTGAACCAGACTGTCCTGATGATTACGCACAACCCTGAGGCCGCCCAGATCGCTGACCGCATACTGACAATGCGCGATGGACAGATCGTGCGGGAAGAAGCTGGCGTCGGTCGCGCGCTGCACACGACGTACTAAGAAGCAAGAATCTTTGGCAGGATGAAACTTAATTACAATTTGTCAGCGAACGCACCCGTGGATCGTGGAATCGGCATCACTCTCTCTACAAGCGGAATATCCGCCCCCAGGAGATTTGTACATGACCGACTACCGTGTAGCACCAGGCGAAGCGCAGGAAGATCAAGTCACCGCAGCCATTGAGAAGTTCACATCCCAGGTGCCGTCGAGCATTTACCTTGCTGCCGCACTTGCGTCCATGGCAGTCTCCGTTGCCTACAAGGTACAGAAGAAGACAGATATGGCCCTCTTCATCGGCCAGTGGGCAGCACCGTTTCTGATTCTCGGCCTCTACAACAAGATGGTGAAGCAGCACGGCTCCGACGCAGCCATCAGCAAATAAGTTTCCAGATTGTTTTTAGATAGCAAGCCCATACATCGCCTGATGTATGGGCTTTTCTATTCTTTCCACTTGATATTGCATCCCAGACTGGTCCATTGATCCTCATCGGGCAGCCTGCCCGCGATTACGGCATCCATCGCAGCCCGCAGGTCTTTGCCTGTGACAGGTAGCGCGTCTCCCGGCTCCCCGCGCCTCGGCCTGCTGTTATCCAACTGCCCGCGATAGACCAGCTGCATCTCTCCATCGAACAGAAAGAAGTCCGGCGTACACGCAGCGTCGTATTCCCGAGCGACTTCCTGCATCTCGTCCAGCAGGTAAGGGAAGCGGAATCCCAACCGTGCAGCCTGCTCCTTCATCCCTTCCGGCCCATCTGCGGGGTAGGTTTCCACGTCATTGCTCTGGATTGCGACCATCGCGATCAATCCTTCATAGTCCTCGCCCAACTTAGCCAGTTCTGCCTCAACATGCTTCACATAGGGGCAATGTACGCAAATAAACATCACCAGCAGACCCTCCGCCTCCTCACCTGCCGCAGCAAACACATCGTCGCGGCTCATCCCGTGACCGCTGATTACATCCATCAACTCGAACGGCGGGGCGATCGAGCCCAGCGCCACCATTTTCGATTCTGTTCTCGACATAACTCTCCTTAGAACCTCCGTCCCTGCGGATACATCGCATAGTTGAACCGTCTGCGCCTTACTAGCCAGACAATCAGCCACACAACTCCAATCAAGATCAGTAGTGGCGCGAATGGGACCAGCAGCCAGCCTCTTCCAGACTCCACATTGCTGTCGCCGCCGATGGTTGCTCCCGAACCGCGGTTCAGGAAACCACCCACCACGGCGACGTCTCCGTTTACCCTCGCACCGTCATTGAGCGACACGTTTCCACCGACTGTCACGATATCGCCTGAGATCGCCTGTCCATCGTCGACCATCACGCTGCCGAGCAGCGTCACAATATCGCCATGCACACCGCCGTGAACTTTGATGCTGCACATTACGCAGACAAGGTCTCCCGATGTGCTTCCTTCGTCCACCGTGATGTCGTTTGCAATAGAGACACGGTCGCCCTCAGCAAAAGCCGGGCATGCCGCAATCAAACAGCCCACAACCACCACGAACGCTGCCAAGCTTCGCTTCATAAACGGATAGCCTCCACAAAAACGCTTCCCAGGACAAAAGTCTACAGCCTCGTTTGCTGCTGAACTGTCCTTTCCGCCTGACCTGCTACCCTTAAAGGCTCATGAATCCTGAGAGCCAGCACGAACCCAAAGAAGCCCTGCCCAAAGCGTATGACCCATCCACAATCGAACAGCGCTGGGCCGATTACTGGGTGACAGAGCGCCTCTTCGACGTTGCGACGCCTCTCTCATCTACGAACGACGAGGCCAAAAAGTTCGTCCAGCTTCTTCCTCCGCCTAACGTCACTGGCCGTCTGCATATCGGCCATATGCTCAACCAGACGGAGATGGACATTCTCACGCGCTGGCATCGCATGTTGGGCGACACGGCTCTTTGGGTGCCCGGCACGGATCACGCCGGCATTGCCACGCAGATGATGGTCGAGCGTCAGTTGAAGGCTGAAGGCACCACCCGCCAGCAGCTTGGCCGGGAAGCCTTCGAAGCCCGGGTCTGGCAGTGGAAGTCGCTGTATGGAAACGCAATTCTCGACCAGATGAAGCGCCTCGGCAGCACTGTTGACTGGTCCCGCGAGTACTTCACGATGGATGAGAACCTGAACGTTGCGGTAAAGGAGGCTTTCGTCCGGCTTTACGAGCAGGGCCTGATCTATCGCGGCGCGTACATCGTGAACTGGTGTCCCGGCTGCCAGACAGCCATCTCCGATCTTGAAGTGATTCACGAGGATCAACTCGGCAAGCTCTACGAAATCCGCTACCCACTTGCGGATGGATCAGGCTCCATCGTCATCGCGACCACCCGCCCCGAGACCATGCTTGGTGACGTGGCCGTTGCCGTCAACCCTTCCGACGAACGCTACATGCATCTCGTTGGCAAACTCCTGACGCTGCCGTTGGTCGGTCGCGAGATCCCCATCATTGCCGATGAGTGGGCGAAGCCTGAGTTTGGCACCGGCGCCGTAAAAGTAACGCCCGCACATGACCCCAACGACTTCGCAATCGGCCAACGCCACGCCCTGGCGAACATCAACATCATGGACACAACCGCGCACATTGATCTGCCCGGCTCGCCATACCACGGGCTCGATCGATTCGACGCCCGCAGGCAAATCGTTGCCGACCTGGAAGCCCAAGGCCTTCTCGTCGCAATCAAAGACCACAACAACAGCATAGGTCTGTGCGATCGCACCAAGGACATCATCGAGCCACGCCTCTCCAAGCAATGGTTCGTCGCCGTCAACAAGGCCCCATCGACCGGCGGAGCTAGCATCGCCGCCAACGCGATTGCCGCCGTAGAGCAGGGTCACATCAAGTTCACGCCGGACCAGTACCGCAAGGTTTACGACGAGTGGATGCACAACATCTACGACTGGTGCATCTCGCGCCAGCTCTGGTGGGGCCACCGCATTCCCGCCTGGCATTGCAAGACCTGCAGCCAGATCACGGTTGCGCGCGACACGCCCGCTGCCTGTGCCCATTGCAGTTCAAGAGACATCACGCAGGAGACTGATGTTCTCGACACGTGGTTTTCGTCCGGGCTCCTGCCGTTCACAGTGTTCGGCTGGCCCGGAAAAGAGGGAGCAGGGACGAGAGACGAGGGCTCGGGTCCCTTTGCCCTAAGCCCTGACTTAGCCGCCTTCTATCCCACCCAGCTGCTCGTCACCGGCTTTGACATTCTCTTCTTCTGGGTCGCCCGCATGATTATGCTGGGATCGCACTTCATGCTCGACGTGCCGATGCCAGACGGGTCGAAGCGTACGCTTGCCGATGCTGTCCCGTTTCGTGAGGTGTACATCCACGCGCTCGTGCGCGACGCCGATCGTCAGAAGATGTCGAAGACGAAGGGCAACGTCGTCGACCCGATAGACGTCATCACCCGCTTCGGTACGGATGCGGTTCGATTCACCCTCGCAAGCATGGCTTCGCCTGGCACCGACATCGCCTTCTCCGAGGCCCGCACCGAAGGCAACCGCGCCTTCGCAAACAAGATTTGGAACGCCGCGCGTTTTCTCTTCATGAACATCGAGCGCGCAAAGGAAGCCGGCGTGATGATCGACCGCGACAGCCTGGGCGCCGCCTCCTTTGCTGTCTCGTCGCAAAGCGTCGGGTCGGCCTTATCTCTGCCGCTCGAAACCCGCTGGATCCTCTCCCGCTTCAGCATCACCGCTGCTGAGGTCAACAAGTCGCTTGCGGACTATCGCTTCGACGAAGCCGCATCTGCCGTCTACCAGTTCTTCTGGGGCGACCTCTGCGACTGGTACCTCGAGATCATCAAGCTCCGTCTCACTTTCGTTGCAGAAGGGAACAATACCGAAGCACTTGCCTCGCTTGTAGCTTTTACCCACGTCTTCGAGTCCGCTTTGCGCCTCCTCAGCCCCTTCATGCCCTTTATTACCGAAGAAATATGGCATGCCCTTTTCAACGATGCACCACCTGCAAAATCCATCGCGCTAACCCGCTTTCCACAAGCCGCAGACTATCCTCTCGACGAAGCAGCGGTGGGCGACATGGAGACTCTGCAGCAGCTCATTGTTGCCGTACGCGGCCTTCGCAAGGAGATGGGTATGCCCGAAAAGGAAGCCACGCCCATCCGCATCTACTCGGCATCGGGCAAGTCCACCCTCGCCCAGGCGAATGCCGAGATGCTGGCTAAACTCGCCCGCGTCAGTGCCGTCGAACTGGCCCCATCTACGCTCTCCGGTGAAGGTACTCGCTCATCTGCATCGTTTGACGTTCAAGTCGTCTACGCCCGCACCATCGATGTGCCAGCAGAGCGAGAGCGCCTTACGAAAGACCTAGCAAAGTACGAGAAAGGCCTGATCGCCGCCGATCGCCAACTTACCAATGAGGCGTTTATGGCCAAGGCGCCTGTCAACATCGTCGAGGGCCTTCGCAAGCAGCACGCCGAGACGAAGATGCTCTACGGCAAAACCAAGACCGCCTTGGACGCCCTCCCACAAGGCTAGTTTTACTTTGCTGTTGAAGCAGCCCCTTCTACCTTCACCTGGTCTACTGCGATTGCGACATTCTCGTGTTTGATATCCAGCCTTAGACGATTGAAGAAACTCATATAGATATTGGCAAGCCACACCAGCGCAAACTCCGCGAGAACATAGCCGCGCCAACCGTCGTAAAGAAGCGTGAACCGCGTGACCAGCAGTACAAGCGCGGTCACATAATGGCTGAAGCAGTACTCGCATGTGAATAGGTAGAAAAATTTCCGTTGCGCTACGCGTTTGCAGTCCGTGCTGCGGCATTTACACCATTCGCGGGGTTCACGGAAAACCTCTTCATGCGTCACAGTCCACGACATGCACGCAATTGGCAGCGCTAACAGCAGGAGATAGGCGAACTGGTGAGATAAAGAGATGACGCGCCTCACAGAAGAAAATTCCTGCAAATAAGATGCACGTCGTTGTTCATCGACCCGGCACCATCGCAATCTGCATTGACTCACCTGTAATCGCATCCATACGGGTTTAGGATTGCTACATGGATTGGAACAGCAAACGCGTACGTGCCATCATCGATGGCGCCCTCGCCGAAGATAAAGCCTCGCAGGATGTGACCACCGCGCTCACCATCCCGCCCCGCCTGCGGGCCACGGGAACCATAATCGCCAAGCAGGCCTGCATCGTCTCCGGACTGGGTTGCATTCCGATCTTCTTCGAAGCATTTGCGAAGATGTCCGCCACGCCGCCCGGCCGTTTCGAAATCATTTCGCACCCGGAGATTTTCGATGGCGTCAGAGTCAAGAAGGGTCAGCCGATCGCTGTCATTCGCCATAACGCCGCCGCCATTCTCTCCTGCGAGCGAGTCATTTTGAACCTGATGCAGCGGATGTCCGGGATCGCCACGCTGACTAACGAATACGTGAAGGCGGTCGCAGGCACCAAGGCCAAAACCGGAATCGCCACCAAGATCCTTGACACCCGGAAGACGATACCCGGTCTCCGCATTCTCGACAAGTACGCGGTCGTCTGCGGCGGCGGCGTCAACCATCGACTCAATCTCCAGGACGGCATTCTGATCAAGAACAATCACATTTCGCTGGGCGGAGGGCTTCCGGTCGCGCTTGCGAATGCCCTCAAGGGTCGTAAGCAGGGCCAGATGGTGCAGGTCGAGGTCCGGTCAGAAGCTGAACTACAGGAAGCCATAAGCGGCGATGCAGAGTCCATCCTGCTCGACAACATGAAGCCCGCAGCGGTGAAGAAAGCCGTTAAGCAGATCCGAAAAGCCCTGCCCACCATCCCGATCGAAGCTTCCGGCAATATGAACCTCAAGACCGTTCGCGCTTATGCCCTTGCTGGCCCCGACCTCATCTCGGTCGGCGCTCTCACTCATTCGGCCGTAGCCGTTGACCTGAGCATGCGGATTACTGTCGACCAATCCACCTTCTAATCGAGCGAGTTGGCATCTCATGGGAAGCTGATGTAGCCGACAGCTGAGCACCATCAAGCTCCGATGAGTTACACCATAAAGTCTTGTTGAGAGTCACACCTAAAACTGCTTGGATCTTTACCGAACGTTTAGTACAAATAATGCCAGCCTTGGACCTTCAACTCGTAACTGCATCCATCGCCAACACTCGTTTCGCCGCGCTTCTCAACTACTTCACCACTATTGACTCGACGAATTCCCGCGCGGTTGAAGCAGCCACTGCCGATGCTCCCGACGGCACCGTCTTTATCGCCGATGAGCAGACCGCAGGCCGAGGCAGGGGAGGCCATTCCTGGCACTCCGCCGCAGGAGACGGCCTTTACGTCTCGGCTATCGTGCGCCCGTCGATTGCTCTGTCTGAGGCTCTCTGGCTCTCGCTTGCTGCCGGTCTCGCTGCGCAGCGCGCCATCCGCGAGACCGCACATCTTGAAGCGGACATCCGCTGGCCGAACGACCTCCTCATCGGAACGAAGAAGTGCGGCGGCATCCTTGTCGAAACCGCAAGCTACCCCGGAACCCCCGCGCACCTTCGCTACGCCGTCATCGGCATTGGTATCAACGTCAATCACACTGCCTTCCCTCCCGAACTTGCTGAACTTGCAACCTCCCTCCGCATCGAGAGCAACACAATTGCTTACCGGGAAGCCCTGCTGGCCAATCTCCTGGTTGCCCTGGAGTCCGAGATTGATCTGCTCGAAGCGGAACTGCGCGGCAATCTTCAAGGCTCTTCGTTGCTGGAACGGTTTACTGCTGCCTCCACCTGGGTCGAAGGCAAGCGCGTCTGCGTCGATGAAGATGGTGGCTACGCTGGCACTACCGCTGGTCTAGACCGCAGGGGCTTCCTGCTCGTTATCGGCGATGATGGCGTGGTCCGCACTGTTCTCTCCGGCGGCGTGCGGCCGGAATAGAATCGCTGCATGCTTCTCGTAATTGACGCCGGCAACACCAACACCGTGCTTGGTCTCTACGACCTCACCGCGCAACCGCCGCGACTCGTCTCCGACTGGCGCATCACAACGCCCGTACACCAGACTGCTTCGGAGTTCGGCGTCATTCTCGCCAACCTTTTTGCGCTTTCTAAATTGGAGATGTCGGTGGTCGACGGCATTGCCATCTCATCGGTGGTTCCACCGCTCGATCCAATTCTCAAGCAGGTTTGCGATCTCTACTTTAGTGCCGGCAACAAGCTCAAGCCCCTCTTTATTGAGCCAGGCATCAAGACCGGCCTCCCTGTTCTCACCGACAATCCATCCGAGGTGGGTGCTGATCGCATCGTCAACTGTGTCGCCGCATTCGAGTCATTTGGTGGGCCATCCATCGTCGTCGACATGGGCACGGCGACAACATTCGACGTCATCAGCAAAAAAGGCGAGTTCCTCGGTGGCGCGATTGCGCCGGGCCTGCGCATCTCCGCCGATGCGCTGTTCGCACGCGCCGCAAGGCTTCCTAGAGTCGACATCAAGCGCCCGGCCAAGGTGATTGGCACAAACACGGTCGACAACATGCAGATCGGCCTCTACTACGGCTACATCGGCCTCATCGATGGCATTCTCGAACGCATGATTGCCGAGCTTGGGCCGGAGACGAAGGTGGTTGCGACGGGCGGGCTGGCGAAGCTCATTGCGGGTGGCTCGAAGTTCATCACGACTGTGGATGACATGCTGACCTTAACCGGCCTTCGGATCATCTACGAACGGAATCAGAAACAGAAACGGTAGAGACAGACCACGTAGACTTTACCCTTCTGTCATTGCCAGAGCCAGTTTGCATCTGCTGTCGCCGCCAACTCCCACAGCCCGACAACTGCCACTTGCACCGCGGGGATTCTGTCACCCGCGCTAAACCGCTGCGTCTTCTCCATGGCGCGCCCGGTAAACTGTAGTTCGACCATCATGCAGAACTACTTCAACTACTTCACCGAAATTGAAGAGCGCTTTCAGCAGCGGCGCGGCTCTTTGCTCATGCTCTCCACGCTTGACTGGGCGCTGATCGAGACCTGGCGTGAAGCCGGTGTCCCACTCGAGGCTGTGCTTCGCGGCGTCGACAATGCCTTCGACAAGCACGCCGCCAGGCTTGCGAGCGCACGTGGGCGGACTCGCAAGGTCAACGGTCTTGCGTGGTGCGCGCAGGCCGTGATGGAGGCAGTCGAGCAGGCCAAAGAAGCCAGCATCGGCACCGCTCCCGCAGACGCGAATCAGCCGCAAAACAGCGGCTTCGACTCGGCCCGGATCGCCCTCTATCTGAGGGCCAACGCGGAAAGAATAGCGACCACTAAACTTTCTGCCCCTGCAGACACTACCGCCGCCGAAGTGGTGGTCCGGCTCCGCGAACTTGCAGCTTCTTTGCAGCCATCCGACTCGCTAGAAGCGCTTGATCGCACACTTTGCGTTTTCGAGGAAAAGCTGTTCGCCGCGCTGCTTACTGCCTCGTCGGAAGACTTACTGGTGGCGCTTCGCGAGCAAGCCGCCCGCGAGCTTGCACCCTATCGGGGCAAGATGCAGGCGGTCCAGATCAAGCAGGTCCAGCAGCAATTTTTGCAGAAGAAGTTGCTGGAGATGAGCAGACTGCCACGTCTCAGCCTCTTCTATATGAGCCACGACGAATGACCGCCCTCCGCATCGACAAGATGCTCTACGGCGGCTCGGGTGTAGCTGACACTGGCGCGACGATGCCGTTTGTGCTGACCGGTGAACTCGTCGAGATTACCGGCTCGGCGCAGCCGAAGATCCTTGAAACCTCTCTTGATCGCGTTGTCCCTGGCTGCATCCACTTTGGCGCCTGTGGAGGCTGCCAGTATCAGCATGCAAGCTACCCCGCCCAACTCGCGATCAAGCAGGCTATCCTGCGCGATACGATGAGCGCTGCAGGGGTTGCCAATCTTCCGGCAATTGAATCTCATTCGGCGGAACCGTGGCACTATCGCAATCGCATTCGGCTGCGCGTCGGCGAGGTCCATGGCGAAGTCTGCGTGGGCTATAACCGCTACGATGCCACGGGCGGAGACCCGCTCATTCCGATTGCAATGTGCCCGATTGCGGCGTCGGTCCTGATCGGCGCTGCGATGAAGCTCGTCGAGCTCGCGAAAAGTACTGCCGCCATTCAGACGTGGCTGGCTGCTGCCATTGAGCTTGAGTTGTTTACCAACGCCGATGACGCAGCGTTCCAAATCACTTTATTCACCCGCAGACCCCCGCACACCGATTTTGCGGCATTTTGCATCGCTGCTCAGCGCGCCATTCCGCAACTTGCCGGAGCAGGCGTGGCCTTGCTGCCGCGCAATCCTCTGCCGCAGGGGCGTCGCTCCGAGCGTCCGAGACTGGGACCGCAATGGGGCACGCGCGGCTTGATTTACAGCGTCGATCAGGCGCCACACTGGGTCAGTCGGGGGGCTTTCTTCCAGGTCAACCGCTTTCTCGTCTCCACGCTCGCTCGACTCGCCACCGCCAGTCACTCTGGCAGCCTGGCCTGGGATCTCTACGCTGGTGTAGGCCTTTTCTCCCGCATTCTCGCCGAACAGTTCCAGCAGGTGATCGCCGTAGAAGCCTCCGAACCAGCCGCAACGGACTTGGCCGCCGCTCTTTCAAAGGCACCCCGCGGCAGGCAGCACCGCGCCTTTGCGGCCACGGCGCTGGAGTTTTTGCAAGCCGCCGTTGTGCAGCGCGACCGGCCCTCTCTGGTCCTCATGGACCCGCCACGGGCCGGCGTTGGGCCCGAGGTGTGCGCGCTGCTCGGTCGCATTCGCGCGCACGAACTGGTCTATGTGTCCTGCGATCCGGTGACGCTCGCCCGCGATCTCGCGGTGCTTTCTTCCTATGGCTACGCTGTCACTGCCTTGCACCTCGTCGACATGTTTCCGCAGACGTTTCACATAGAAGCTGTCGCGATTCTCCGGCTTCCGTGAAACGGTTGCGAGAGTGTGGCTGGATATCGCCGGAGCTGAAGGTTCTAGCGGATGGGGTGAGGCGGAGTTGCGGCATCCTTCGCTGCGTTCAGCTCGCTCTGCTCAGGATGACGGCAAGTGCGGTGGCTCAGGAGACGCTAGGAGTGGGCAGTGGGTCAGGAGGACGGAAGAGCGAGTGCCGTCGCCAGCGCGAACCTGCTAATCTCACTCGCAGTAACTCCGGGCCAGGTAATCTTCAGATCCTCTACTGAGCTTTACTGAAGGAGCTGTCCTGAAAACTCCAGCAAACTGGCCTGGCTTGGTTGCGCCGGTCGAGCCCCTCCGCTTTCGCCGCGCACCGCTGCTTGCCGCTGCCTTCGCTTTCTGTCTGGGCGACCTGCTCGCTCGCCCTCCGCTTGCGTATCGACCCGCGATCCTGCTACTTGTCTTCGTTGTCCTGCTCGTCTCCATAACTATTCTTGGCAAGCACAGGTTTGCCACCCTCTCCGTCCTGACACTATGGCTTGTCGCTGGATTCTGGTTGTCTCAGCTCCAACCCTCTCCATCATCCAACCGCGATCTTATTCCCTACGCTGACGGCTTGAGCCGCGCCGTTCATGGACACGTCACTCGTATTCGGGTGCTCCCCCCGCGTGCACTTGCGCTGGATTCAGACTCCGATGCAACTGAATGGGAGGAGTCCGAAGCTTCGCCGAATCTTTCCGTGGACCTGGATCTCGACGCGATCGAGCACCTCACTCCTGATGTGTCCGAGATGATCCCTACTACTGGCGGAGTTCGCATCACGCTTAGCGGCACCGCCGCGACGCTCCACTGTGGAGACATGCTTGAAGCTGCACTGCGTCTGCAAACTCCTGAGCGCTACCGTGATCCCGGGGCGTGGCAGTACGCCGACTATCTTGCGGCGCAAGGGATAGGGGCCCACGCGTCGCTCGACGCTGCGCGGCTTCGGATCCATCCTGCAACTGCCAGCAGTGCAGGTTTGAGGTGCCGACTGTACGCCGTCCAGACATGGGCCGCGAATCGGCTTCTGATCTTCGCGAACTCGCATGCCAACCGGCTGCTCCCTAAGATCGTTCGCGTTACATCCGATGATGCCGGCATGCTGAACGCGATGTTGTTTGGCGATCGCGACCGCCTCAACCACACGCTTCGCCTCGGGTTTGAACGCACCGGCTCCTTCCATCTCTTTGTCGTCTCCGGGATGCACGTCGCCCTGCTCGCGGCGGCGCTCTTCTGGCTTACCCGGCGACTTCGCATCCCTCCTCTTGCCGCGACCACCATCACCATCATTGCCACTGGTCTCTACGCTCTTCTCACCGGCTTTGGCGCGCCCGTTCAGCGCGCCTTGCTGATGTCCTCCATCTTCTTCATTGCCCGGCTTCTCCAGCGCGATCGCAACGTGCTGAACAGCTTGGGAGCGGCCATTCTCGGCGTACTCATCCTTTCACCCTCAAGCCTCTTCGAATCGAGCTTCCAGATGACCTTTCTTGTCATCATCGCGATTGTCGGCATCGCGATCCCGCTCGGCGAGTGGACCTTTGTGCCTTACGCACGCGCCTCCCGCAATCTGGATCAGCTCTGGCTTGATGCTGCGATGCACCCGCGTGTGACGCAGTTCCGAGTCATGCTCCGCATCTTTGGGGAACACCTTGAACCATTGCTGGGCCACCGTGCGCTCTACCTCCCTGCGACCCTCATCCGCATCATCTTCTGGGCGCTCGAACTGCTCCTGATCTCGATGGTTGCCGAACTCATCATGCTCCTTCCTATGGCCCTCTATTTCCACCGAGCTACGCTCTTTGCCCTTCCTGCCAACGCCTTCAGCATCCCGCTCGTAGCCATCCTTGCGCCGCTGGCACTCGTAACATTTCTGCTGAGCCTTATCAGCCCCTGGCTCGCCGTCGTCCCCGCCGCCGCAACAGCTCTCATGCTCCACACAATAACCGGGGTGATCGCGCACATCAGCCGTGTCCAGATTGCCGATCTACGGATCCCTGGCCCGTCGCAACTGGTCGCCATGGGTGCGGTGCTTGCGTGGCTCGCGTGCTGCTACCTTGTTCGCCGGTCCCGTCGTTCTGCACTGATGGCCGCACTTGCTCTACCGCTGATCGCCGCCATGATTCTGTGGCCTGAGCCACCTCTCCGCACTCCGAACACGTTCGAAGTGACGGCGATTGATGTTGGCCAGGGCGACTCGCTCCTCCTCGTCAGCCCTGAAGGCCACACCATGCTCATCGATGCCGGCGGTCCCGTAGGGAAAGGGGGCCAAGCCGGTCCTACCGGCAGCATCCTCGCAGCAAGCGCAAGCAACAGCTTTGACATAGGAGAAGATGTCGTCTCGCCTTATCTATGGTCGCGCCGCATCCGCCATCTCGACGTTGTGGTCCTTACCCACGCCCATAGTGATCACATGGGCGGCATGCCTGCTATCCTCCGCAACTTCCGGCCGCGAGAGCTCTGGGTCGGCATCGACCCCAACTCCCCGGCCTATGCTGCGCTCCTGCATGAAGCTGTTCAACTCAACATCGCCGTGCGCCATCTCCACGCTGGCGACGCTGCAAACCTCGACCAACTTCAATTTACGGTGCTCGCGCCCGCACTTGCTTATGCAAACTCAGGCACACCGAAGAACAACGACTCGCTGGTACTCCGCGTCGACTACGGCCTTGCCTCCGCACTGCTCGCAGGCGACGCCGAAGCGCCCAGCGAACGTACCATGCTCGAGAACAACAGTATCCATCCTGTAACGCTGCTCAAGATCGGCCATCACGGTAGCCGCACCTCCACCACGCGAGATTTTTTTGCCGCTGCCGCACCGCGATATGCGGTCGTCTCGGTGGGCCGGAATAATACCTTTGGCCATCCCCGCGCGGAGGTCATCACCCGCATCGCCGCCGCCCACACCCGGCTCTATCGCACAGATTGGTTCGGGCTTTCACAATTTCTCTTGACGAAAGACGGCAACATTCAGGAGATTGAAGCAGAGGGCCCTTAGCCGCATTCAAACCCTCGCCATGGATCGAACTTGTCACACCGACGTCTAATCCTTCACCGGAGGAAGCCCATGACACTTGACTCGAACGTTCCTGAGCAGGAGACCAACACCGCGACCACTCCCCAGCAGTCGCCCGAACAGCAGGAAGAGCAGAAGCTTATTCGCCGCCTGCAGATGATGATGAACATGGTGATGCAGGTGATCGCGCAGGATTCGTCGCTCACCATTGACGATGCGTCGCAGATGATCGCCGACAGCAAGTCCGCCGCGCTCGCCATGTTTCCAGGCAAAGAGCTTGCATACGATCTGATCTGGAAGCCACGCTTTCAGCGTCTCATGCGAGACCGTTTTCGCATCATGTAGTCTTGCGGCGGTGTTACCGTGGCCGGCTTCGGAGTACCTGTTGAAGCCGGTGACGCCGTGGCCAAGGTGGTGTTACACCATGGACGCCGCCGATCGCTTCTGCTTCCAGATTCACGCGTGTCGTATAACGGTTCCATGTGCCTTCGCCTCGCCACGCTTGAAGATCTTCCTGGCATCATGCAGATTGTCACTGCCCTTATTCCACTGCTTCACGCAGTGGGCAATCTGCAATGGGACGACACCTACCCCAACCCGCGGGTGTTTGCAGAGGACATTGCAAACGGCCAGCTTTGGGTGAAGGCAATTGGAGACAGGATCGCCGGAGTGGTCGCTCCAACAACAGAGCAGTATCCCGAATACGCCGATGCGGGTTGGGATGTCACTGATCCGGCGATCGTGGTGCATCGTCTAGCGGTGAATCCGGAGTTCCAGCGTCAAGGAATTGCGGCTGCGCTTTTGAGCCATGCGGAGGTGGTCGCCCGGTCGCGCAATTTTAGCCGGGTGCTTGCCGACACCAACTCGCATAACCAGGCTATGCAGCGCCTGCTGCCTAAACTCGGCTACACCCTCGCTGGCGAGATCACGCTGGCATTTCGGCCGGGCATGCGATTTCTTTGCTATGAGAAGCTGCTGAAAGATTGATTCGCGCCTTGTCCTAAGCCTCGCAGGATGTGACGTGTAGTGCGGAAGGCAGCTCAATTAGGAAGGACCCGCTATTTACCTCGCGTGACCGGTTCTATCCCCTCCTGTGAACGCACCCGTTCGAACCAGGCGCAGGCACGGCGACTTCCTAACGTATCTAAGCTCGCTGTAATGTCTGCCTCCACTCTCCCAGACCATTGCGCTTCCGTGTTACCGTTTTCAAGCCAGTAATTCGGAGGTTTGTGCAATGCCCAACACTTTCTCGCGTCCTCAGCGCCTCGTGACCCTCTTCTCGACGCTCTTTATCCTGCTCTGCTGCGCGTCCGCCGCCTATGGGCTCGACAATGGCCTTGCGCGTACGCCGCCCATGGGCTGGAACTCGTGGAACAAGTTTGCCTGCGAAGGCCTTAACGAGAAGGTGGTCCGCGAAACCGCCGACACCATCGTCGCCAACGGCATGAAGGACGCCGGATATCAGTATGTGAATCTCGACGATTGCTGGCAGACGTCGCGCGACGCCGACGGCAACATCGTCGTCGATGCGGCTAAGTTTCCTACCGGCATCAAGGCTTTGGCCGACTACATCCACTCCAAGGGCCTGAAGATGGGCATCTACTCCGATGCCGGCATGTTGACCTGCGCCAAGCGCCCTGGCAGCATCGGTCATGAGTACCAGGACGCCCTCCAATACGCGAAGTGGGGCATTGATTACCTCAAGGAAGACTGGTGCAGCACCCTGCCTAACCAGAACGCCGAGTCCTCCTACACCCTCATGCGCGACGCCCTTGCCGACGCTACCAAGAAGACCGGGCACCCCATCCTCTTCTCCTTATGCGAATGGGGATCGCACCAGCCCTGGCTCTGGGCCGGCCCTGTCGGCAACACCTGGCGCTCCACCGGCGACATCCAGGATTGCTGGGACTGCAAGAAAGACTGGGGCGGCAATGGCGTTACCGCCATTATTGACCTGCTTGACCCCATCTACTCCTACGCGGGCCCCGGTCACTGGAATGATCCCGACATGCTCGAAGTGGGTAATGGCGGCATGAGCACCGAAGAAGACCGCTCCCACTTCAGCCTATGGGCGCTCCTTGCTGCTCCGTTGCTCTCCGGCAACGACATCGCCCACATGTCAGCGGACACCCGCTCCATCCTTCTCAATAAGGAAGTCATCGCTATCGATCAGGACCCTATGGGCATACAGGGGCACCGCGTCAAAAAGGATGGTGACCTTGAAGTCTGGTCGAAGCAGCTCGCTGATGGTGGACGTGCCGTGATCCTGCTGAACCGGTCGAAGGCTTCGGCAAAGGTGTCCGCCAACTGGGCCGATATTGGATTTCCGGATACATTGCAGGCCAGCGTCCGCGACCTGTGGGCGGCGAAGGATCTGGGCAAGCTTTCGGGCAGCTACTCCGCGACTGTACCAAGCCACGGCGTAGTGATGCTGCGCGTGAAGCCCTAAGTCAGGTCTAGTCAACGCAAGTTGGCAGTATGTCCCGTACTCTTAACCGATGGATAAGCTGTCGCACTACGATGAAGCCGGACAAGCCCACATGGTTGATGTGAGCGACAAGGCCATGACGCGTCGCGAGGCGGTTGCGGCCGCCTTCGTTGAGTTATCGGACGCGGTGCTCGCCGCATTGCCACAAAATCCGAAGGGCAATCCACTCGAGGTAGCACGCTTCGCCGGGATCCAGGCGGCGAAGCGAACATCGGAGCTGATTCCAATGTGTCATCCGCTGGCGCTTAGCTTTGTGGATGTTCAGGCAACAGTTGTTGCGGGCGGGGTTGCGGTCGAAGCCACTGCCGCGACGACGGCTGGCACCGGTGTCGAGATGGAAGCGATGGTTGCCGCTTCAATCGCTGCACTTACCATCTACGACATGACCAAGGCACTCGATAAAGGTATTCGCATTCGCGAAGTCGTGCTGCTACGCAAGAGCGGGGGAAAGAGCGGCGATTACCAGCGTTAGTTGCCTTTGATCCTCAGTTAGACAGCTGCCGCAAGAGTCACCGCGAACAGCGCTTGCGAATCGCTAAAGCTTTTCGCAACTGAGAACCCACAATCACAAAGCAGTTTCGCGATGGCTTCGTGAGTGAATTTATAGCTGTTCTCTGTGTGGATCGTCTCGCCCGCCACAAAGCCAATCTCGAAGTCAGCAACGTTGACTCGATGATCGCTGATCGATTCAAGATGCATCTCGATTCTTGACTCTGAAGCGTTCCATACAGCACGATGCGCGAAATTCGCAGTCTCAAAGTCAGCCGCGGCATCGCGGTTCAGGTGGTTGAGGATATTCAGATTGAACGCCGCAGTCACGCCAGCGGCATCGTCATATGCTGCAACGAGGGTGGCCACATCTTTATGTTCGCCTGGCGCAAGGTCGGTGCCCAGCAGCAGTGAATCTCCTGGCTGCAGCTGGGCGCGGAGGTTCAGCAATACTTCGCGCGCCTGCACTGGCGAGAAGTTTCCTATGCTCGAGCCAATATAAAGCGCGAGCACCTGTGCTTGGGTTGGGCGGGTGATTGTGATGGGCTGCGTGATGTAATTCGCAAGCTGAGGGATGACGGTCACGCCGGGAATGTGTGATTCGATATTGGCCTGCGCCTCAACAAGGCAGGTCTCTGAGACATCGATCGGCTGGTAGATAACATGCGACTGGCGGCGAACCGCAGCGCGCAGCAGGATTCCAGTCTTTGTCGCCGTCCCTGCACCAAGCTCAACCAAGGTAAGGCACTGCGGTGTTTCAGACGAGGCGTGCGCCGCAAGGTTGATGATCTCGTCGGCATGGTCTGAAAAGATCGCCCGCTCGGTCCGCGTCAGATAGTACTCGGGAAGTGCGGTGATCTGTTCAAACAGGATCGAGCCAGCTTCATCGTAGAAGAGCCATGGCGAGAGCGTCTTCGGGCTCACAGTCAGGCCCGAAACTGCTTCGGCCAGGACCGCTGGGTCAATAGCCACTTCGTTTACTGATAAGGAGAGTTCAGAACTACAGGGTGGTGCTGCGAGTGGGGACACTTAGTTTCTCATTTTCGAAGATTTGGAGGACTACTTTGCAAGCCGGAGTCCAGAAAACTGCCAGCGAGTCGAGGGTGGAAAAAAGTTCCGATAGGTGGCACGAATATGACTTGCGGGAGTGACACACGAGCCACCGCGAAGAATCACCTGGCTTGACATGAATTTACCGTTATACTCGCCCAGCGCTCCAGGAAGCGGTTTGTAACCGGGGTAGCCGGTATAGCCGGATGAAGTCCATTCCCAGGTATCGCCAAACATCTGCTGCAATCCACCGAAATTGCCAGCTGGAGTCGGGTGGAGTTCGTTTGATTCAGCAAAGTTGCCATCGAGCTCGATAGAAGAAGCGGCGTGTTCCCATTCAAACTCGGTCGGGAGTCGACAACCGGCGAAGCGGGCGTAGGCATCCGCCTCAAAGAAACTTAGATGACACACCGGCGTTTCACTTAGTTCTTCCATGGGCTTGAAGCCGTGCAGCGTGTAGATTGACCAACCGGACTTTGCCGCCGGATCGCGCTGCCAGTAGAAAGGTGCCTGCCAGCCGTCCTCACGCATCTTCGTCCAGCCTTCGGAGAGCCACAGCTCTGGCCTTGAATAACCATTGCCATCAATGAATGAAAGATATTCGGCACATGTAACCGGCCGGCTTGCCAGCGAATACGGCGCAAGATAGACGGTGTGGCGAGGAGTCTCATTGTCGAATACGAAATCGAGCACTGAGTCTTGTTCGCTTGATCCGAAAGTAGTACCTATGTCAAACAGGCCACTTGCGAATGGGATCCACTCGACAGCAGGCGCCAGTACTTCTCCGGCCGACATGGTAGCGAGGCTGGATTCCAGATAGGGAGGGTGTAGAGGATTGGTAAACAGCGCGTGCTTCACATCGGTGGCGATCAACTCCTGATGCTGCTGCTCATGATGCAGGCCAAGCGTGATCCGTCGCATAGCCTCGTCAGGTGGCTCGGGTGCATCCAGGAGGCGCTCGATCGCCGCGTCAACATGTGCCCGGTATGCGAGGACTTGTTCAAGAGCCGGGCGGGAGAAAGAGGCTCGTAACTTCTTCTCCGGCATTTCGCCAAGCGCGTTGTAATAGCTGTTAAACAGCCAATGAAAATTGGGATTGAATGCCTGGTAGCCCAGGAGAAACTCACGCAGTACAAACGTCTCGAAGAACCATGCAGAATGAGCAAGATGCCACTTGACTGGGCTCGCATCCGGGCTTGACTGGACCATTAGGTCCTCAGGCGTGAGCGGCTCGATCAACTTCATTGTTGCTGCGCGGACGGAGCGATAATTCCGAAGCAGAGCAGTAGTGGGGGCAGCGGTCGTGGTCATCATGAGGGTTGTCTCCACTTTTACTGTGTTTCAGATGCACGCGATTCGATCTATCGTTGGATTCAGATGACCCTCGAACGGTTCGGTGTAGCTCAATGAAATTTTTCTTTAGTTTGTAACTTTAGTGGGCCATGTTCAGCAGTCGTGCCAGACCATACGCCGCCGACGCCGCAATGCCGCCGATTGTTACCGTCTGCAGCGCACTTCGCAGGGCACCAGTGCCTACCAGTCGGCCCTTAAGTGCTCCAAACAACGTAAGTGCCAATAGCGTAATTACGATTGACAACTTCAGCGCCAGAAAATTATCAGTAACGAAGAAGTAGGGAAGCAGCGGCACAAAGCCTCCCGCAACATACGATGCCGCGATCGTTGAGGCGGAGCTGTACGCCCGGCCTGAAGCTGGTTCCTCCAACCCTAGTTCGAAGCGCATCATGAAGTTGACCCACGCCTGGGGATTGCGCTTCAGTGCTTCAAGAACCGGTGTGGCCGCGTGCCGATCAACCGAATATTGCTCAAAAATCTCATAAATCTCTTCTTCTTCATCACGGACACGCTCGACGATCTCGCGCTCCTCGCGAAGGCGCTCCGACGCATAGTGCTCTGCATCGCCTCGCGCCGCCAGGTACCCACCAAGGCCCATTGCGATCGACCCGGCGGCGATCTCCGCCAGCCCGGCTAGCACCACAATGTGCGACGAAGCCACGGCACCGCTCAGCCCAGCGGCTAATGCAAATGGAACGGTCAGGCCGTCCGAGAGCCCAATGACGACATCGCGAACAGTCTCTGTGGCTTGAAAATGGCCCTCAATATGGATGGATCGAGCAACATCATGCATTGCGGGAGTGTACCGCAGGTGCGTGGATGCCATGAGTTTTGGGCCGGTGAGCGTCTTTCGCCCCGCCAATTCGTCTAGTGCTGCATGGGGATGAGTCCCTGTCTCGCGCTAGAGGATCTGAATGCGATTGAAGCACTTCGGTTGGTTCACCGGTTCTGCGGCACTTATGCTGGCTGCAATGCTGCTTATGTGTTCCGCGGCGTATGCCCAGCAGGCGCAGGATGAGGACGGCGATGCGGTGGCAATGGGCTCGCAAGGCCGCATGGTGCGGGGCACGATTACCGCTATCTCGGCCGACCATCTGACCTTGAAGACTGAGGGTGGCGAGAGCTTCGAGGTCGCCGTGACCACGAATACTCGGCTGATGAAGGACCGCCAACCAGTAAAGATTGTCGACATTCACGCCGGAGATGGTGCAGGAGCGATGGGCGTTATAGACCAGCCTACCCGGACGATTCATGCTGTCGCGGTGATGGTTGTCGACGCTGCACAAGTGAAGAAACTGCGCGAAGACATGGGTAAGACGTACATCAGCGGCAAGGTTGCGGCTATCGACGAGCTTGAGTTGACGATCAAACGGCAGGATGGTGTCACCCAGAAGATAGCGGTCGATGAAGGTACCTCGTTCAAGAAGGGAGGTCGGGGGGCAGGCGCAATGATGCGCGGGGACGGCACCGGCAGTGTAGGTTTGGCAGCAGTTCCGGGCGCGCCGGGTGCGGGTAGCGCGGGTGAAAGCATTACCCTTGCAGACGTGAAAGTGGGCGACATGGTCATAGGCCCGGGCACGTTGAAAGCGGGGGTCTTCGTCCCAACACAGTTGACCGTGATCGATGCAGCATCGATGGGCCATCGACGCAGGCAAGCGGACGGTGATGCCTCCAGAGCGGCCAGCGCGCCTGCGACCGCGCACTGAGGTTCTGGATCTCAAGCGGAAGCGTCGAGATGGCGACAAGGTTGATGTGAACTGAATGCTGTTCGGTCGAGGTGGGCGTGCCAAGGTGTAGATATCAAGTGATGGGCAGGGCAGCGGTGGTCTGCGCGTTGATCGCGCTGGCGCTCGTGTCCGTTCCGCTGGTCGCGCAGTCGGCTGGTTCGGTCCGACAAACGGTGCCCGCCGCCGCATTGCCCTCTGAGACACCTACACCATCCGTCACCTTGCAGACGCTACAAACGGCAGCCCAGGGCGGCACGATCTCTGGTTCAGTCAAGAGCGGCCCTGTTCCGCTCCCTGGCGTGGCCGTGACCGCCACCAACACCCTGACCGGCAAGAAGTACGCTACCACCACGGACATCACCGGCGAATTTTCGATGGCGATTCCCAAGAACGGTCGCTATGTCGTCAGGGCGGAACTCGCTGCCTTTGCCGCCGTTACCCAGGAAGTCCTGATCAACGCTGCCAGTCTCAACGGCGGCAAGCCCGTGCAAACCGCCGACTTCGGCCTGCAACTTGCCTCCCGTGTGGCCGCAGCCGAGTCTGAGCAGACAGCCGCAACCGCAAACATAAGCGGCGCAATTACGCGGGGTCTGCAGAGCCTCAATGTCCAACGCGGCTCGCTCGATACCGCCGACGCCAGTGTCGGTGGCGGGGGATCTGCGGGCGCATCGTTGCCGTCGGCAGCCAACGCCGACTCAGCCGGATCCGACTCCATTACCGTCAGCGGCGCAATCGGCCAGACTAACGGCCTGGCAAACATCAGTGAAGACGACATCCGCCAGCGTATCCAGGACGCCGTGCAGCAGGCGCAGCGCCAGGGCGGAGCAAATGGGGACATGGCCAATGCTGTCGCCGGGATGTTAGGCGGAATGATGGGCGGCGGCGGGTTCGGTGGCGGTCGCGGTGGCGGACATGGCGGTGGTGGGGGCTTCCGTAACTTCAACCCCACCCAGCCCCACGGCAGCATCTATTACCAGGGTGCGTATAACGCTCTTGACGCCGTCCCCTACTCGCTTACCGGGGCACCGACGCCCAACCTGGGCGGAGCGCAGAACAGCTTCGGGATAACGCTGAGCGGCTCACCCGGCATTCCACACGTGGTAAAGGCCAGCACTAAGCAATTCTTCTTTCTGAGCGCGACGGGGCAGCGCAACATCACTCCGCAGAATCTTTATGGCACGGTACCTACGTCGGCAGAGCGCAGCGGCGACTTCTCTGCCCTCAATCAAAAGAACGGCGCGGTGGTTGAGGCTGTGACTCTCTACGAACCGGGCACGAACACGCCCATCCCGGGCAACAACTTCGCCAATGCAGGCCTCGCCATCAGCCCGCAATCGCAGGCGCTGCTCAACTACTATCCGCTCCCAAACATTCCTGTCACCGGCACCGAGGGCTACAACTACCAGAACATCACCACCGCTGGCTCCAATCGCGACACCGCTGCGCTTCGGTACAACCGGAACTTTGGTGCGAATGCTTCAAATCCGTTCGCCGGCATGCGGCACGGCGGCGGCCAGAGCGCTAACCAGAAACCGACGCTCTCGCAGAGCATCAACTTCAACGGCAGCTACAGTCACTTAGCCAGTGACAACCGCAACATCTTCCTCCCGCTCGGTGGCACAACTGAGAGCGACAGCTACGGCATCACCGCCGGCCACTCGTTAAGCTACGGCCGGCTTCGCAATAATGTCTCGCTGAACTGGAACCGCAGCCATTCGATGGTGACCAACTACTTCACCAACCAGGCGGCTGACCCGCTTGCCAACACCGGCGTCGTCATTCCCAAGCCTGTGATTGGAGCCGACCCGGGAATCTACTACGGCATCCCGTCGCTCTCGTTCACCGGCTTCACCGGACTTGCGGTTCAGACGCCAAGCGAC
Source organism: Acidobacteriaceae bacterium (assembly GCA_903642265.1). GTDB lineage: Bacteria > Acidobacteriota > Terriglobia > Terriglobales > Acidobacteriaceae > Edaphobacter. The sequence continues at coordinate 97,867 of CAHJWN010000002.1, read as the reverse complement.
CGGGTCAACCAGACACTCTCGTTTTCAGACTTTGTGGGCTGGAACCACAAGAAGCACAACATGCGCTACGGTGTCGACGTCCGGCGCGTCCATGCCGATTCAATCGGCGGCACCAATGCCCTCGGCTCGCTTACCTTCACCGGCTACGCCACCCAGTGCACCGGAGCCACCTGCCCCGCAACCGGAACCGCTGGTGCAAGCGGCACCGGCGGCCCGAGCGGTTCAGGATTTGCGGACTTCCTGCTTGGGCTGCCGCAGCAATCGAAGATTCAGGCTGGGGTCAGCAAGATCTATCTGCGTGCCAATGTCTATGACTGGTACGCGCAGGATGACTGGCGCGCTCTGCCGAATCTGACGCTCAACTTCGGCATCCGTTACGAGTATTTCTCGCCCTATGTTGAAAAGTTCAACCGACTTGTTAACCTAGACCACAACGCCGACTTCTCGGTCGTACAGGCAATCCAGCCAAACCAGGCCGGCACCTACAGCGGCGGCTTTCCCAGGTCGCTCGTCAATCCAGACCGCGATATGTACTCACCTCGCCTTGGCTTTGCATACCGGCCATCGGCAAAGTTCTTTCCGCGCCTCACCAGGGAGATGGTTCTCCGCGGCGGTTACGGCATCAACTTCAACACCGGCCAGTATGCGACGATCGCCTCGCAACTCGCCTTTCAGCCGCCGTTTGCTGTTACCCAAACCAACATTGCCGGTCAGCAGGGTTGCGGAACCCTTACCTTCACCCTTGCAAATGCGTTTGGCTGCTCGACAGCGGCGGTGCAAAACAACTTTTCGGCCAGCAAGAATTATCGCCTCGGGCACGTGCAGGTCTGGAACCTCGACATCCAGAAGACTCTGCCACTCGGCATCGTTACAAATATTGGCTATAACGGTTCGAAGAGTGGGGAACTCGACATTGTGCGCGCCCCGAACCGTACGCCTGCCGGACTGCTGAACCCCGATGCGCAGACCTTTGACTTCGAGGATTCGCTCGGCTATGCCCGCTTCCAGGGTCTCAGCGTCAACGTTCGCAAGCGCCTGCAGAAGGGGATCTCGGTGCAGGCGACCTACCTCTATGGCCACTCGATTGACGACGCCTCGTCGATTGGCGGTGGCAGTTCAGTGGTAGCGCAGGATCCTAATAATCTGAATGCTGAAGAGGGGAACAGCTCCTTCGACATTCGCCACCAGGTCAGCGGCAACTGGGTCTTCGAACTTCCGTTCGGCCCTAACCGCGCCTTCCTTGCCAAGGGACGCTTCTGGTCCAAGGCGCTCGACGGCTTTTCTCTAAGCGGCAACTACGCGTTTCAAAGTGGCAGCTACTACACTCCCGACTATGTCGGAACGGTCCAGGAGATCGCCACTGGGGTCAACAGCTCGCACCGCCCCGACCGTAACTTTGCGGTTCCCATCAGCGGCTCGCAGACCTTCGGCCAATGGTTCAATCCCGCCGCCTTTGTTACCCCCGCCACGGTGTATGGAACCGCCTCGCGTAACTCCATCGAAGGCCCCGGCGTTGTCTCTGTGAACTCCGTACTCTCGCGCACCGTTCAGCTGGGCAACACGCGCTCATTCGAGGTCCGCATGCAGGCCAATAACGTCTTCAACACCATCCAGTATGCCGGCATCGACACCACGCTTAATTCGCCAACCTTCGGCCAGGTAACCTCGGTCGCTTCCACCCGAACGCTTACGTTTGTCGCGAGGTACCGCTTTTGACGCGAGCAATGCGAAGCCTTCCGAGTTCGTTCATCCTTGCAGCGTCCCTGTTGATGACGCTACCCGCCTGCTGTCCGGCCTGGGCTCAGGACCAGCCCGCTCAATCTGCACCGGGCTCCTTTACGCTCAAGGTCCAGTCAGACATCGTTCTGACGAATGTCGTAGTCCGCGACAAAAAAACCGGACAGGTCGTCAAGGGTCTGAAAGCCTCCGACTTCACCATCCTCGAGAATGGCAAGCCTCAAAAAGTCGCCAGCTTTGATTATGAAAACATCGACGAAGCCGCAATGCTTCAGGAGAAGACAACCGTTACCGGCAAAGCCACTGTCGCCGATCTCCTTAACAACAACTTCGCCGCCGACGCCGGTGCTCTTCGCGACCATCGCCTAATCGTCATGTTCTTCGATCTCAGCAGCATGCAGCCCGAAGACATAGACCGCGCGGTCGACGCTGCGAAGGACTACATCACCAAAAAGATGCAGCCGGCAGATCTCGTTGCCGTCGTCAGCATGGGATCGGGTCTCAGCGTGGACCGTGATTTCACCGCCGACAAGACGGCGCTGCTCGGTACGGTCGGCACCTACAACGGCACCCAGGGCGCAGGATTCGCCAACGGAGCGACTGGCTCCACTGCCGGCACTGCCGACGACGCCTCCAGCTACGTCGCCGACGATACCGAGTACAACAGCCTGAATACCGACCGCGAGCTCTACGCGATCCGCGACATCGCCAGAGTGCTGGGACGTGTCGACCAGCGCAAAAGCCTGCTCTACTTCTCGGGCGGCCTCACCCGCAATGGCATCGAGAACCAGGCCTCCATGCGCGCGGCTACGAATGAAGCAGTGAAGGCCAACATGGCGATTTACAGTGTCGATTCGCGCGGCCTCGAGGCCATCCCACCTGTCGGGAACGCCTCCACTGGAAGCCTGCGCGGCACCGCCGCCTATAGCGGCGCGGCAATGCAGAGCAATCTCAGCGCTAACTTCGCCTCGCAGGAGACCCTCAGCACCCTCTCCTCAGACACAGGCGGCAAAGCCTTCTTTGACTCCAACGACTTTGGTCCCGCCTTCGAACAGATCCAGCACGATACCGAGGCCTACTACATCGTTGGCTTCCACTCTACGAATACGGCAAAGGATGGTACGTTTCGGCACCTTACCGTCAAACTCAATCGCCCCGACCTGAAAGACGTAAAGATCGACTGCCGCCCTGGCTACTACGCGCAAGCGGACTTCGTGCATTCCAGGAATGAAGACCGCGAGCTGCAACTGACCGAGCAGCTGCGCAGCGACCTGCCCGCAACGGACGTCGCCCTCTACCTTCAGGCCCTTTACTTCCGCGTGGAGAACAACGACTTCTTCATTCCCGTCTCGCTCATCGTCCCCGGGTCGCAGATCCCCTTCGTCCAAAATGGGAATCGCGATAAAGCCACCATCGACTTTATTGGCCAGGTCAAGAACGCTCAGGGCATCATCGTCGGCAACGCCCGGGAGACCGTCAGACTCGCCCTCGATCAGGCCCAGCAGGTACAGCGCAAGAACATCCAGTATTCAACCGGATTTACCCTGGCGCCCGGTAGATATCACCTCAAGTTTGTCGTCCGCGAAAACCAGACTGGTGCCATGGGGAGCTTCGAAACCGACCTGCAGGTTCCAGACCTGAAGAAGTCGCCCATGAAACTCAGTTCGATTGTCCTCGCCAGCCAGCGTGTCGCGAATACCGATAAGAAAAACACCAGCCCGCTCGTCCGCGATGGGTTCGAGTGGATCCCCAACCTGCCCCATGTTTTCCGCCAGGACCAGCACCTCTACTTCCTCTACGAGATCTACGATCCCTCACGCGTAAAAGCAAATGGTGAAGCCACACCGGCTGCAACGCCTAGGGGCTTGTCGCGTCGCGAGAGCGGCCCGGTGCGCGTTCTCACCAGCATTGAATTCCTCTCGGGCGGCGTAAAGGTCTACGAAACACCGTTGGTCGAAGCAAAAACAATTAACGTTGCCGCTCGCAACGCTGTCGAGTTCCAGTTCGATGTTGCGCTTGCCCAACTAAGACCTGGCAATTATGTCTGCCAGGTCAACGTGATCGATGACGCCGGCGGTAGATTCACCTTTCCACGTGTGGCGCTTCTGCTGAAACCAGGTGCATCGCCGGCAACTGTTCCAGCCTCCATCGTTCCGACCGCTCCTGGTACTCCCACACCGGGGGACACAGAATAGCTTCTTGACAGGGGCGCACCGCAGGCGGAGAATCCTTCCCAATATCCCTTGGGGGATAACGCCATGCGCATTTCGCTGTTCCTCTCCGCCTTCGCCGTCTCACTCATCACCCTGACCGCACCCGTCCAGGCCTTACAACTAAGCGCCGGTCTCAAACCCGTCGTTGTTCCACAGGGTCAGCTGGATCCGATACGCCGAGCGATGCACGAGACGCCCGACTGGAAGCTGATCGAGCCGCACCTGCCCGACCCCGCGACTGCTCCGATCGATTTACTCGAGATGCAAGGTGATCTGCTCCGCGTTCGGCGCTTTCCCGAAGACGCCCTGGATTACTACAACTATGCACTCGGTCGCGGCGGTGATCAGGCCGACCTCTACAACAAGATTGGCATTACCCAGATGGAGCTCGGCAATACCAGCGTCGCGCGTGCCTACTTCCAGCATGTCATTAAGATCAAACGCAAAGATCCCCAGGGTTGGAACAATCTTGGAGCAGCAGAGTTCATGGGTCACAACTTCAGTGGCGCGATCCAGTGCTATCACCACGCCATTCGCATCAACAAGAAGTACGCTGTCTCCCACTCAAATCTTGGCCTGGTATACATCGAGCAGAAAGACTTTTCCTCGGCAAAGTCGGAGCTTACCCTTGCTCTGAAGTTGGATCCACAGATCTTCCAGCACAATAGCTCGGCGGGAGTTTCGCTGCACACGATGTCTGCCGCCGACCGTGCCAACTTCTGCTTCCAGATGGCAAAGGTCTACGCGCGGGCCGGCGATGAAGCGGAGATGCTGCACCAGCTGCAGACCGCCAGCGAAGCCGGCATGGACATCCGCTACGAGATGAGCAACGACCGCGACCTTACCCGCTACGTCAACGATCCCAGGCTGCTTGAACTGGTGAGGATTGCAAAGTCCTTGCGCGACACCAGGGGGCTGCACAGCAGCACCGTGGCAAGCGCTCTGCCGCCGGCTGCTTCGGCGAACCAGGAAGTTCAGCGATAGGGGCAGTGCCGGCAATCCGAGTTGCAGCAGTACCCGCGCTTCAGATGGTACTCGGCAGTGAAGACCATGTACGGACCATCGAAGTAGAAGTCTTCCGGGTCGAGTTCTGAGACCTCAGCACTCTCTGACTCGCCCGGAGCGGGCGTAGGTGTTTCCGCATTAGCCATCTTGAGACAATCCTAGTCGATCTGATTAGCTGGTGGCATGCGCCTTTGTAAGGTCAAAAGAGCGTAAGCTCAGGCGCCGACACCGCCGTCACCGGCTGCTGATACTTCGGTACCAGCGGAACACGTGCACCGGGCGATCGTGACTGGGTTGGTACTTCTTCGCCCACCACCACACCGTTCGAGAATCGAACAAACTTGCCCGGCACCGCTGCAACGCGCTCGCCGGGAACAACGATGCCAGCGAGGTTCATGGGATCCGCTCCTGCTACACAGATCTCTCGTTCATCAGTAAGGTGGCGAGCGGCACGCAGTGATTCAACGGCTTCCGGAAGCGCGAACTGTTCGCCGCCAAAGCCTGACAAGAACCGTCCACCACGGACCTCGCCCCTTGCCTCAAGCCGCCGAAGGACTCCCAGAAGGTCCCGCCACTTTGGCGCATTCGACTCGCGCACCAGCAGGTCGCGGAAGACCACGCCATAGCGCGCGAGCACCATCTTCGCTGCCGATTCAAGCGCAGCATCTGTGCGCCTCGCCTGCTCGATACGTGTTGGCGCAGCATGGACCTCCTCGCACAGGAGAGACCATCGTCCGGCAGAGCTTCGGGTCTTTTTTTCTACCGTACTCGCAACGCTCTTTCGCCGTGGATCCATCATCGCCCGCAGCTGATCAAAGCCATCTGCAGCCGCCAGTCCTGCCGTCGCCAGCTCCCATAGAGCGTGCTGCGTCTGCGGCCTGGAAAGGTTGGCAATCCTTTGAAGGTCGTTTGCGAAGCATGCTCCGCGCTCCTGCAGCAGCGTGCGCACCTGCAATGCTTCCGGAGATAGTGCAGATGCCAGCTTTGGCTCCTCGACACACTGCTCTGCCAAGGCATGCGGCAGCCAGTCCGCCGTATCGCGGACGTAGAACGTTATAGGCGCGGCGTTGGTTGGGATCACGCGTCGCGGAGCACTTCCATCGCCTACCGCCCACGCCGGATGCGGCGAAACTCGACCCCACCCAACCGCGCCCGAGAGGCAAAGCTGATCGAGCCATCGCGAATCGTAATCCGCTATCCGCGCCGGCAGCAGCGTTCGCTCCCACTCAACCGCTGGGGCCTCGAATCCCTCAAGCTGTCGCAACGCTTCGAGCACGCCCTCTTCGCCTGAAAGCTGCGATTGTGGCGCAAGATGCTGCCACCGCAGCAGCCAGTTCATGTAGACCGCCGGTGTGACCGCCTCTACCTGCTTGCGCCGTGTACCAAGGGTAAGCCGATGAATGCGTTGCAGGATCCGCCGCTCGCACCACTCGATCTCGTGATCCTCCGCACTCGCAGGCTGCTCGAACGCTCCACGCATGAGCAGACCCTGCATCTCCATCGAAAGAAATGCCTTAAACACATCGCCCGGAGGCATGTGCATCAGCGCCGCAAAAGATGCCGCAGTCGTCGGCCCAAGAATCTGTAACCAGCCTTGGACACATTGCTTCAGCGCCGCTTCAATGACAACTCCCTCAGTCACTTCGCCTTGATCGCTCCATAGAGCTGCGGTCTCTGCAAGTCGTTCTGTCGCAATCCAGCACGGCGACCCACCACAATCGATCGTAGAAGCGCGCCCCGCATGCGTCAGTCGCTCATAAAACATTGGCCAGTCACGGGCGCCCTTATGGTCGAGGAATCGCAGCGGCAACGCCACCAGAGTCTGCAGTAGATCGTGCAGTTCGTGCTCATCGCGCAGATCCGGAAAGCACTCCCTGCGGACGGTATCGATCGCCGCCTGGTCAAGGTGTCCCGTCTGCTCGAGCATGGACTGCGGGATCGTCCGGCCAAGCGAAACCGCCTTCGCCCGCCGCTCCTCTGCACCAGCCTCATCAAGGTACGCATATGGATTTGCGTTCAGCAGCTCGTGCGCGAACTGCGAAGGCACTGGCGTATCGACCGCGAGGCATCGTATCGTCCCGTCCTTGATGCCAATCAGCACCTCGATCAGCCCTTCAAGATCCATCGCCTCCTGCAGCACGTCCTTCATCACTTCATCTACGAGCGGGTGCGCCGGGATCTGTATGTCACCGACGATGGTCTCGAAGCATGCCGCTGCCTGCGGAAAAACACTTGCCAACAAGTCCTCTGACCGGGTCCGCTGCACCTGCGGCGCAATGCGCTTTCCCTTCGACATCCGCAGCAGCTGCAGTGCGCGACCCGCCGCCCATCTCCAGCGTGCCTTGAAGATGGGAGACGCAATCGCCGCCTGCTCCAGTAATTCCTTTGCCGTGTGCTCGCTAAGAAAATGGAAGACGTCCGAGAGCGGAAAGCTGTGCTGCTCGGCGAGTGAAATGTTGATGCCGTTATCCGTTGCCGCTGCCTGCAATTCGAAGTTGAAGCCGCGACAGAACCGCTTTCTCAGCGCCAATCCCCAAGCCTTGTTGATCCTGCCGCCGAAAGGAGCGTGCAGGATCAGTTGCATGCCGCCGCCCTCATCGAAGAACCGCTCCGCGATGATCGTAGTCTTTGAAGGCACCGCCCCCAACACCGCGCGCCCAGTGACTATGTAGGCGATCAGCTGTTTTGCGCCGCTCTCGCAGACTCCACATTCGTTCATCAGCCAGCAACTCGCCGCAGCCACCTCGGGCTGCGATACCGAGATGAATCCCGGCAATACCTTGGGCGTCATTGCCGAAATGCACTCCCGTAGCTCGCCCACGCCATCCGACAACACTGCGGTTCGCTGCGGCGCTTCGCCGAACCAGAAGGGAACATTGGGCGGCGCGCCATGCGCATCCTCGACCAGCACTCGTCCCGCCGCCTCGACGCGCTGCACGCGCCAGCTGGTAGTGCCAAGCAGAATGACATCTCCCTGCCGCGAGTCGACCGCAAAGTGCTCATCGAGCGTCGCAATCTGCACGCCCTCGGGCTGCAGAATCACGTTGTACAGCGCGTTGTCCGGAATGCTTCCGCCATTCGCAATGGCAATCATTCTTGCGCCGCGTCGAGGATGGAGCTGGTGCTGTACACCATCGCGTAGCAGGTATGCGCCGTACCTTCCACGGCTCGATTCGATGCCGGTATTAAGCAGCGTCACCAACTCATCGAATAGCGCCCGCGTCAGATTGCGATACGGATAGGCGCGCCGGAGTACGTCGTACAGCGCGTCCTCTTCCCACGACTCCGCCCCGCAGCATGCGACGATCTGCTGCATCAGCACGTCGATGGGCTGCTCCGGAATCTCTAGGCGGTCGAGCTCGCCCGCTCGCATCTTTTTGATCAGCGCCGCCTGCTCCAGCAGATCGTCACGCGTCGTCGCAAACAGCCGCCCCTTCGGAATCGCTCCACGCCAGTGGCCGGCACGGCCCACCCGCTGCATCGCGACAGCGACCGCGCGCGTGCTCGAGATCTGGCAGACAAGGTCGATGTCGCCGATATCAATGCCCAGCTCGAGCGATGCCGTCGCCACCAGAATCTTGATCTCGCCCGACTTCAATCGCTGCTCCGCATCGAGGCGCAGGTCCCGCGAGAGTGAACCATGGTGCGCCGCCACATGCTCGGGCCCAAGCCGCTCGGCAAGTGAGTAAGCGATCTTTTCGACCAGCCGCCGCGTGTTCACAAACACCAGGGTCGACCGGTGATTGTTGGCATGTGCGGCTAGCTTGTCGAAGATCTCTGACCACATGCCATTCGACGTGATCGATCCCAGCTCATCGCTCGGCACTTCGATCGCGACATCCAAAACACGCCTTTGGCCGACTTGAATAATGATGGCCGGCATTCTCTTTGGATCGCTGCCTGTAAGGAATTGCGCCACTAACTCAATTGGGTTCTGCGTCGCCGAGATGCCGATCCGCTGCGGCGGCGCAGCCATTCCGGTCAGATACGCACCCGGGCATAGCCGATTCTCGCCACACACCAGAGCATCCAGTCGCTCGAGTGACAAGGCGAGATGCGCGCCACGCTTATCGTCCGCCACGGCATGAATCTCATCTACGATAATCGTCCGTACACGCCGCAAGTTCTCGCGCGATTTGCCTGCAGTTAGCAGCAGGTACAGCGACTCCGGGGTGGTCACGAGGATGTGCGGCGGATTTCGCAGCATGGCCGCGCGGTCCTTCGTCGGCGTGTCTCCGGTGCGTACTCCCGTGCGAATCTCGGGGCATAGGTATCCTCGTTGCATTGCAAGCTGCTGAATCTCCCGCAGCGGCAGATCGAGGTTCTTCTGCACGTCGTTTGAGAGCGCCTTCAGCGGCGACACGTACACCACCTGTGTGCTTGCTTCAAGCGTGCCCGCAATCGCTTGCCGCAGCAGCGTATCGATCGCCACAAGAAATGCCGCTAACGTCTTTCCTGATCCCGTGGGGGCGGAGATCAGCGTCGCATCGCCCGTGACAATACTTGGCCAACCTTCAATCTGCGGTTCGGTTGGGGAGCCAAATCTGCCGAGGAACCATTCAGCAGTTACGGGATGCGCCCAGGCGAGATTAAGGTCGGTAAGCATGCTGGATTATAGCGCGGAGTTTCGTACTTTATTCGCTGCCGGACCGCACACGATCGATCGTGATTTCACATCCGGCGACGTTTGTGAGGAGAGCTGCCGCTGCGTGTGTCTTGGACGTGTCAAACGCACGTCTGAGACGTGCAGCTTTGAACTAGATCGAAGCGCCGTCGTTACCCCTCATCCGGCACTTCCATCGAAATTGACGTAAACGCCAGCGCCTCCCCCGTAGCGCCCAGAAATGGGCTGATATTCACCAGCCAGGTGCGGTGGCCTGACGCTCTCGAGGCAATCGCTTTTTCGACGATCGCATTACGCACCGTCTGGCCCGCTGCCACGCGTCGAAACAGTTCCGCCAAAGCTTGCGGAATGAATACTAGATCGAGCGCTTTCTTTCCCAGCAACTCGGCCGCTGGAGCGCCCATCATCTCCGCTTGTTTTTCGTTGATCCGCAGCACTTCCAGTGTCTTGGCGTCCAGCAGTGCCATGCCAACAGGTGCCGTCCGGTAGATTGCGTCGAGTTCTGCCCATTGCCGAAAGAGAGTCTCTTCGCGATGTTCACTCACCGCTTCAGCGCGCACCCTCTCCGTTACGTCCGCAGCCTGTACCATCACGCCATACACGCAGCCCCGGTCATTCCTTACCGGGTGGTAAACGAAGTCGAAGTACCGGTCCTCGTAGCCCGTCCCGTTTACCTTGCGCATGTGGGCCACTTGCTGTTTGCCAACGTGCTGCACTGCGGTTAGGTACACCTCGTCCAGCCACCTGAAGAACGGCTGTCCTTCCAACTCGGGGAGCACCTCCCGGATGGTTTTCATCAACACTTCCTGCTGTGTTGCTTTGCCAATTAGATCAACATAGGGCTGGTTGATGAAGGTCACGCGGTGCTGCGGCCCGCTCAACATCACGAATGGTGTGGGTGAGTGGATCAAGAACTGGTAGAACTGGCTCGAATTATCCGAGAAGCCGAATGCTGCTCCACCTGCGAGAAGTTCATCCTGAGAAGCTCGAACATCCCTGTGTGCGACCTGCCGGTCACCCTCCAGTCCAAGCGCGACAATCTGCTCCTCTGTCAGGCTCAACTCCAGCCAGTTGCGGTCACGCAGTGACTGATCGACCGACCGAAGAACAGTTCCAGCCACCAGGGATGTGTCTTTTACAGGCAGATCGGCCATCACCAGAAGTTCGAGAAATCTGTCCTCATGCTCAAAGGTATGAATGGAAAGGTGACGCTTCTCGTGAGAGGGTGCAGCAGAAAGTACTTCAGCGAGAACCAGGAGCTTTTCGTCGCTTGTCTGGTCGAAGAACAACCGAACCCGCGCTGCCTGCGAGTTCATCGGCGCTGCATGCCTGGGATTCATAGATCACCGGCATGGTCCGTCTTGAAGTCTGCTTGGAGGGAAACAGCGGCATGCTTCATACTTGCTCCGCTTGCACGTCCAACTCAAAGCGAACGTCTGTTTTGCTGGATATCGTGCTCAGAATGACGCGGAGAGAGCGCACCGTCCGACCTTGTTTTCCGATGACTCTGCCCAGGTCTTCGGGAGCTACGAAGAGATCCAGCAGAACACCTCGCCCATCGGTCCGCGTCCGCATTCGAACGCGGAAAGGATGGTGCACTATCTGGCGAACGGTGTCCAGGATGACCTTGGCGGTCTGGGCGATGGCTTCAGGCGAACTGATCCTCGAAGTGAGTGCGGATTCCGGCATTTATACCTCTCTGGTTGCCTGGAAGCTGTGTGATTTGCTGTGATAGTACACCATTATGTCCTGTAGGGGACATAAGAAATCCAGCCGGGCTTGCTAGGTGACCGGGACGCTGCCTCAGCCAATCGGAATCCGCTCACACGAAACTCGCCTCGCAATCTGCGATAAGCTAGTGCCATGTTTGAAGACTTCAAAGTGACCGACCGCTGGACCGAGGAAGTCCTCCACTGCACCTGGAAGGGAACGGTCGTCGCCATAGCCACCCGCCACGCTGACGCCACAGACGTCCGCTACTCCGTGCAAAGCGGCTCAACCCGCCCCCGTGCGATTTGGATCGCTCTGCCCAACACAGCGTGGGTAGAGCAGAAACGCCGCACGGGCAAGGTCATTACCGACTACCTTGCCGCCCAACTTGCTGGCCGCTACCTCAAATCCATCATCGAGACCGGCTACGACAATGGCCGCGAGATGTACACGATGACCGTAGACGAAGTACTTGAGCACGCGGCTGCGGTCATGCAGGAAGCAGGCAGCACAGACAATCTGCCCACTCTTCCGGTCATCAATGACGACATCCCACCCGAGCGCGTCTTCGGCCGACTGCCTGAGGACAACGCTGGCCCAGTGGTCACGCCCCCGGACCATCTCGTCCTTTGATCAGCAGGGATGTTTTTCATTCCCACCGAATGAGAAGCTGTCGCCATCGGTAACGCGTAAGTTTGCGCCACTGAGCATTCCCGCAAGCTGCAGGCATTGCAGCTCACCCGAAAACGAAAGACCGTGCCAAGAGGCACGGCCTGTAGGCAATACAAAACACCTAGAGTGATTTCAGATCGATTACAAATCGATACTTGACATCGCCCTTGACCACCCGCTCATATGCTTCCGGCAGCTTGTCCACGGTTGTGAGCTCAATATCGGAAACGATGCCTTTTTCAGCGCAGTAATCCAGCATCTCCTGCGTCTCTTCCATTCCGCCAATCATCGATCCCGAAAGCGACCGCCTGTCCGCCACCATCGAGAACGCCGCGATCTCGAGCGGCACCTCAGGCAGCCCAACCAGGCAGAGTGTTCCATTCAGCCGTAACAGCGCCAGGTAAGCATTCATGTCGTGCGGCGCCGAAACGCAGTCAATGATGAAATCCAGACTCCGCGCATGCGCTTGCATCGCGTTTGCATCCTTGGTCACCACGACCTCGTCCGCACCGAGCCTCTTTGCATCCTCAGCTTTGCCCGCCGATGTCGTGAACTGCACCACATGCGCACCGAAGGAGTGGGCAAACTTTAGCGCCATGTGTCCAAGACCACCCAACCCGACTACGCCTACCTTCGAGCTTGGTCCAACCTTCCAATGCTTCAGCGGCGAGTATGTTGTGATTCCCGCGCACAGCAGGGGAGCTACTGCCGCAAGATCCAGCTTCGGGGAGATTGTATGCGTGTACTTCTCATCGCAAACAATGTTGTTTGAATACCCTCCGAATGTCAGCTCGCCGTCATACGTCTTTGCGTTGTAAGTCCCGACCATGCCTTTCTCGCAGTAGGGCTGCGCCTCGGCCTTGCAGTTTTCGCAGACCCGGCACGAGTCAACCATCACACCGACACCCGCCAGATCACCTACTTTAAACTTCGTAACCTCGGCACCGACTGCCGTTACATGCCCAACGATCTCATGTCCGGGAACCATGGGGTAGATTGCGTTGTCCCACTCGTTTCTGACCTGGTGAATGTCTGAGTGGCAGATCCCGCAAAAATCGATGCCAACGACAACATCCTTCGGCCCCGGCTCGCGGCGCTCAAAATCAAACGGCACCAGTGCCGACTTCGCGTCATGTGCTGCATATCCATGCGACTTCATTTAATTCTCCAATTCTCGATCCGTACGTTACGAGTTGAGATGCGCCCGGGCTACTCGTCGTAGTGCAGCAGGCTGAATACGTCGTACTCCCGGAACTTGGCCGCACCCTTCAAGAAGTCCAGTTCAATCGCGAATCCAAGCCCCACAATGTCGCCGCCAAGCTGCCGCACAAGCTTCACCGTCGCCTCCATCGTGCCGCCCGTAGCCAGCAGGTCATCGACGATCAGCACCCGCTGCCCAGGTTCTATCGCATCCAGATGAATCTCCAGCGAATCCGTCCCATACTCGAGGTCATAGGTGACCTTGGCCGTCGTTGATGGCAGCTTCTTTGGCTTACGCACGGGCACAAAACCCGCATTCAATCGGTACGCCAGAGCCGGCCCGAAGATGAATCCGCGCGCCTCAATTCCAAGCACCAGGTCAATCTCTTTACCGATGTAGTACGCCGCGAATGCATCGATCAGCTGCGCAAATCCGGTCTTGTCCTTCAGCAGTGTCGTGATGTCGTAAAACAGGATTCCTGGTTTGGGGAAGTCCGGTACAGTGCGGATCAACTCCTTCAGCGGCTCGCAGTTGATCTTCTCTTTGATTTGCATCTACCAGGCTCCTTCAATTTGAAATGGTCCCAGAGCATCGCCTTCGCTCTCGGTTAATTCGTGTTTCATTACGGCGTCGACGCGACTACCCCGCGAGCCATTTTTTACAGCCGCATGCAACTCGGAAATCTGCTCTGGAGTTCCAGCCGCCATAATCTCAACGCAGCCGTCGACCGTATTCCGTACCCACCCGCGCAGCCCAATCTCCGCTGCTTCGCGATGCACATACCAGCGAAACCCGACGCCCTGAACCCGTCCCCGGACCATGTAATGCATCACCATAGCAGTATCGCGGCCGCTACTACGCCCGGCTCATGTAAGCGCCTTCTGCCGTATCAACCCTGATCTTCTCGCCTTCATTGATAAACGGAGGCACCTGCACCACCAACCCGGTCTCCATCTTCGCCGGCTTGGTTACTGAAGACGCGGTCGCAGATTTGATGCCTGGCTCCGTCTCCATCACGGTCATTTCGACATGCGTTGGCAGTTCGATGCCTACGGCCTTGCCATCATGAAAGCTGACACTTATTGAAAGGTTTGGCGTTAGGAACTCCACCGCGTCGCCCAGCGTCTCACGGCGCAGCATCGTCTGCTCAAACTTGTCGTCCATGAAGTAGTAATCTTCGCCGTCGTTGTACAGGAATTCCATCTTGATCTCATCGACGTATACGCGCTCAATGGGATCAGGCGAACGAAAACGCTCCACGAACATCGCTCCCGTTCGTACATTTTTCAACTTCGCCTGGATAAACGCCCGCAGGTTTCCAGGCGTCCTGTGCTCGACCGAGAAGACCATGTGCAAGTCGCTGTTGTACTTGATGATCATGCCCGGGCGCATCTGCGTTGCGGGAATCGACATAGAAGAAAACCCCTGATCTTTATGAGTGGTTCTGGAGGATTGCTATAAGAATCCAGAGTTGGCAGCGACCGTGCCGGATCTCTCACGGCTGGTCTCGCAACCTATCGATTGTAGCTCAGGCAGGCGTAGCGTACTTGTCTGCTCCAGGACGCAGCCGACTAAAAGACTTTCCTAAAGAACTTGCCTAAGCCATGGAAGAAGCCCTTCTTTCCTACCGGTGCGGGCATCATGGCTGGAGTGTCCTTCTTCGATGCCGTATCCGCTCCATCGCCCGTATAAACCAGCGTCGTTGCGACCTGCGTATGTGTCACCTGCGGCGCAGCCTGGGGTACAGGAGGTGAGGGCGCAAGTCCCTGGCTTACATCCGCTGGGAAAGGGTGCTGCGCAGCAGCCTCAGTCCCTGTGATCTTTACGCCTTTCCTGGTCACGACCTCAGCTACCGGTGGCGGCTTCACCGCTTCCTCCGGGCAACCGCAGGGGGACGACTCATTGTCGACCACCTCGTGCAGATTGCCACCTTCGAAAAGCACATGCTGTCCTGGCAGCACATCATAGCTCTCGCTCCCAAAAAGGCTGCCCACCTTGAGCCCTGGATGACCCAACAGCCCTGCGACGCGGTTCTCGATGCAGGTGTCGCCATTACGCGTCACGCGGATGCGAACGTCAAGCTGGCCATCGCCGTTGAAGCTGAAACGCAGATCAGGGGTCATGACGATGTCGCCAGGCACCGTGCCCATACGCAGCTCCATTGCGCCGCGGTCAAGTGCCACCATGAGCGGTGCCGACGTCAGTGGTGCCGATGTTGTTGCCGCAGTTGCGGGCGTGCCGGAAGCTGCCGCCCCGGCTTCCGGTGCCTCTAAGTCTGTCCCTGGAGCTGAAGGGCTCGCGGCACTCGACGCAGCTTCAGAGCCCGGCAGTGTTGAGGCCGGTGCTGCCGAGCTTGCAGGCAATGCTGTTCCCGCTGTCAGATGCACGCCGCTGGTGGCGCATACCTTCAGCGACCCGCCGCGAAGCAGTGACACGAACGCGACGTGGTCTTTCGCGATGACAGTCCCGTTGGTTCCAAGCTGGGCACGATCGTTCGCCACAGAACTCGCTCCGGTTACCGTTGCATCCAAAGTCGAAACGCTGCCGATCGGCATCTGTGCAGAAGCCACTGAACCAGCGAGCGCCCAGGTTGTCGCGCAGGCGCAAATCCAGGCGGGTACCCATGCGAATGCCCAAGCGGATGAAGATATTGCCGACCTCGCTCCGGTGCGCTGCATTCTCATCAAGGCCTCTACATCCTTAGGAAATTTTCGATGATTTTCTTGCCGTGCACCGTCAGCACGCTCTCCGGGTGGAACTGAACGCCTTCGATCGGCAGTTCACGATGCCGCAAAGCCATTATCGTACCCAAGCTGCCACTCTCGTCTGGTGCCCCGGCGACTGCTCGCGCGGACACCTGCAGCACTTCCGGCAAACCTTCATCTTCAACAATAAGGGAATGATACCGGGTGCAGATCATCGCGGAAGGAATCCCTTTGAAGATTGTGCGACCATCGTGCTCGACCTCGCTGGTTTTGCCATGCATCAGCTTTGCTGCCCGCACGACGCGGCCGCCGAACGCCGCACCGATCGCCTGGTGGCCAAGACACACACCGAGGATTGGCACCCGCCGGGAAGCATCTGGCCGGGCAAAGTGCTTGATGAGGTCCATGCTGATGCCTGCATCCTGCGGTGTACAGGGTCCGGGCGAGATCAAGATTCGCTCGGGATGCATCGCCTCCACCTCAGCCGGAGTCAGTTCATCATTGCGCCGGATAACCATCTCCGCACCGAGCTCGCCCATGTACTGCACCAGGTTGTAGGTAAACGAGTCGTAATTATCGAGAACAAAGACCATGCAAGTGAGGCTATTCTACGCTTTTGACGACCCACACGCGGAAGCACGCCCGCGCGAAAAACATGCAAAATCAGCGGGTAAGCATGCTGCCACCCGCTGATCTCGCCGTATCGTTATGCCGCCTCTGAAAGCGCCGCGCCGAGCTCCTTGATGTGCTTGGCAGATGCCGTGGTCTCGTCTCCTGCAACCGCGGTTGTCTCCTTGCCGAGCTTCTGGAGGAGGGTCTTGATTGCCTCGCCGTCCAGCTCCTTTGCGTGCAGCAACTTCTTCAGCTTGCCAAGATCCGTGATGACGCGCTTTACGCCTTCATGATCGTGCTTCGAGAGGTAGTCTTCCCAGCCTTCGATGTTGCTTACTGCCTTCTCTACGGTAAGGGCCTTTGCACCCTGCTTGATCGCGTTAATCGTGGACTCGAATCTTGAAGTGGCCATCGTTGTTGCTCCTTGAAATCTATTGAGTGCGAGTGCTTCTGTCCTCTCGCTGACCCTGTGATGCCGGGAGCATAGGGCAATCTGCATGGGTCCTCATGCGACTTGGGAGAGCCGAACAATTCGTTGCGCGGTTGTGAGTTCGTCAATCCACTACGCACCAGCATTGGAATCTTCTGAGAGATCCGATTGGACCCGCTTGGCGATCATGTCGACCGAGGTGGTGTTCGCGAGCTCATCCAGCTCGCGATCTTTCTTGAATCCCTTGATCTCAAGATGCTCACAGATGGCAGCCAGAAGCTGCAGTGACTTGGTCACCTCCTTCTCGGCGAGCAGGTCGATCTGCAGATTGAGCTGATCCCGAAGGTCGATTCGTTTCTGCATGCGGTTCTGTTTCATCAGCACGAAGGTACTAAGCAGGACACCTTCAACCGAGACGATCATTGCGAGCAGGATGAAGGGGTAGGGGTCAAACCGGGGAATTCCTGGAATGAGGCCGGTGTTAATGAGGAACCATGCGACAAACCACAGCACATGCAGTGCGACGAATGCCATGCTTCCCGAGAAGCCGCCAATCAGGTCGGCAATACGGTCGCTGACGCTGCGGCTCTTTTCGAGCGCAATCTCCATCTCAGCAACGGAGCGAATGTTTGTCTGGACAGTGTCCGGGATCTGCCGCGGCTCATTGTTGTTCGCTACATTCATGTCCGGCTTGGATGCTGGACGCGGTTTTTTGGAGGTGCGGGGATGGAGCTAGAAGTCTCGAGCGCGCTCGATGGCACGGACAACGGCGCGTGCCTTGTTGCCACACTCGGCAAACTCGTTCTCGGCTATCGAGTCGGCGACGATGCCCGCACCAGCCTGAATGTATCCCTGCTTGCCATCCATGAACAAGGTGCGAATGGCGATGCAGCTGTCGAGATTGCCATTGAAGTCTGCGTAAAGGATGCTGCCGCCATAGACGCCGCGCCGCGCCGGTTCAAGTTCTTCGATGATCTCCATGGCACGAATCTTTGGCGCCCCGCTTAGGGTGCCAGCAGGGAAGCATGCCTTGAACGCGTCAATGGGCGCAAGCTCTTTCTTCAGCTTGCCTTCGACGGAACTGACGAGGTGCATGACATGACTGTAGCGTTCGACGAACATCAGGTCCTTGACCCGGACGCTGCCAAACTCGCTGACGCGGCCCACATCGTTGCGTCCGAGGTCGACGAGCATGATGTGCTCGGCCACTTCTTTCTCATCCGCTCGAAGGTCGGCTTCAAGCGCCCGGTCCTCTGTTTCATCTGCGCTGCGGGCGCGAGTGCCGGCAATGGGTCGGTACTCCACGTCGCGGCCATGCACCTTTACCAGCAGTTCCGGCGACGAACCGACGATGTGCGCGACGGTGGCTTTGGTCTTGGCAGAACCAGGACCCGGCTCCATGCCGAAGCGCAGGAAGTACATATAGGGTGACGGATTTACGATGCGTAAGGCGCGGTAGACTTCAAACGCATCCACTTCAGGCTCGCAATCAAAGCGCTGCGAGAGCACACATTGGAAGACATCGCCCGAAGCGACATACTCCTTTGCCTTCGCGACTGCCTTAAGGAATGCAGCTTTGGGCGTCCGCGGGTAAATCTTCAGCTTGCCTTGGACGTCGCGGCGCGGGGCTTTGGGGAGAGCGCCAGCCAGTCGCTTTTCGAGCT
The DNA here is from genome assembly GCA_903642265.1 of Acidobacteriaceae bacterium. Taxonomy (GTDB): domain Bacteria; phylum Acidobacteriota; class Terriglobia; order Terriglobales; family Acidobacteriaceae; genus Edaphobacter. The sequence continues at coordinate 79,294 of CAHJWN010000002.1, read as the reverse complement.
TGTTCAGGCGCCGCCCTGCCTTCTCGTAGGCACCCTCGTGCCTGTCGCGCTTCAGGTCGGCGGTCACCATCAGGTGGATCTCTTTCTTCACATGGTCGAAGGCGATTACCTGGTCGAAGAACATCAGGCAAGCATCCGGAACTCCGAGCTCATCCTTCGCAAGCGACGGCAGCTTCTCTATTTGACGGACAACATCGTACGCGAAGAATCCGACGGCTCCGGCTGTAAATGGAGGTAGCCCGGGAAGCCGTGCCGGGATATGTCCGCTCAAGGCTTTCTTCAGCTCTTCAAATATGTCGCCCTCGAAAACTCGCCGCTTGCGGCCTTCCTCGACCACGATCGAAGTTCCGCGGCAGACCATCTTCTTGTAGGGCTCGATGCCGATGAAGGTATAACGGCCCACGCGCTCGCCGCCTTCCACCGACTCCAGCAAAAAGGCCTCGGGAGCGTCGGCTGCAATACGCAGAAATGCCGAAACCGGAGTTTCGAGATCGGCAACTACAGTCCGATGAACGGGAATGAGCGTATGTAATTTGGAGAGCGATTTGAACTCGCGGGCAGACGGAAGTGTTAGAGACGGGTTCGGCATCGCCTGTTCATCATAAATGCGTGTCCGGACCCGATACTCAGACCATCAAACCAAGGTCCAAGCAGGCGTGAGGTCGCAGCATCGGGAACACTCCGAAGTACCTTCTTGTATCTGTCCTGGAAGTTTGTAAAGCGTTGTTGCCGAAGCCTATACTTCGACTGCCGCTGGCCCCAACCATGACGTCGGGAGCACCGGCACGAAGGTAAGAATATGACCGCTGAATCGCTGATACCGAAAACCGAATTGAAGAAGAAAAAGGAAACCATCATGTCTGCAATGAACACCCCGGCTCAACCCACGACGCTTGAGCCTGTAAAGTTCGAACAAATGTCACTTGAGCAGGAGACGAATCCCTGGGAGGCACAAGCGGCTCGTTTCGATATCGCCGCAAAGAAACTCAACCTCGATCCCGGCGTGTGGAAGGTGCTTCGCTATCCCCAGCGCGAGATCATTGTTCACATACCCGTAGCCATGGATGACGGCACCATTGAAGTCTTCACCGGGTATCGCGTTCAGCACTCGATCGCCCGCGGTCCGGGCAAGGGGGGCATTCGCTACTCGCCCGATGTCTCACTCGATGAAGTAAGGGCGCTTGCATCCTGGATGACGTGGAAATGCGCCGTGGTCAACATCCCATTCGGCGGTGCCAAGGGCGGGGTGATCTGCAACCCGAAGAAGATGTCGCAGGGCGAGCTCGAGCGCATGACCCGCCGCTACACTGCCGAGTTGATCGAGTTCATCGGTCCGGAGAAGGACGTGCCCGCACCCGACATGGGCACCGACGAGCAGACGATGGCCTGGATCATGGATACCTACTCCATGCACATGCGTCAGACCGTCACGGCAGTCGTAACCGGGAAGCCCGTAAACATCGGGGGATCCAGGGGACGCCGCGAAGCAACAGGACGTGGAATCTCGGTCGTTTGCGACTCCGCTTTGAAGTACCTGAACCTTCCTGTCGAGGGCTGCCGTGTCATCATCCAGGGCTTCGGCAACGTCGGCTCGAATGCGGCAAAGCTCCTCTACGAGAAGGGCTACACCATCATCGGCATCACGGAGTTCGACGGCGCTCTCTATGACGCCGACGGGCTCGATATCCCATCGCTTACCTCACATCGCAAACGTGCCGGAACCATCAACGGTTTCAGCGGCGCAGAGGCCGCAGACAAAGACGAGTTGATGACTCGCGAGTGCGAGATCCTCATCCCTGCCGCCACCGAAAACGTCATCACTAGCCAGAACGCAGCACACCTGAAGTGCCGCATTCTCTGCGAAGGCGCGAATGGCCCCACCACGGTCGTTGCAGACGACATTCTCGAGGAGAAGGGCGTCTTTGTTATCCCGGATATTCTGGCGAACGCCGGCGGCGTGACGACCAGCTACTTCGAGTGGGTGCAGGACCGCATGGGCTACTTCTGGACAGAGGTGGAGGTAAACCAGCGGCTCGATACCATCATGTCGGCGAGCTTCGATGACGTTGTCCACTACGCTACAACGCACGCGGTGAACAATCGCATTGCCGCATACATGCTTGCAATTGATCGCGTGGCTTACACAACGAAACAGCGCGGCATCTACGCGTAGGCTGGACTTTGGACCGCAAAAAGGGTGCCTCACAGGAGGCACCCTTTTTGCGGTCCTGTCATGGCGTCCGCGGAAGCTAGGGCTGCACCGTTAGCGCAACGCTTGCGGTCTGGTTCGCCACGATGTTCCCGTCATCATTCGCAGCAGAGGTCGTGGTCACCGGGCTGGTCAGAGGAACCGATCCGACCACCTTGAAGGTGTAATGGCCGGGCGCCGTGCCGAAATCCGTGCAGTTCGGGGAGCCGCATCCCATCAGGCTCGCCAACCCGCATGCCACAAACAATGCCAGCAGAGCCCGCACGCTTCGTTCGAACCTGCGGCGGCGAGGAAAGAAGAACAGCAGCGCACCGGCAAGCACTCCGCCGCTGATGCGCCGCCGCCAAGCTCCGTAACCTCCAAGCGAAGCTCCATACCCTCCGTACGGCACGTTTGAGCCGCAGTCGTGCGGTGCCGTTGTGCTCAGTGCAAGCGTGGTCGTACCGCCTCCCACCGGGATTGCCGCCTCGCCAAACAAGCATGCGGATTCGCCAGGAAGATCGCTGCAACTGAGTGCCACCGAGCCGGCAAAGCCGCCAACCGGGGTGACTGTCACAATCAGGTTCGCCGTCAGCCCGGCGACGGTCGTGACCGGCGATGGCGTAACCGTCAGCGTGTATCCAGGCGGCGTAACCGTCACTGGATAGTCCACACGCTGCATCAGTACAGGAGAGACGCTGGCCGAAGTCGCCGCATCGCCGGAGTAGATCGCGGTAATGTTGTGCGTACCCTCACCCAGCGTCGAGATGGTAGTCTGCGCAACGTTTTGCGTGCCTTTGGGAGTGACCAAGACCGTCGCGAAGGACGCTGTACCGTCCTTGAAGGTCACTGCGCCTGTCGGCGTCACACCCAGGATCGAAGTCGTTGCGACGCTTGCGGTGAAGGTCACATTGTCGCCGACGTTCGATGGGTTAAGGCTGGATGCTACGGTCGTTATCGTGGCCGGTGGCACAATCTGCTGTTGGAACGCCGCGTCTTCCGCAGGAAGGAAGTCGGTCGCCCCTGCGTAACTCGCGGTGATCGCGTGCATGCCTAACGAAAGTGAAGAGGTCGTATAGGAGGCAACGCCATTGGCATTAATCATGACTCCGGGAACGCTGACTCCATCGATTGCGAAGACCACCTCGCCCGTCGGTGTCGCAGGGTAGCCGCCTGTGACTGTCGCCGTAAACGTGACCGGTGTACGAAGCGCTGCGGGGCTCCCGGAACTCCGCAGCGCAATCGATGATGTATCTTTCGCCACCGACACAACCACACTGCAGGTTGGCGCGGCGCTGCATGGACCTACGTTGGTGTCGAAGTTTGCGTATGTGGATCCCGGAGGAAACGTCAGCGTTGCCGAGATGGTGTAGTTGCCCGCATCGAAGATGGTGCTGTTCGGCGGGCAGGCAGGGTCGACGCCGACGACCAGGGTGCAGACCGCGGTCATGTCCTTATAGATGGTGATGGTGCCGTTCTGCAAACCACCCGGCGCGTAGGAGACGATGCCGTCAAGCATCTGTCCATACGTCAATGTGATTGCGGGTAGGTAGGTGTTGTCTGAGGTAATCGGATTTGGGCACGGATAGGAGGCGGATCCATCCACGCACAGGTCAAGTGCCAGTGAGGTAGCAATCAGGTCGTCTGGATGCACGAGGGGTGCCGGATTCGATTGCCTGGATCTCTCAGCTGCGCTGACCCGGATCTGCGCCTCTGTGCGAGGTGTAAAGGTCACGGCATAACTCAGCACGAAACAGAGTGTAGCGGCTAAGCTGAAGACCCGAGATCGCACGATGAGACACACCTTGGAGGCAGAGCAGGTTTGACGTGATGAGCACAACGTTACCACGCACTCTCCAGTGGAGGAAGCCCTTGATACCCTGGCTTCCAGTTGCCTTGAAAACCAAACAGGGAAGTTTCGCCCGAAAGGCGTGTCGCCAGAATCGAAGGCGGAAACGATCGGCCCGCCGATGTGACAGAATGCTTCTAACCGCCGTCTGCGCTCGAATGGAAGACGGACTGCGGTGCGTGCGGTCGGAAGTTCCAATGCGATGAATCTGCCCAACTCCATCACGATGAGTCGCGTTCTGTCATTGCCCCTGCTGATCTGGATACTTTCAAAGGGTTTTCCGTTTCAGGGCCATGGCCAATCCGGACTACTGGGTGGTGAGCAGGAGATCATTGCGTCCGTGGTCTTCATCCTTGCCAGCATCACCGACGGCCTGGATGGGTATCTTGCACGCAAGCGTAAGCAGATCACCACCATGGGCATCCTGCTCGATCCGCTCGCGGACAAACTGATGGTTTCGGCGGCGTTCATCATTCTCGTCGCGTATACGCCGCAGATCGTGCCGCCCTGGATTGCCGTGCTTGTGATTGGCCGCGAGTTCCTTGTCTCTGGATTACGATCGATTGCCGTCGCCGAGGGCTTTACCATCTCAGCCTCTGAGATCGGAAAACTCAAGACGGTCATTCAGATCGTGTCGGTTGTTGCCTCTATCCTGGCACATCGTTGGAACTACTGGCTGTGGTTTCCACAAGTCCATGGGGGCTTTGTCGTCGGCGTACGTTTCATTGCAGTGACGGCGATTTATTGGATGTGTGTCGTCTCGATCATCTCGGCGGTGGATTACTTTGTCGGATTCTGGAAGAAGATCGATCATGCCTCGGACGAGCGCCGGTCCAAGCGCAGCTTTGTTCTATCGCGCAAGGCAACTCCCTCGGCAGGCCCCGTTCCATCCGGCAGCGAACACACCTCACACATCAGCTAAATCGCGGACGGCGAAGCTTTGGGTACGATCGAGCAAAATCTCCAGCAAACACCTCTGTCTTCCGTCATACACACCAGCTCCGGCAGACAAAAATTTGCACAAACAAGACCGAATTTAACTGTCATCCTTAACCGGGCTGTGGCACACTCACTTCATTCAAGGCATAGAACCCCTGCCGAGGATCTCTACCTGGTCGCTCCCCGCTGAGCGACTGCTGTGTTTTCGGGCCAGTCTCGCTTACTTCGCCGGAGCACAAGGACCGACGCGAACTAAAGGCCCATTCGACAACCTGCGCCACGCACATCAAGGCGCCTCCTTCGTGATCCCCAACACGTAACCGGAGAATAGCTATGCCCCAGGCACTCAGTTCTTTTCTCATTTCCGTCGGCATCATTCTGTTTCTGGCACTTTTTGTACCGTGCATAGAATCTCTCGCTCGATTCCTGCGCCGGACAGTGCCACGGCGCGAAAGCACTTTGCCGCAAGAGCCAACAGCGACCTACTCGCGCGAGATCGCCTAGCAGGCTGTTTGCTGCAGCCCTACTGCAGTATGGGAACGCCGGCAAGGGTGGCGGCAATCTTCTGCTTCCACTCCGCTGGGCCAGTGGTGTGTACACTGGTGCCCTTCGAGTCCACGGCAACTGTGACCGGCATATCGACGACCTCAAACTCGTAGATCGCCTCCATTCCAAGGTCTTCAAACGCTAGCACCCGAGCGTGCTTGATGGCCTTCGAAACGAGGTAAGCCGCACCTCCAACCGCCATCAGGTACACCGCTTCGTGGTCCTTGATTGCAGCGATGGCTTCGGCACCGCGCTCGGCCTTGCCGATCATGCCGAACAGGCCAGTTGCCTCAAGCAGCTGGCGGGTGAACTTGTCCATACGGGTAGCGGTCGTGGGGCCTGCCGGGCCGACGGCTTCGTCACGAACAGCCTCAACCGGACCAACGTAGTAGATAAAGCGACCCTTGAAGTCGACCGGAAGCTGCTCACCTCTGTTCAGCATGTCTATCAGGCGCTTATGTGCGGCATCGCGACCGGTCAGCAGTTTGCCCGAGAGCAGGACAACCTCGCCAGGATTCCACGTCTTCACCTCTTGGTGCGTGACAGTGTCAAGATTTACGCGGCGGGCGGTATGCACGTCGTAGACCAGCTTCGGCCACGCGTCGATCGATGGCGGGTCAGCCATCACCGGCCCTGAGCCGTCGAGTCGTATGTGCAGGTGCCGAGTGGCGGCGCAGTTCGGGATCATGGCAACTGGCAAATTGGCCGCATGTGTGGGGAAGTCCATGATCTTCACGTCGAGAACGGTCGTGAGTCCGCCGAGCCCCTGCGCCCCGATGCCGAGCTGATTCACCTTATCGTAGAGCTCGATGCGAAGTGCCTCGATCTTTGTCTCGGCGCCGCGAGCGATCAGCTCCTGCATATCGATGGGGTCCATCAGAGACTCCTTCGCCATGACCATCGCCTTCTCCGCCGTGCCGCCGATGCCAATGCCAAGCATTCCTGGCGGACACCAGCCCGCGCCCATCGTCGGCACCGTCTTCAGCACCCAGTCGACGACCGAGTCCGAGGGGTTGAGCATGGCAAATTTTGACTTCGCCTCAGATCCACCGCCCTTCGCGGCCACGGTCACATCGACCGCATCTCCATCGACGAGCGAGACCACGACCATTGCCGGCGTGTTGTCGCCCGTGTTCTTGCGGCTGAATGCGGGATCAGCGAGCAGGCTGGGCCGCAGCGTATTGTCAGGGTCCTTCCAGGCCCGGCGAACTCCGGCATCGACCATCTGCTGCATGGTCATCATGCCGTGCACGGAGCTTGGCTCCCATTGCACGGTCATGCCGACTTTTACAAATGCGGTCACGATGCCGGTGTCCTGGCAGATGGGCCGGTGACCCTCGAAGCACATGCGGGAGTTGATCAGGATCTGCGCCATCGCGTCTTTGGCGGCGTGTGACTGCTCAAGCTCGTAGGCACGTGCGAGGTTCGTGATGTAGTCCACGGGATGGTAGAAGCTGATGTATTGGAGCGCGTCCGCGACGCTCTGAATGAAGTCGTCCTGCTTGATGAGTGCCATTGTGCGCCAGTTCCTGTACCGATTTTAGGCGAGAAAGGCCGCGAGTGTCTTACGTCCAGAAGCACGAACTGACACGCGCAAGAATCTGACAGGAGGCGTACTTCCGCTTCAACGGCCTGAAGACTTCCGGGATCGGAAGCTGAATGTCCGTTTCCTGGGAGGCGCAACAGACCGTTAATGTGCTCTGTCATAGATTCGGCAGTGCAGACATAGGCGGTGCGAGCCTGAGGATCGAAGACTCTTCTCCCGGTGCGCAAAAGCTGATTACAACCTACCGGCCGATGTCGATTCTGTTGGCTGACAGTTGATGCGGGTGCTGTGCTCGCTGCTGGCGTGACGCAGCTCGCTTGAACTTACTACACACAATTCAACTACTTAATTCTGCCGAATCTGTAAACGAGTCCTGCATTTACACCAAAGTTTGGCTGGAAACCGCCGGTCGACGTACCGCCCGTCGCAAACGGCCCGGTGGCAGTTGTGCCGACAAAGGTCGTACCCGCGAAGGTCGGCACTACCCGGAACGAGAGGTTTGGGTAAAAGTTGTAATCGAGGTTCACACCGGCGGTCACGACTGGCCGATTGTTCGATTCCCAAAGCCCGACTGTCGGTGAATCAACGCCCTTGTTTCCGCCGTTAAAGTTGCCGAGTGCAATGCCTCCGGTCACGACGGCAGAAACTGCGTACTTTTCATGGGTGTAGAACCGGTATGTGGCGCCACCAGAGAACATGTACTCACTGATCTGAGGTTTGAATTCTCCATTGAGTGCGAAAACGTTCGGGATCTTGGCGTTTCCGTACGAGCCGCGCACGTCAGCAGTGATGCCAAGCTTCGGGTTCAGGAAGTAAGTTCCGCTGCTCGCCCACGTGACTTCGTTGTTGCGTTTCAGGAACTCGCCAGAACGAAAGCGGAGATATCCGCCGCCACCGTAGACTTCGTACTTGCGGGTGTATGTGTCCTTGATGATGCGATTGATGCGCGCCTGGCGGTTTGCATTTGTCTCGCGACGCTGCCGCCGAGTGGACTGTGCCGAAGCTGATACAGATGCAATGACGAATACGGCGACGAGCAATGCAGCCGCGAAAACCTTCGTGCTTCGTTCGAAAACAAACATCAAGAATGTACCCCTGCAAGAACCTTCAAATTTGATACCGTGGAACCTGTGGCAGACCGCCGCTCTTAGAGACGAACAGCGATGCGCGACCGTACTTCTTTATTAGAACATCCTGACGATATCTGCGGCGAAATGTAGCTTCTGGAGGGTTGGCGGGAGAATGAGCAAAGATGGCTAAGTCGAAAAGATCAGGCAGCGGGTCTGGGAAATTCATTCTGGGATTCGCTGCGGCGCTGGTGCTGGCTTTGGGAGGTGCAGCAGCCTACCTGAGGTTTGGACCGCTGCCGGTCGCGGTCGCCGACAGACCCTTTCCGTTCGAAAAGAACATCGTGCAGCTACCCCTGGGGTCGCGCATCGAGCACGACCTGAAGACCGCGCCGTTTGGCACCAGCGAGGATGTCTTCGAGTCAGGTGCGCATGTTTATAAAGCGCAATGCGCGTCCTGCCATGGCACTCCCGGGCACGATGTCGCCTTCGCGAGATACATGTACCCTCCTGCGCCGCAGCTTTGGAAGAAACATGCGAAAGGAAACGTCGTCGGAGTAAGCGACGACGAAGTAGGCGAAACTTACTGGAAGGTCGCGAACGGCATCCGCCTGACCGGTATGCCTTCTTATCAGCATGTGTTACCCGACACGCAGATGTGGCAGGTAAGCCTGCTCCTGAAGAATGCAGATCAGCCCCTGCCTGATCCGGTCATGTCAATCCTAAGCGCGAAGTGAGTCAAGCAGGCACGCTGGTTTATGCCTCTGCGAACAAAGCCCCGGGACACTCCGGAGCTTTGTTTCGGAGGATCCACCGGCTAGGGCAGCGTGTAGGTGACGCCAGTAAGGAATTGAAAGCTGTTCTTCCTCGAGCCGGGAGGAGGGTCATTAAGAAAGTTATCCGTCGCCGAGACATTGAGACCGAAGCGCTTGTAGACGGGCAGCGTCAGGCTCGCTCCACCATCTCCCGAGTAGGCATTCGCGTTGTTGAAGGCCGGCAGGATATCCAGGTTCTCGTTAAAGACGATGCCTTTGTAAAGGTTTCGGTGGTAAAGCTCCGAAAGGGTTGCTCCAATGAGGTTCTGATTGCTGGCAGCAACTTCAAAACTCTGTTTCTCATAGTGGATGTTGCCTTTGATGTCGAGTTGCTGCTTTGCTTGCTGGATCACGGTAAGACCAACACCGCCGCCATATACCTGTTGCAGGCGAAGCATCTGCGAGAAGTCGTGGTCGAACGTAGCCTCACCAAGCACGTAAAAACGTGGCGAGAAGTACTTGTCCTGCTCGAAACCGGTGTGCAGGATGTCGGTCTTCACGACGGTATCAGGAGTCGCCGGAACAGTTTGCGGCAAAACCGGCTGCGAGAGTTTGCCATACGTCTCGCTCAGTATGAATGTGCTCCGGCTTTTTGGCGGCAGGTAAGCGACGAGCGGGATAGCCCGGACCAGCGTGGTACCTACATTGAACGTGGATCCGTTCTGCGTCGAACGCACAAAGGACGCACCACCGTTGACAGCGCCCTGCCAACCGGTCAACAAGCCCGGACGCGTGTTTACCTGCTTGTCGTAAGTGGGCTTGTCGATCAGGTAATCGACGTTCTTTACCTCCACTGTCTCGAGCGTACCTGCCGAACTGCTCAACGTCAGCTTGCTGTCGCCATACACAATGGTGCCTTCCTGAACATCTGTAGTTGGCGTTTTCGTATCTTTGCGCAGCAGGGCAAAGGCACCATGGGTGCGTAGTTCCTTGATCTTGGCGTAGGGAACGGTAATCTCTCCCGCCATGTCACTCTTGAAGACGATGGAGTCGCCCGCGCCGCGCTCAACGCTACCGGAAAGCTGATCGCCGTTTGTAAAAACGATAACGTCAGGTTCTGACTTTGGCTTGTCTTGAGCGTAAAGCGGAGCCATCCAGGAGACTACCAGGAACGTGCCAAGCACGAATGCGGTGGAGAGGCTCCGAATGAGTTGTGGAGATTGGATCGGATGTCGCGAGAAGATCGTCATTGGAGGTCCTTTTATAGCTACAGGCTACCGTAAGTCGGCGTAGTCTGAGATAAAAGAGGCGCTCGTGCATCCAGTCGTTCGAACTTTCGGTAAGCTGCTGAGACTTGTCGGCATTTCGAGCCCGGAAGATTCCGCCCCAAAAACCAAGCTTGCAAGCGATCCACCGTCCTGGCGCACCTCAGCAGAAAAGTCGCAGCCCATCGACGAACGTGGAGACGCTGGCTAGATCTCCTCGCCTGAGAGAATCGCGAGTGAGTTACAGGGCACTGTGATCTTGCCAGACACGAGCAGTATCTCTGGCTCTGATTGTGCGATCAGTCTGTAGCCACTTGGAACATTGAAGTCAGCGGATTGCGAGCCCAGGTTCGTGATCACCTGCACCAATCCACGATCCATTACCAACCAGTTCCGATCGGGATCGAAGCTGATCTTCGTGTGCCCTGTATCGCCATCGTTAAGCGAGTTCGACGCTCGACGAATGTGGATCAGCCTGGTGAACCAATCGAGCATCTCCGCGTGCCTGCCCTCATGGACTTCGTTCCACTTAAGTTTGGAGCGCACGAAGGTCTCGGGATTCTCGGGGTCAGGAATGGAAGCCTCATCCCAACCGAAGGATGCGAACTCTCTCTTACGTCCTGCGGAGACAAGCTTCGCCATCTCTTCATCTTCATGGTCCGCGAAGTACTGGAAAGGCGTGGATGCGGCAAACTCCTCGCCCTGAAAGATCATAGGGATGAACGGCGCCGTGAGAACAATACCCGCCGCCACCTTGGCCTTGCTCATGCCAATGTAGTGTTCAAGTCGATCTCCAGTGGCTCGGTTTCCGACCTGGTCATGGTTCTGGATGAAGCCAATGAAATGGTGCGCAGACAGTCCATCAACGGGACGCCCATGGCGACGTTTGCGGTACTTCGAGTACACGCCGTCGTAGACGAAGATACTGGTGATCGACTTCACAAGCTTGTCCAATGATCCAAAGTCGTCGTAGTAACCTTTGCCGCCTTCTTCATGGAAGAGAATGGTGAACAACGCGTGATGAAAGTCGTCGCTCCACTGTGCATCCATACCGTACCCGCCGGCTTCACGCGGGGTGACAATGCGGGGGTCGTTAAGATCGCTTTCGGCGATAAGAACAAAGCGGCGGCCGAGAGTGGCACTGGCTACATCCACTTCGGCTGAAAGCTGCTCCATGAAGTGGACTGCGGACCTGTCCATAAACTCGTGCACTGCATCGAGCCGCAGACCATCGAAGTGGAAGTCGCGCATCCACATGAGTGCGTTATCGCAGAAGAACCGGCGAACCTCATCGCTGCCTGCCTCTTCGAAGTTGATCGCGTCGCCCCAGGGAGTGATGTGGCGGTCTGTTACATACGGGGCGAACTTGCCTGTGTAGTTTCCTACCGGACCGAAGTGGTTGTAGACCACGTCGAGCAGCACTGCCAGACCGCGATTGTGACAGGCATCGACAAATCGTTTGAGGGCTTCGGGCCCGCCATAATGTTCCGTTACGGCGAAGAGGGCCACACCGTCATAGCCCCAGCCACGATTACCGGGTGCGGAGACAACGGGCATCAATTCAAGATGGGTAACTCCGAGGTCGGCAAGTGCGTTGAGCCTTCCGATTGCGGAGTCAAAGGTACCTTCGACTGTGAAGGTGCCGATGTGCATCTCGTAGATGATCGCGCCCGTGAGCGGCGGTCCCTGCCAGGACTTATCCTGCCAGACGAACGCTTTCTGATCGTAAATGCGTGAAAGACCGTGTACTCCGTAGGGCTGCCACTGACTGCGCGGGTCAGGCCAGGGCTGGGTCTCTTCGTCCAGTAGGAATCCGTAATCATCGCCGGGGCCAGCAGCTTCGACACTCACGCGCCAGAATCCATGTTCATCCGGACCTGTCATGTCGTACACTTCGGTGCCAACTACCTGGACGCTTACCTGCTTCGGACGTGGCGCCCACAGTTTGAACTCGTGCATTACTACTTTTCCTCTTTGGTAAGCAGGGCGACCGGAAAGTGTTGAAGAAGTTCATGAAGAGGAAGGCTTGCGCCGTGCAGCGACTCATCGGTGAGATAGTTCTTCCAGCGTCCTGCCGGCAGGTCGATCGCCGTGTCCGCCCAATCTTCGGCAAGGCCCATCGGCCAGCGTTGCACAACCGTGATCACGCTGTCTCCACGTAAAAACGCGATGCAGTGCAGCGCCTTCAGTCCCGTGACCATCAGAGGCGTGTAAGCAGCCTTGTCGCCGAACCACTCCGGATGCGCCCTGCGCAAGGTAAGCACGCGATGTGTCGTCCAGATCTTGGGCAGACCTTCATCGCTGCGCTTCATAATCTCAGCTACCGACGAATTTTGCGCTTCTCTTAGCAGTTTCTTCCGCAGGTCGTAGTCAACCGGACGACGATTGTCAGGGTCGACCAGGCTTAGGTCCCAAAGTTCCGCACCCTGGTAAAGATCGGGCACACCGGGCACAGTGCACTTCAATAGGGTCTGCGAAAGGGAGTTCACCCATCCTACCTGCCGAATGCCGTCGACAAAGCTCTGCACCTCGGAGATGAAGCCCTCGTCCGCGAACGTCGCATCGATGAAACCGTTTACGGCATCTTCATACGGCTTGTTATTCGCAACCCAGGTGGTACGCTCCTTGGCCTCACGCATTGCTTTCTGCATGTAGGCCTTCATGCGCTCGGGCGTGATGGGCCATGCACCAACAAGTGTTTGATAGTAGAAATACTCGGTCCCTCGGTCAACAAGTTCCCATGCATTGCTCGCCATGTTGTTCTTGGACCAGTACTCAATCACTAACTCCCACGCCTCCGGAATCTCCGTGAGGACGGCGAGTCGCGCGCGCACATCGTCGCTGCGCTTAGTGTCATGCGTCGAGAGCGTAGTCATCGTGAACGGATGAGTCGCCTGCATTTTTGCGTTGTAGGCGTGGAACTCTTCTACTGTCGATCCGTTGCGCGATGGCTCACCGCCAACTTCGTTCAATGCAGTCAATCGGTTGTAGCAGTAGAACGCTGTGTCCTCCACGCCCTTCGCCATGACCGGGCTGGTGAACTGCTGAAACCGGAGTAGAAACTCGCTCTCCTGCTTTCCGGCAACCTCCATCGTGAGCACGTCGCGTATGAAGTCGAAGAGGCCGCCATCGATATCAACGCGCAGTTCTTTTGCGCAGTCCGTAGCCGCGGTGATGATCTCACGATCTTCCTGCGTGATCTCTTGTCGAGTAGGGACCACGTACGTCCGGTAGACCTTGAAGCAGGACGCGACTTCGCGAATGGCACGGCGGATGTCCGCACGGGTGTAATCGCGCTGATTGCGATTGCACTCGCAGATGTCTACGAAGAGAGACGTCAGGCGATTGACATCGCTACCTAGCGCCTCCTGTGTCACTGCCAGCTTCTTGTCATGCGCGATCGCTGGGAAGTCCGTCGATTGGCCCGTAAAATCCTGGTAGATGCGGGTCAGTTCTGTTAATCCCTCAGGCCGCAGAAGCAGGTTTAGTACGACATTCAAGAAGTCGTACCCACTGGTTCCTTGTACGGGCCACTCTTCCCGGAGAAACTCACCAGGCTCAAGGATCTTTTCAGCGACGACCCATGCATCGGGCGCGGCTGCACGAAGACGGTTGAAGTATTCGAGTGGATCGCGCAGGCCGTCTGGATGATCGATTCGGACGCCATCGAGAACGCCCTCTTTCAACCACTGGAGAATAAGTGCGTGGGTCTCTTCGAATACGTGCTCACGCTCCATGCGTAGACCGATCAGCGTATTCACATCGAAGAAGCGGCGATAGCCGAGTTGCTGGTCGGCCGTCTTCCAGTACGCAAGGCGATAGCTTTGCTGGTTGAGGAAGTCATCCAGGCCATCCTGATTTGCATTCAATTCACTCACAGACCGATCGATGGATTCGCAGGCCGTGGGGTCTTCCGTACAAAGCCGGCTGAGCATTCCGTTCAGAACGGTCTTATCCCGGTGACGCGTCATGATGAGGCGGCGGTCCCAGTATTCTGGTACAGGAAGACGTCCGTATGACGCTGCGAGAAAGCTCATTGTGTCGGATTTTGCGTACTCTGCCGCACGCACGAGGATCGCGGTAAGCGATGGCGGCGACACTGGAAACTCCTGTTCGGCTGCGGTCACAAAAAAACAACTGCCATTGCGCTTCACTTTTATTCCGCCGGACTGCAGCACTCGACCATACTGATCGCCCAGAATAGGTACAAGCACCTTATCGCGGAGGCGCTCTTCCTGTGGTTGCCAGTCGATGTCAAAGAACGAGGCATAGCGACTTGACGTGCCGTTTTCGAGAACATCCCACCAATACTGGTTCTCGCGGCCAAGCGACATATGATTTGGAACAATATCGAGTACCTGGCCCAGCTTCTGCTCGCCCAGCTTTTCGCAAAAACGCTTGTGCGCGGAGGCTCCACCAAGTTCCTCATTCACACGACGATGGTCCACGACGTCATAGCCGTGCATACTCTCAGGTGCTGCCTGCAGATACGGTGAACTATAAACGTGCGAGACGCCAAGCTCTCGAAGGTATTCGGCGATGCTGGTTGCATCGTCAAATGTGAAGCCTTTGTGCAGCTGAAGCCTGTACGTTGATTTTGGAATGCGGGTCATTTATTCGCGCCTATTCTCTCGCGGCTGTAAAGCAAAGAGTTTGTATATGCGGCGGCAGCTGCAAGTGGGATCAATCAGGCAGACCAATCACGTGGATCAGCCCAGAAGTTCCTTAGAGGCGGCACCGCAGCGGCAGGTTGCTCGAGTCCATTGGCCTAGGACGGTGCTGAATCATTCATTATGTCTGGACTCCACTGGCCGGATAGTGCAAACGCGGCGTGAATCTGCGCGATGTGCGAGAGTGCTTGTGGGAAGTTGCCGACCTGGCGCTTATCTTTCGCGTCGTACTCCTCAGAAATAAGTCCAACATCATTACGCAATGCGAGCAAGCGTTCATACAGGGTTTTCGCTTCTTCCTTGCGCCCGATCAACCACAGGTTTGTGACCATCCAGAAGCTGCACGCGAGAAACGAACCTTCACTGCCGGGCAGACCGTCGGGTGACTTCCTGGTGTCGTACCGCTCGACAAGGCCTGCATTCAATCCACCGTTCGGCATCAGGTGTTTAGCAATTGCCTCAACGGTGCCGATAATGCGTGGATCTTCGGGCGGAAGAAACCCGACAAGCGCAATACGCAGGCACGAGGCATCCAGCTGCTTTGAACCGTAATACTGAACGAAGCTGTTGAGCTTCTTATCAAATCCTTTGCTGAGGACCTCGGCCCGGATCTTTTCGCGGACTTTCTTCCACCGCTTAACTTCGGCCGTTTGGTCGTAACGATCTGCACTCTTAATCGCGCGATCAACGGCAACCCACGCCATCACCTTCGAGTGAGTAAAGTGGCGCCGCGGACCACGAACCTCCCAGATGCCTTCATCAGGTTTCTCCCATACATCGCAGAGATGGTTGATGAGCGAGGCCTGCAGCGCACTCGCAGAGACGCGAATGTCATCTTCGGCTTGAGGTGTCCGGGCGAGCGCGGCAGCAACCTCACCGAACACATCGAGTTGGAACTGTCCGACCGCGCCATTGCCGATACGGACCGGCTTCGAATGTTCGTAGCCGGGGAGCCAGTCGGCTTCCCACTCCTGCAACTCACGCTCGCCGCAGATTCCGTAGATTGTCTGCACTTGTGCCGGGTCGCCGGCTACAGCGCGCAGCAGCCACTTGCGCCACTCGATGGCCTCATCGCGATATCCAGCAAGCATCAGCACCAGTAGCGTAAACGACGTGTCCCTTAACCAGCAGTACCGATAATCCCAGTTGCGTACTCCGCCAATACTCTCCGGAAGTGAGCTGGTTACAGCGGCTACAATGCCTCCCGAGGGCTTGTATGTCATCGCTTTCAACGTCATCAGGGAACGCCCAACTGCGTCGGCGTACTCGCCCTTATAGGTGCAGGCGGTCATCCAGCTTGTCCAATATCGTTTCGTTTCAGTCAGGCAGGCCTCAACATCGACAGGCTTTGGCACCTCGCCAAGTGAAGAACTGTAGGTCAACGTGAACGATGCTGTATCGCCTTGCCTGACCACGAATTCTGCGATTGTCGTCAGGCCCTCGCCGGTCATATCAATCTTGCGGCCACTCTCGTGACGTGCGCGAACAACGACCATGTCTGGCCCGGCGACAGCGTGCAACTCATTCTGGTCGCGTGTCACCCACGGAACCGTGCGGCCGTAATCGAAACGCAAAGCAAGTTCAGCCCGCATGGCGACCTCTCCGCGGATGCCACGCACAATCCGAATCACATTCGAGTGCTCGCCCTTGATAGGCATGAAGTCGATCAGCGTGACAGCGCCTGAGGAGGTCTCAAAAGTCGTTTCGACGATCATTGTCTGCACTGCATACGCCCGGCGTGTGCGCTTGATTTTTCCTTCGGGAGCGATCTTCCAGAAGCCATGGTCTGCCGTTCCCAAAAGGGCGGCAAAGCATGCGGCAGACGAGAAGGACGGCAGGCAGAGCCAGTCCATCGAACCCTCGCGGGAGACGAGAGCAGCAGTCTCACAGTCACCAATCAGGGCATAATCCTCGATGCGGGAGGCATGAAGAGGAAGGTTTTTATTCTGCTTTCGTTCGCTCAAGTCTTCTCATTTCCATCGACTTCAATGCCGCCAGGTCAGCAACCGGCAGACTGCCGAGTCGCATCTGTACATTGAATGCTACAGGTATGATGCATGGGGCGAGTGGAGATTTCAGGGACTCCTCCAAGTCAATCCAGGCCCGATGAATCCAAATAGGAAAGCTGACTGCATGAAACCTTCTGAAGGCCGTAAGCGCGTCATAGTCGAACTCCAGGGGCCGAAAGTCGAGTGCGGCCGCTACCCAGCCCGTCGGTTTCATGGCGACACCGTTACGGTCACCGCGGCGATGTTTGGGGATGGTCATGATCATGTGAACGGCCAGCTGCTGTATCGACCTAAAGGCGACCGCAAGTGGCGCACCGAACCCCTAGTGGATCAAGGCAATGACATCTACACGGCTACGTTTACGGCAGATAAGTTAGGAGACTGGCAGTTTGCGGTGCAGGGTTGGATTGATCACTTTGGGACTTGGAGCGACGACCTGAAGAAACGCCTTGCCGCGCAGCCTGATCCAGATAAGCCCGATCAGAACAAGACTTCGCAAGACATACCTCTGGCTCTGAGGACAGGCGCATCGCTGCTTGGAGAGGCTGCCAAGCGTGCCAAGAAACCAGACTCGCTCGCGCTTGCCGAGGTGAAGCTGTCGCTTGAGTGGATGGCGGACCAGAACGCGGCTTTCTACGAGTACCCGCTTACCCCAGGTTTAGAGCAGGTGGTGAATAAGTACTTTGACCCGGAGCTCGCAACGCGCACCGAAGAGTTCGCCCTGTGGGTAGATCGCGCCAAGGCGCGCTACTCGACATGGTACGAGCTGTTCCCGCGCTCGGCGTCTCCAGATCCGGATCGTCACGGTACGTTCACCGATGTCCAAACGCACTTGCCCCGCATTGCGGCGATGGGCTTCGACGTGTTGTACCTGCCGCCAATTAGTCCTGTAGGCGAAGCATTTCGCAAAGGGCCAAACAACAATGTTCTCTCGCAACCCGGCGATGAGGGCAGTCCATGGGCCGTAGGTTCAAGAGAAGGCGGCCACAAAGCGATCCACAAGAAGCTCGGCACCATGCAGGAGTTTGAGGCGTTGGTAGCTGCGGCTAAGGTCCACGGTATGGAGATCGCCCTTGACATCGCATTCCAATGTTCGCCAGATCATCCATGGGTCAAGGAGCATCCGAGCTGGTTCAGTATTCGCCCCGACGGTTCAATCCAGTATGCTGAGAATCCTCCCAAGAAGTACCAGGACATCTATCCTCTCAACTTTGAGTCTGCAGACTGGCGCGCACTCTGGGAGAACCTGCTCGACGTGTTCGAGCACTGGATAAGGCACGGCGTTTTCATCTTTCGGGTCGACAATCCCCACACCAAGGCCCTGCCTTTCTGGGAATGGGTAATTGGAGAGATTCATGCGAAGCATCCGGAAGTGCTCTTTCTAGCCGAAGCGTTTACGCGACCACACGTGATGTACTCGCTGGCAAAAGGTGGCTTCACGCAGTCCTACACCTACTTCACCTGGAGGACTGAGAAGGTGGAGATAGAGCAATATTTCGAGGAGATTACCAAGCCGCCCGTCAGCGATTTTTTCACACCGAATATATGGCCTAATACGCCGGACATTCTCCATGCCTCATTGCAGGAGGGAGGAAGGGCCGCGTTCATGCAGCGCTTGATCCTCGCTGCCACCCTTGGGGCAAGCTACGGCATCTACGGCCCAGCTTACGAACTTGGTTGGAATACGCCAGCAAAGAAGGTTAGTGAAGAGTATTTGGACAGCGAGAAATATCAAATCCGTGCCTGGGAGCTGGACTCCCCTCAATCAATTGCTCCTCTCATCACGCGCGTAAACCAGATACGGCGAGAGAATCTCGCGCTTCAAAGCGATCTCTCCTTGACCTTCCACAAAGTCGATAATCCCAAAGTGATGTGTTATCACAAACGCGAGGGAGAAAACATCATCCTGGTAGCAGTAAACCTTGATCCGTTCAACGAGCAGGCCGGCTGGATAGACTTGGACCTAAAAGCCCTGGGGATCGCGCATGACGAGACCTTTGATGTCGAAGACCTGCTGACCGGCGTTCACTATAGATGGCATGATCGCAGCAACTATGTGGCCCTGCGACCGGATGTGCTGCCGGCGCATGTTTTTCGGGTGACGCACTTGGCAACAACAGTCCAAGCCTGAACAGGTATGTACGTATTCCGATCCGCTGGATTGGGGATGAAAGCGCTTCGCTTGCAGGAAGCATCCAACTGATTTCGGAGTGTGTACGTGAAGAAAGCCGGCAGCGCAACAGATCCTCTCTGGTATAAAGACGCCATCATTTACGAAATCCACGTTCGGGCCTTTCAGGACTCGAACGGTGATGGCATCGGCGATTTTGCTGGGCTGATGTCGAGGCTCGACTACCTTCAGGATCTCGGTGTCACGTGTCTTTGGCTGCTTCCTTTTTTCCCCTCGCCACTGCGGGATGATGGATACGACATCGCCAATTATGTCGATGTGAATCCTTCCTACGGAACCATCGAGGACTTCAAGCAATTCGTCGACGCCGCCCACCTGCGCGGCATGCAGGTAATGATCGAACTGGTGATCAATCACACGTCTGATCAGCATCCCTGGTTTCAGGCAGCACGGCTTGCGCCCCCCGGATCACCGGAACGCGAGATGTATGTCTGGTCCGATACCGACCGGTTGTATGAAGGTGTCCGCATCATCTTTACGGATACAGAAAAATCGAATTGGACGTGGGACGATACCGCTAAAGCGTTCTACTGGCACCGCTTCTTCTCGCACCAGCCCGATCTGAATTTCGACAATCCGCGGGTGATGGAAGAAGTATTGACGGCGATGCGCTTCTGGCTGGACATGGGGGTGGACGCCCTCAGGCTGGATGCAATCCCGTACCTCGTTGAGCGCGACGGCACCAACTGCGAAAACGTCCCTGAGACCCACGTCAAGATCAAGCAGATCCGGGCCGCCCTCGACAAAGAATATGGCAACCGGCTGATTCTTGCTGAGGCTAATATGTGGCCGGCGGACGTGCGTCCGTATTTCGGCGATGGCGATGAGTGTCACATGGCATTCCACTTTCCGCTTATGCCTCGCATCTACATGGCGCTGCGGCAGGAAGACCGCCTTCCCATCACTGACATCATGGCGCAGACGCCTGAAATTCCTGAGTCCTGCCAGTGGGGTTTATTCCTGCGCAATCACGATGAATTGACGCTCGAGATGGTGACGGATGACGAGCGCGATTACATGTACCTTGCCTACTCTGCCGATCCGCGGATGCGCATCAATGTCGGCATTCGGCGCAGGCTTGCTCCCCTGGTCGACAATAATCGTCGTCGCATCGAACTCCTGAACTCGTTGCTGCTCAGCTTCCCGGGTACGCCCATCCTCTACTACGGCGACGAGATTGGCATGGGCGACAATATCTATCTCGGCGATCGCAATGGTGTACGTACGCCCATGCAGTGGAACTCGGATCGCAATGCGGGTTTCTCGAAAGCAGTGCCAGCCAAGTTGTACTTTCCCGTAATCATGGATCCCATCTGGGGCTACCAGGCGATCAACGTGGAGGCCCAGCAGTCCGACCCCTCTTCGCTGCTGCACTGGACACGCAACATGATTGCCCTTCGCAAGCTCTTCCGCGTCTTT
Organism: Acidobacteriaceae bacterium; assembly: GCA_903642265.1. GTDB lineage: Bacteria > Acidobacteriota > Terriglobia > Terriglobales > Acidobacteriaceae > Edaphobacter. Next base: position 58,850 of record CAHJWN010000002.1, on the reverse strand, counting down.
GGTAGGGGAACGCTTGAGTTCCTCGATCCGGAAAATCGTAAGGTTCTTGCCTATGTACGCCGCTTGAATGATGAAGAGGGCGCGCAGAGTGAGACTGTGCTTTGTGTCGCCAATCTATCTCGATTTGCGCAGCCAGTCTCGCTCGATCTAGCACAGTTCGCAGGGATGATCCCAGTGGAGATGCTGGGCTACGTTCCCTTTCCTAAGATCGACAAGTCTCCTTATGCAATCACCCTGGCGCCCTACTCATTCTTCTGGCTGGAACTCCAGCCGGCACCTGAGAGCGCGGAGACGCCGGTAGTCGAAAGCGATGAGCCAGCGCTCGGCAATCTTGATCTGTTAGGCAAGAATGAAGGTATCAACAGCATCCTGACCGGACCCGGTCTCAACCTCCTGCAGCAGTTACTGCCCTCCTACCTGCAGCGGCAGCGCTGGTTCGGTGCAAAATCGCGAACCATAGCAAGTGTGCACATCCTGGACTCGGCGCCTCTTCCCCGCAGCGCGCCAAGAACGGTTGAAGGTGGACCAGGGGCGAAAGCAAACGCCGCAGGTTCAACATGCGCGATCGTCTTCTTGCAACTGACTTATGACGACGCATCGACGGACACCTATCAGCTTCCACTTTGCATCAGCAGCGGGACCGCTTCAGAAGCTGTTCGTTCCAGCGCACCTGGATCAATCGTGGCAACCTTGAACACAGCGAGTGGACCGTCTGTGCTGCACGATGGTACCGCCGATGAATCATTCCGGCAGCAGCTGCTTTCGCTAGTCGAAAAAAACGGGGAACTCTCTTCCGCGATGGGCCGTATCCGCGCGACCAGAAGCGTCGCCTTCGATGAAGCCCGCGGCGCAGGATCGCTGCTGGCGCGGACTGGTTCGGCGGAGCAGTCCAACACTTCAATAATCTACGAAGGCAAGCTCATCATGAAGCTCTTTCGTCGCCTTCAACCGGGAGAAAACCCTGACACTGAGATTGGACGCTTTCTGACCGAGGTTGCACATTTTCCGCGGATCGCACCATTTCTCGGCGACATTCAGATTGTGTCGCAGGACGGCTCCCAAGCCGGCGATGCAACGACGCTCGCGATGCTGCAGGGGCTTGTACAGAATGAGGGCGACGGATGGCAGTGGACCCTGGAGGAGATCTCACGCTACTTCGAGAGCTGTGCGACCTGCCCGATACCGCAGGACACCGGCATCTATCCTTCCTTTGCTGCAGATACGCCAACGTCGGTGACGGCGAGAGAGCACGCCGGTTTCTACCTGGAAGGAGCAGCATTGCTGGGGCGGCGTACGGCGGAGATGCATCTTGCCCTGGCCACGCCAACCGAGAATAAAGACTTCCAGGCTGAGCCATTCTCAACGGATGATCTTGCGACTGACGCAGCGAGAGTAGAGGCGCAAATCACCCGCAGTCTCGAGGCGTTGCGCCGAGGCATGACCACACTGCAAGCCGGGTCGGGTGAATCGAGTGACACCGACAGTACGCCAGACCTCGCCGCGCTGATCCTTAGCCAACGGCGAGAGCTGCTCGCCCGCGCAAGGCTTCTGGCTGCCGCTGATCCCCAGTTGGCAGGTAAGCGGACGCGCATCCATGGTGATTACCATCTGGGCCAGACCCTGCGATCGAAGGCCGATTTTGTGATCCTCGATTTTGAAGGCGAGCCCGCACGCTCTCTCGCAGAGCGTCGCGCGAAGCAATCTCCGCTGAAAGATGTTGCGGGTATGTTGCGGTCCTTCAGCTACGCTGCTTATGCAGGCCTGAACGCGTTTACGCAGCGTAGGCCACCTTCTAGTGCAAACGATGCCAAGGCATTGGAGGCATGGACACAGCTCTGGCTGAACTCCGTCTCAACCGAATTCCTGCGAGCATACAAGTCAACGATCGCAGAGACGCCGCGATTGATCCCGGAGCCGGAACAGGCGCAGCTGCTCCTGAACGCGTACCTGCTGGAAAAGTCACTTTATGAGCTCCTGTACGAGTTGAACAACCGCCCAACCTGGGTGAGAATTCCATTGTTGGGTATTCTTACGCTGCCGCAGTGACCAGGGTATAGGGTATTGAGAAGAGTGGCGAACCTGCGTCGGCAACCAGACCCTCTCACGAATCATCTCAAGGCACTTGCCTGATGATGAGGCAGATCCCTTCAGAGTCTAAAGGCGGTTCCAAGAAAGTTTATGGCATCTATTCCGTCCGAACTCGAAGACCTGACAGCCCAGCAGGCAAACGTCAGCGGCAAGCTGCTGATCATGCTTACCGCTGTCAGTCATGAAGCTCTGGAGCACACGCTCGACAATTTAAGTCAGGCTCTTGCAGGGCAGCAAGCCGCCATCAGCATCCCTGATATCTCCGCCGACGCAAGCCTGAATCTGGGAACCAAGTATCCGAACCTGCACTTGATGAGTGATACACCAGGCTCGGCACCGGCGGGCGGGTGGGTGCTGACGGCCGCTGACTACTTCAACATCTACAAGATCGCAACTGAAAACGAGTCAAGTGCCTGCCTGCTGCTTGGACCGGAGTCGCACACGCTCAGCATGGAGGCAATTCAGAACCTTGCTGCTGCGTTGACGTCAGGCGCTGATCTCGCCGTCCCGCGCTACGATGCAGGTCCGCGCGAGGGGCTCGTGAACTCCGCGCTTCTCTATCCGGTCACGCGGGCAATCTTCGGAGGAAAGCCGCGATTCCCACTTGGACTTGATCTTGGCTTGTCCATCCGAATGGCCACACGTCTGGCAACAATCGCACAGAAGTTCACCGCAATCAATCAAAACGATGCCATGATATGGCCGGTCGCAGAGGCCGCCGCTGCAAACTTCAGTATTGTCGAGGTCGAGGCAGGCAAGCGTACTTTCCCGCAGCCTGAAAGCGCCGATCTCAATACGCTGCTGGCGCAGATTGCTTCGTCCCTCTTCACCGAAGTAGAGACCTACGCATCCTTCTGGCAGCGCGCCCGCGCTGGGTCTCAGGTGGCTCGTACGTCAGTTCCGGTCGCACTGCAGGCCGACACCTTTCCGGATGTTCAGCCGATGCTCGAATCGTTTCAGCTGGCTTACAAAAACCTTCACGAGATCTGGTCGCTCGTGCTTCCGCCTGCCTCTCTGTTGGCATTGAAGCGGCTCTCGCAAATGCCGCCGGAAAGTTTCCGCATGGCCGATTCGCTGTGGGCGCGGACGGTATATGACTTCATCCTGGCCTACCGCCTTCGCACCATCAATCGCGGCCATCTTCTCGGTGCGCTCACACCGCTCTATTTAGCGTGGGTGGCGTCTCACATCCTGCTGGCGCGCAGCGGAGTCGATCCCGAAAAGCATGTGGAGGATGTTGTACTCGCCTTCGAAACCGACAAGGCATACCTGGTCTCGCGCTGGCGCTGGCCAGATCGTTTCAATCCGTAGTCAGCGTACGACAGCCAAGGCCGCGTCAAGCCGCCACGGCAGAGGAGTTCACCATGGGTTACCTTTCAGTGCTCGCGATGCAGACGTACCAGGAGGTCCAAAGTGACCCTGCGCCCCAACCCGGAGGCGAGTCGATCTGGAACCAGATGGGCGGTGCTCTGCATAACTCGGTTTACAGAGTTCTCTCATTTTTCATAAGCCTGCTGCCAGGTCTATTAGCCGCCATTCTGGCTATTGCGGTGTTTACCGCAGTTGGCTTTCTGGTCTCCTATGTCCTCAGGCGTATCCTCACTTCGGTGAAATTCGACGAGCGCATGGCTCGGAATCGGGCCGTCGATATCACGTCATCTATTCAGGACTGGGCTCCATCGCACAGCCCCACCATGCTGGTTGCACGTACCGGTTTTTGGCTCTCCGTAGTGCTCGGCTTCGTCATTGGGATCTCGGCGTTCGATGCCTCCTATTCAAGCTCGACGCGGATGTCCACCTTTCTCCTGCCATACCTCACGCACGCGGTTGGTGCGATCATCCTGCTTATTGTAGGAAACGTCATCGCCCGCTTTCTTGCGCGTTCTGTGCTGATCGGTGCAGTGAACGCCAAGCTCACGTATGCCCGCTTCTTGTCATTGGGTGTGAAGTGGCTGGTTTTGGTGCTTACCGCGGCCATGGTACTCGATCATCTCGGCATCGGCGGCGTCATCGTCGAGCTCGCCTTTGGGATTCTCTTCGGTGGCATCGTGCTGACACTGGCCCTGGCAGTCGGACTCGGGTCGCGCGAGATTGTCAGCCGCTCGCTTGAGCGCACTGCTGATCGTATGCCGCCGCGGCCCGTCGACATGCAGACAAAGCCGTCCGAGACGCTAAGACACTTCTGACATCGAGTAAGCCCAACCACAATCGTTCGCGAAATGACGACCTGTGGCAGCATGTCGAAGCGCAATGCTCAACTCGTACTTAGGTCTCTGGCGATACGCTGCCAATGGCTTCCTAGCATCGATGCGGCAGCGCACCATTCAAGCCTCTCAATTCCAGGTGCCGACATCTTGCCTGGATCCATTTACATAGACCCTTCCTGCGTTCAACAACTTCAGACCGAGTGGTTCCTCAAACCACTCTTGAGATTTCCTCATCACGATGAGGCAGGATTGAAGTTAGTATCCAGAGTTATCTGTGGGTAACAACGAAGAAGAGGAACACATGGCCAAATCGCCGCGTCTCTCAGAACACCCTCGAAGCGTCCTCCCTGGGAGCGAAAAGTCGCCCGCCACCGACGCAACTGATCAACATCCTGCCTCCAAGTCAGCGAAGCTCACGGTCTCGGTGATCATCCGGCGCAAGCAGCTCCTCAACCCGAAGAAGCTGGGCAAGTACCGTGTGACGCGGGCCGAATTTCAGAAGCTCCATGGCGCCGATCCGGATGCGATCAAGCTGGTCAAGCAATTCGCCAGGGAGTTCAATCTTGAGGTGGTGCCGGATGCTAAGGCAGTCCATCGACGCACCGTGCAGCTTCGCGGTACAGGCGCTGACATGCAAAAGGCGTTCGGTGTCCAGTTGCTGCAGAAAGTGATCAACGGTTCGAAGTATCGCGTCCGTGAAGGATCGATCACCCTGCCGAAACTGCTCATTGGCCCTGTCGTCGCTGTACTCGGCCTCGATAACCGTCCCCAGGCGGTTCCCCACTTTCGTTTTAATGCGAAGCCCAATGCTACGGCCGTCTCCTACACTCCCGTTCAAGTCGCCCAGGCGTACCAATTCCCAGCCAACGCCAGCGGAGCTGGACAGACTATCGGCATTATCGAGCTCGGCGGAGGCTACAAGTCAGCCGACCTTACCGCCTACTTCAAAACTCTTGGCATGCCTGCACCGGCCATCACAGCAGTTCTCGTCGATGGCGGCAAAAACGCGCCCACTACGGCCAACTCCGCCGACGGCGAAGTGATGCTCGACATCGAGGTCTCCGCCGCGGTCGCTCCCGGGGTAAAGATCGCCGTTTACTTCGCGCCCAACACCGACCAGGGATTCATCGACGCCATCACCACTGCCGTGCATGACACAACCAATAATCCCAGCGTAATCTCGATCAGCTGGGGGGGTCCGGAGTCCACTTGGACCGCGCAAGCGCTCTCCGCACTGGACGCAGCCTGCCAGTCTGCGGCAGCTCTGGGCATCACGATCACGGTTGCTGCGGGCGACAGCGGTTCCAGCGACGGAGTGACTGGCGGTGGCAGTAACGTGGACTTTCCAGCATCGAGTCCCCATGTTCTGGCTTGCGGTGGGACCACCTTGCAGGCTACAGGCTCGGCCATTACGTCAGAAGTCGTTTGGAACGAGACGGCCAGTGGAGAAGGTGCAACCGGAGGCGGCGTCAGCAATGTCTTCGCCCTGCCCACATGGCAGGCCAAGGCGAATGTTCCTGCTCCCACGGTTGCATCTGGCGGACGAGGTGTTCCGGACGTTGCAGGCGATGCTGATCCGCAGACCGGTTACACGATCCGGGTCGACGGTTCCACAGGTGTGATTGGCGGGACCAGCGCCGTAGCACCACTCTGGGCCGGACTGATTGCTGTGCTCAACCAGCAGACTGGCGCCAATGCAGGCTTCATCAATCCCACGATCTATGCGGCTAAGGCGGCAGCAAGCTTCAGTGACATCACTTCGGGAAACAACGGGACGTTCTCTGCCGGGCCGGGCTGGGATGCGTGCACCGGGCTGGGAACGCCGGTCGCTGCATCGCTCATTAAGCTCTTTGGAGGCACCGTTTCTGTACCAGCACCTGCACCTACACCAACTCCTGTAAAGCCGCCAACCAGGAAGCACAAGCACCCCAAGGCTCCAAAATCGCCCACGAAGCCAACAAAACCTGTTGACAAAAAGTAGATGAGTGTTTTGTCTCTGACGAGAGCGACACGCGTCTGCAAATTTCTGTTTTATTTAGGTGGTTACAAACGAGTTTATAAAGCGGTAAAATCCAGCGCATTCAAGTCTCTCGTGCAGGAGGCGCGCAATGCATATCCACTATCTACGTGATGTCCCGCTGGTGCTTGGTGCGATTGTTCTGCTCACAGGCGTCTATCGCAATGGGTTCGAAATTAAGCCGTGTTCCGATCCGGAGACACCGCAGTGGCTTTGCCGGCTGGTGTTCTTCTTTACCGGGACCGTGTTGATTGGTTTTGGCATACTTGGTAACTACAGTCCGCACTGACGCTGCCCTCACATGCGCTCGCCGTCCGGTCAGCAATGACACCTGGGGGGGACGATAGAGACAGAAGTGGCATAGTGCAATCCTGCTGCGCAGGCGATGCTGTTGGTGTGAGGCCGCAACCAAGTCTGCCCACCATCGAGAGTGCCATGCATGATCTCATCATCGCTGTAGTCTTTGTCTTTATGCTGATTGGCCCCTGTCTAGTCACACTAGGCGGCGGAAAAGACTAGTCACGAATCGCCACAACGGCGATACAGTGGCTTTGAGCTTACAGGTACACTTCAGACTTTCTGCGGTGGCGTGTGGAGCTCACCCTTCTTTAAGATGGCCGTTCTCTCAGACAATTCTCGATGTCAAACTGCTGGTTCGTTCAAATGCAGTTTGTTTCATACTGCTATTCGTTTCAGACAATCTGCTTCTCTGAGGATTGTTCCGGATGTATCAAGATACATCTTCCCCTGCTGTTCGCGCCGTGAAGCCAATCAGCTTTCGAGCTTCGCATCTGGTCGTCTGGCTGTGGCCACCAGCATGGACTTCAGTTGATCTGGCCTGCAGCAACAACACCCTGCGTCTGCATGTAGAAAGGCATGACGCTCTCCCGGATCTGGGCAGAGATATCCAGCACGGAGAGGCGGCCGGATGTACCCGGTGTGCCCGTGCATCGGGCATGCGCTTCGGAGATGACAGCGAGCGCGATCGTCTCCGGACCATCATCACTGAGCTCAAGTCCGACTGGTGCAAAGATCCGCTCACAACAGGCTTCGAGCGAGAGATCCAGCATCGCGGCGGCTTCGCTTACCAATAAGCTGCTACGGCTCTTGGAGCCTGGCATATTGAGATATCGCGGCGCAATTGGCAGAAGCGCCGTCAGCCACTCCCGGTCCTGGTCGTAGCTATGCGTCATGAGCACAACCGCATCCGCTGCCACAACGCCGAATGCCTCGGCGTTGTGGCAGGTCGCGAGGACAACATGCTGCGCCTCCGGAAAACGCTCCCGCTGTGCCATCTGCGGCCGATGATCAATAAGCAGGACATTCCAGCCCAGCAATGCGGCCATATGGACCAGCGGCTTTGCGTCTTCGCCGGCGCCGAAGATGACGAGGCGCTGCGGAGGATCAAATCGCTCCACGTGAATACTGCCAGCACTCCCGTTCCAGCGAGAGCCATTGACGAGAGCATCGCAGATCTCGACCGGGGACAATCCCGGAGTTGCGAACTCCACGCCGCCATCTGCTGCAAGAACAGCCCGCGCAAGACCCCTTTCCTTACTGGGAAGCCACGTGATGACCGTATAGGACTCACCGTCAAGTGAGCGACGCATCGCGAACATCAGCGCATTGAACTCGGGGGTTTTTGCCGCCTCGTAGAGTAGATCAACGGTGCCGCCACAACCGACGCCATAGGGCATCTCGGCGGCCTCATCACAGAGGGTGGTATGGCGCTCGAGGGCTGCCCCCGCGCTTACCCTGTAGGCAGCGGTCCGCACAATCTCAACTTCAAGCTCTTCGCCAAAAATCGTGCCTGTGTAAGCGTGGCTGATCGCGCTGGTCGTCAGCAGGCGGCCCCCGGCTTGTCGCTTCGAGGAGCCTTCAACATGCACAAGCGTGACCAAAACATCTGCGTCGCCCAGCATCGCCGCTGCGACTATTTGTCTACGTTCCATCATGATCGGATGTCCTTTCCCGGATGCTAGCGCAGGCGGAAACGGGTTGCGATTGCCGCTTCGAGTCTCCTGCTACAACTTTGCTGCCATGCTCGAAGGCGTGAGCCATCACTCCGGCGGCCTCACCAGCTCACATCGAGCGGAGATCACGATGAAGTAGCATGGCTTATCGTGCAAACTCATCGCCTGAACGCCCTGAAAGCGACCACTCATTCGTTCGTTATCGCGGCCATTCTGTGCGCCGCCCTTGGGGCAAGCGCCGTGGACAGCCGCGCCCAGGCGATCATGAGCGGAGGGCCCGCGCTCGCGCCAACGCGGATCGAGATCTATGGCGGCTACGCCTACTTCCATCCGCTGGGCGGGACCATCGCGACCCTGCCCTATGCAGCCATCCAGCCTGGATTCACAGGCAGCGTCACAGGATATTTCAATCGCACCATCGGCCTTCAGGTGGAAGGCGGCGCATTCCCGAAGGGGCCAAACGATAGCATCGGCACCGCGCAGGCCGGGCCAGTCGTCCGTTATTCCTACGGCCGCTTTTCGCCGTTCGCGCATGCACTTGGAGGAGTTGCGCGGGTGCGCGGCCCGGCCCAGCAACCGCCCACCTACGGCTGGGGATTGACCGGCGGCGTTGGGTTCGATTACGTGCTCCCGAAGTTCCGGCGCAGGGTCGCCATTCGCCCCATCCAGGCAGACTATGAGTTCTCGCATGTCGACTATGGCAAGCTCGCAGCCAATGGCCTGACAGGTGGCCTCAGCGAGATCAAGGCATATCGGCTTTCGGCCGGGGTGGTCCTTCGTTTTGGCGGCACTCTGCCGAAGGAGCGACCGCTGGTGTATGCCTGCTCCGCATCGCCCGCGCAGGTCTTTGCTGGAGACCCAGTCACGGTAACCGGTTCGTCCACGGGGCCGGCGACACGCAATCGGAGCATCTACACCTGGTCAGTCAGCGGTGGCAGGGTCACAGTCACCGACGATACCGCAACCATCAGTACGACAGGTCTTGCGCCCGGAAGTTATGCCATCTCGGGACATCTCTCACAAGGCAAAAGCGCCGAAGAGAACGCCTCCTGCGACGAGAGTTTTACGATCATGGCCCCCATCCCGCCCACCATCTCGTGCTCGGCCACTCCTGTGTCTATACGTCCCGGCGGCAGGGCAACCATCACGTCTATTGCAGAGAGTCAGCAGAACAGACCGCTATCGTTCTCCTACGCTGCAAGCGCCGGCAGAATTGCAGGTACAACTACCACCGCGACCCTGGACACGACCGACGTTACAGCCGGCCCTGTCACCGTCGACTGCAGCGTCAGCGACGATCTCGGCCAGGTAGCCCGGGCGACTGCCACCGTCAACGTCAGCGCTCCGCCCGCACCAGTGGCGGAGCGTCGTTCGCTCTGCTCACTCAGCTTTGAACGCGATCGGAAGCGACCGGTTCGAGTTGATAACGAAGCCAAGGCTTGTCTAGATGAAGTCGCACTTGCCTTGAACCGCGACACCACTGCGCGACTCGCAATCACCGGCGAAAACTCGGCGGACGAAGCCCGGAGCCAGGCAGCGCTGCGGGCATCCAATGCCAGCGTTTATCTCACGCAGGAGAAGGGAATCGATCCCGCGCGCATCGATGTGAGTACGGGCACAACCCCGGGACGCACTGCAGCGATCGAGTTGATCCCGATCGGTACCCCCGTCCGATACAGCAATGCGCCCCTCTCTCCGGCGAAGGGCAGAATCACCATTCCGTTGGTGCAGCCGGACATCGCTACTCCGCCGCCACCGGCTCCACCGCTGCTGACTCCACCGACCCCGCCGACCCCGAGTTACGAAGGTCCGGGAACCATCGGCCCTCGCCGGTCCGCAGACAGCCTCATACTGCCCCCGCTCCCTGAGGATGCACTCCGGCACGACGGAGCGAGCAGTCGGCACAAGCGTTCGCGCACAAAGCGCCGTCGTCGCCAAGCTACGGCAGCAACGCACGGTACAGCAGCGCCCGGTTCAGCGTCGCCCGTTCGAGCGACACCGCCAACTGCAGACAGCACGCCCTAAGGAGTTCAAACCAAATTAGCAGCTCCACGTGCCCCGCCGTTCGCCTCGGAATCTCTGATAAACTAAGGCGTCGGTCAGCGAACCAGCGAGCAGTTCCGAAATTGCTCGAGCTTTACGGATGCGCTCTTCAGACCGGCAACTCAAAGCCACAGTCGGGGCGTAGCGCAGCCTGGTAGCGCACCTGCTTCGGGAGCAGGGGGTCGGAGGTTCGAATCCTCTCGCCCCGACCATTTATTCGCAAGAGTTCAATCCATCCCACTCATCAAAAGTGTTCAAACCGAAATCGGTATCGCACCTCTGCGTACAGCTGGCGAGGATCGTTGTAGTGAAACCCGCCAAAGGTAAGGCTGTTATCCAGAAGCACGCGGCGGTTCGCAACATTGAGCGCTGAAAGCGAAGCGGTAACGTTCTCGCCGAAGCTCTTGCCCACCGCAACATCAAATGTGGTGTGCTGCGGCAGGTAGGCATTTGGATAGCGCGGATCGGCTGGAGGCCCGTTGGGATCGTAGCCGCCGTTGGTGAATCCCGAGCCGTAATAAACATTCGTTGACGCAGTGGTTTGCCACGGCAGCGTCGCATTGAAGCCTACATTCAACGTGTTGCGCTGATCGTGATCGACAGGGCTGTATGCGAATCCCGCATCACAGGCAGGATCGCCCACCGGTGTGCAGATCAGTCCTCCGGTGATGTTGCCGCGCTGCTCCGCAATCTGGTTCGAGTAGGCAACGTGGGCCTGGCCAAAGCGCCACAGCCGCGGCGATCGCAGCGTCAACTCCCATGCGCGAACCAGCGCCCCATCCACCGTGACGGGGAAGTAGATGCTGGAGTTGCCAATGTTCGAGTGGTCGAGGAAGTTGTTGATGCGGGTCTTGAAGGTGTCCGCGTCGAGCAGCCATCCCTTATACGGAATCTGTACCCCGAACTGATGCTCCTCGTCGCGCTCGCCATGCAGCGGCAGGAAGTCGGTATCGTTTGCCTGTGCGAACTGTACGATGGGTCCCCTTGCGGTCAGCAGCGGCGGCGGCTGGTAGAAGCGTCCATAGAACCCGCGGAAGACCCATTTCAGCTTGGGAAGCTGCACCGCTGCGCCAAAACGCGGGTCGGTCTCGTCTTCACTGAACTGCCCTTGAAAGTGCGTCTGTCTTAGCCCGACGACGACCGTGAGCCAGGACGTCGGCTTGAAATTGTCCGAAATGAACTCCTCCACGATCCCGCCTGACGCCTTATCGGGTGCTGTGAATGCCGCATTGCCGCTGCCGTCGTTGAATGCCGCGCCAAATAAATAAGTGTCGTGCTGGCCGAAAGAGTAGAAGCCAGCCTGCAGCGTATTACGCATCATGCTGGTGGTGACTGACCCCTGGCTTCCGGCGTAGATGGAGGATCGATCGACCGTCGTCGCTACGGGAGTGTCGATGGCGGACGGCTCGTAGTTCGCTTTGTTTTCGTGGATGAATGGTGAAACCTGTACGACGGTGGTTGGGTTGAAGGTATGAAGGTACGAGAAGGCGGCGACCCCATCGGACTCATGCTGGCCGTCGCGCAGGCCGCTCGAGTCATACGACTGGTTGGCAACGCTGTTTGGATTCGGGTCGTAAGGGATCTGGAAGAAGTCCTCGCGCGCCTGTGCAACTAGGCGAAACTGATCGTGCGGCGTGCGGTTGTAGATGAACGAAGCGAATCCACCGTAGCCATTCGCCGCATCGTGCAGCACCTGCCCAACCGGCGGAGCCAGGCCATAGTCGCTGCGGTTTCCGTTCAGGCTGGCGTAGTAGGCAAACTTCTCGGAGTGGTCGCCGAAGTTTACCTGGTTATTGGTTTGATGAAAGTTCCCCGCGCTCATGACAAGCTCTGCTTGCCGGTCCCGCTCGAAACCCGTGCGCGGCACCACATTGAAAACGCCATACGTCCGGTCGCCCACGTCGGAGGTATAACTTCCGCGCTGCACCTCAACATAGTCAATGTCCTTGGGATCGATCTGTGCGCCAACGTTTCCCGCGATGTTTGTGTTGGGGATCTCGACGCCATCTATCAGCCAACTGACCTGGTGGCCGCCGCGCATGTGCAGCATGTCGTGCGTCATGTAGGCGCCCGGAACGTAGTCCGTAATCATTGCCATGCTGTTGGTGTGGTCCGCACCCGGCGTCTGCGCAATATCAACGCGGCCAATAAGTGTCGTTGGCGTCACCGTGTCCACATTCGCAGCACTCGCCTCGGTCGTGATCGATTGGTTTACAACTCCAATCGCAAGCTCGAAGTGCAGCACCGGCGAGGTGCCCGAAGCAAGCGTAATGGATCGCGTGGCCGTGTCAAAGCCAGTCTCCATCACCATAATGATGTACTCGCCAAGCGGCAATGCGGGGACCGAGAACTCGCCATCGAGACCAGTAGTGGTCGATTGTGTGAAGCTTGAAGTCGCAGACTTTACGGTGACGCGCGCTCCACGCATAGGGCGATGTTGTGGATCATGAACGATGCCACGAAGCTGGCCGAAGACGCTGGCCTGCAATCGAAACGGCAACAACAACAGCACAACAGTCAGGCATAAAAACGTAAGCTTGCGCATGAGGAAACCTCTCGTCAGATGAATGACGGACGTAGCGATCGCAGGCTCAATGCACTGCGATTCAGGATCAAATTTTGACAAGTAGAAAGAGGTAATCAGGCGACAGCGGTAGCAGGCGGCCCACGCTTCTGTCGCGACCGGTCGGCAGAGATGCGGCGCTTCGACTCAGTCTGTGGTGCGGTCGACGGATGTGCAACCACGCCGGCGAAGATAGCCTCGCCTGTCTGGAGTGACCAGTCGGGATGCATGGAGCCTGGCAGCGATGTAGCACCGTATGGGCAGCGCTCGGAGAACGTCAAGGCCGCAACGCTCCTGGCACTCTGCGCACTGTTCGCGGAGGTGCTCTCCATATCGACCAGCATGCAATGATGCTTTCCATCCCGGCGGCAGCATGCTGGCCGGTTCAGGTCGCCACTGTTGCTCAGGGCGAGCAGCGGCGTAATCATCGGAAAGAGGATCAGCACTGCTATCGCGATGGCAAGGAGACGCCGCACCGCTTGATTCTAGACCATGTGTGTTTTGTCGCAGCGAAACCCGATGGAGCAGCGGACGGGCGAGCCGTTCGATTCACTTGCCGTCCTTCACTTGTGCTTCTCGGCAGCATCCGCCTGTTTGATTCGGCGTAACTGGTTCACCTGGTCTCCAAGATTCTGGTCCAGTTTGCCCGCCGCTTTACTCACCATTGGCCTCGGCGGAGTTCCCGCTGATGGCTTGCTCACCTTCGGTGCTGCGGCAGAAGGCTTGGCCGCACCTCCAGGTACAGGCGGCAGGTCAATCTTGCCGGTGGATGGCTGCACCTCGACTGGCTTAGCAGTCACCTTGACCGGCGGCTTGCCTTTCTCGCCCTCGCTGCCCTTTGGACTGTCACCCTCTCTGCCGCCTTCTCTGCCGCCTTCTTTGCCGCCCGCTTTGCCGCCCGCTTTGCTGTCCACCTCTCCGCCCTCTTTGCTGCCCTCCTTGCTGTCCTCGCCCGAAGCGTTCAAGATCTCTGTACCTTGCGTGCCTGGTGGCGGAGCCAGGAATTGAACAACGATCGAGATGCGCCGGTTTGAAGCACTCATCGGGTCCTCGGGCAAACGCAACGACTGGTCGGCGTACCCACGAACCTGGGCGACCTGGTCTGCCTTCACGCCGTCATCCTGAAGCAAGTGACGTGCCGAGTTCGCGCGATCCGATGAGAGTTCCCAGTTGGTGTAGCCATTCGCGGAGCCGAACGGCTTCGCATCCGTGTGACCCTCAAGCAGCAGGTGATTCGGCAGTGTCTTCAACTGGCCTGCAATGACCGAGAGCAGCTGCAATCCGTTATCGGTCAGCTTCGGGCTCCCGCTCTCAAAAAAAGAGCCATTCTTACCGTCGATCAATTCAATCCTGAGACCCTCATCGGTCATCCGTAACTCAACCTGGTTCGCAAGTTTATCGAGCTCCTTCTGTTTGATGATTGCCGCCTTGATCGCCTCAGCAAGCTTCGTCACGTTGGTCTTGTCTATGGTGACACTCGGCCCGCTCCCAAGCATGTCCGTGCCCATCATCTTCGACGTGCCACGCGGATCATTGAAGTATCCAGCAATCGCCTTCTTTACCTGTGGCGTGGAGTTCAACAGCCACAGCACGATGAACAGCGACATCATCGCCGTCACGAAATCGGCGTACGCCACCTTCCACGCACCACCATGATGGCCGCCATGGCTGACCTTTTTCTTAATAACGATGATCGGTCGCGCTACGGTATCGCTCATAGGTTCACCTGGTCTCGTGGAGCAACGGTTTATTCAGGACTACGCCGCTTCTGCTGCTGCGGCTGCACCACCGCCGCTATCGCCCTTGCAGGCTTTCTCCATCTCGTCGAACGTAGGCCGCACATGTGCTGGGATGGCGCGGCGTGCTACCTCAATCGCGATCATCGGCGCATTGCCTTTGAAGAACGAGAGCATCAGCACTCGCAGTACATGCAGATATTCATTGTGGCCTTCAGCGTTCTTGGTCATATTTGCGCCCAGAGGTCCAACGACGCCGTAGCACATCAGTATCCCCAGAAAGGTGCCCACCAGCGCCGCCGCCACCTTTTTGCCAATTTCTTCCGGAGGCCCGCCCAACGCACCCATTGTGATGACCACGCCGAGCACAGCAGCTACGATGCCCAGCCCAGGCAGAGCATCCGCGACCGTCGTCAATGCGGCAATGGGCACGGTTGCTTCGTGATGCTGCACCTCCATATCGAGCTCCATCATCTGGTCCATATCAAACGGTTCAACCCCACCCGTGATTGCCATGCGCAGCGTGTCGCAGACGAAGTGCTCGACATGATGGTCGGCCAGAAACTTCGGATACTTCTTGAAGATCTCGCTCTCATGCGGCTTCTCGACATCCATCTCCACGGCGATCAGACCTTCTTTGCGCACCTTGTTCAGGAACTCGTACATCATCTTCAACGTTTCGAGATAGCGCGGTTTGCCGAACGGTGAGCCCTTCAGAATACCCAGCACACCCGCAATCATCGCCTTGATCACGTCCAGCGGATTTGCAATGAGCAGCGTACCGATCGCGGCACCGCCAATCGTCACCATCTCTGCTGGCTGCATCAGCACCAGCAGTTGGCCATGCTCCATCAGGAAGCCTGCGACGACCGCTCCGAATACAACGACGAGCCCGATTATCGCGAACATGTCTCTCCTTTAGAAACCATTTCTAAGCCGCCCTTTCTCTGAGCCGCCTTCTAAGGCGCTTTATGGGTGGTCGCATTGCCATGTGAAACGCGGTTGCCGCCGGCATAGATGCTTGCATGCATTGCCTGCTGCGCCTCCAGCATCAGCCTCGGCAGCGTGTCAGATTCGAGAGCCTGCGCTGTACCCATGCTTGCCGTCAGGCTTACGCGGTCCCCCCACCAGCGAAAGTCAGCGGTGCGGGTCAACCCGTCCAGGTGCTCGCCATGTTTCATCAGCATCGCTGCACTGCGCTCATGGGAGAGCACGAGAAATTCATCCGATCCCCAACGGCCGATGATCTCGTTGGGCCGCAAGCCCTCTGCCAGCCTATGTTCCACGATGCGGAGCATGGCCTCGCAGGCATCACGGCCATGGGTGCGCCGCATCTGTGCTGCCTGGTCGATCGTGATCCACAGCAGCCCAAACGGGATGCTGTCCGTCTTCCATTCGTGAAAGGCCGCTTCCAGTCGGTCTTCAATCTCTGCCTGGCTGCGCGAGAGGCCCAGCCCGTCAGGATTGTCGCCATGCGGGATCGCATCGAGCTCCTCCACCGCGCGAAAGAGCAGCACACTCCCGATCTTCTTGCCGAGTGGATCGCGCAGCGGCACATTGCGCAGCATCGCAGGCAGCGTATGGCCGAGATGATGTTTCAGCGTGACAGCGACGATTCGTGCGGTCTCGCCGGTTGCGCTCGAGGGATCGAACGACATGCCTTTTTGCACATACATCTGTCCGGAATACTTCGGTCCCATGTACTCCTTGACCGCACCAGCGTTGTCTGCGGCGCCTGTCCCTGAACCGCACTCGCCGGGGTCCTCCCCAGCTCGATGGTCTTCAGTCACCTTGTACAGATCGCTCGGACATGGTCGCGACAACAGGTTCATTCGCAGATGGCCCGTCAGGACTGAAGCTGCCTCGTTCCAGTAAACAATCAGCGACCTTGCATCCAGTACCGCTACGCCCTCGTCCAGCAGGTCAAGGGTAGCTCCCAGCATCTCCAGGCGTTCGGATAGATCAACAGGCACGATGGCTCTCCCCTTTGGTTCTTATCGACCAGCACCGAGCAGGACTTGACGTGCTGGAGCCAGGTTTGGGGCGCGATCAATTCGGGTGATACCCTTTCGGCAACGCTGCTTGGAAGGTGTATCCACAAGCGAGGGCCTCGAGTTTGTTATTTCTTGTAGTCGATGACGACGCATTAAGCCGCGAGTTGATCAAGCTGCTGCTCGAAGAAGAAGGCTATGCGGTCGAAACAGTAGCTTCCGGCGAGCAGGCCATCCCACGCGTTGCGGACGCGGCGCTTCCATCCCCGGACATCGTCTTGACCGACATGCAGATGCCCGGGCTGAAGGGGGATGCTCTGGCGAGAGTTCTCAGAACCGCAGTGCGTCCTCAAGCGATGTTGATTGCAATGAGTGGCAGCCGCCCTGTTCCAACAGCGCTTGAAAGTTTTGACGGCTTTCTGCTGAAGCCTTTCCAGGTAAGTGAACTCAAGTTGATGATCTCAAATCCCGGAACGATCGCTATCGCTCAAGCGGTATCCGAGATCACTCAAGCCGCACCTGACTCCACTCAAGCCGCACCTGACTCCACTCAAGCCGCACCCGGGTTCTCTCAAATCGCACCCGGATTCGAGGGACTGGAGGTAAACGTTCTCGACGAAGACATCTACGCCAGGCTTGCCGAATTGATGCCAGCTGAGCAGCTTGGGCAGATGTACGCTCTCTGCGTCGGCGATGCTCGCAAGCGCATTGTCCACATGCGCGAGCTTGCCGAAGCAGGGGATGATATCCAGTACCGCTCTGAAGCCCATACCGTAAAAGGTGGCACCGGCATGATCGGCGCGAAACAACTTTACGAACTCGCCGCAGCGGCGGAACGCGACGGCATTCCTGCAACAGAAGGCGTTGCCGGAACCAGCAGCGTTACGGCGGCGCTCACGCATTTGTCGCTTGCGTGCGATCGGCTGGAGCGTATCCTTGTGAAGCGTACGCGAGCATAGATTGTATTTAAACCTCCCGGAGATACATCCTCATGTCAACGAAATCGATCGATAAGTACGACCCTCCTGCAGGCGGCCAGGGTTCTAACCAGATGATTCGAATCGTCGTTGCCGACGATCATCCCGTTGTGCGCTTCGGGGTCAAAAACATCCTTACCAGCGATCTCGGATTCAATGTCGTTGGCGAGGCTGAAGATGGCGATGTCGCCATTACCGAGACCCTGGACAAAGAGCCGGACATCCTTTTGCTCGATCTGCAGATGCCCCGCCTGCCCGGCCTCGAAGCCATGCGCGCAATCATGAGCCGCTCGCCTCGCGTAAAGATCGTGCTGCTCACCAGTCAGATCACGACCCAGCAGGTTATCGAAGCGTTGCAGATCGGCGCCCGCGGCATCGTGCTCAAGGATGCCGTCTCCGGCGAACTCTCCGAAGCCCTGCGCGCCGTCATCTCCGGCGATTACTGGATCAACGGCCAGCGCGTTGTGAACCTGCTGAAGGCCCTGCACGAGCTGATGCAGAAGGCCGCCGCGGTGCCGGAAAAGAAGACCTACGGCCTCACTCCCCGCGAACTGGAAGTTGTGACTTGTATTGTTGAAGGCTGCAGCAATAAAGATATCGCCAAGCAGTTCACCATCTCTGAGGAGACCGTTAAGCGTCATCTATCCAACGTCTTCGACAAAACGGGTGTTTCCACGCGCCTGGAACTGGCACTCTTTGCGATCGCGCACAAACTCGTCGATATGAACCTGTAGCTGTTCGAGCTTGCTCATACGTAATTCGATAGAATTGCGTATGAGCAAGGATACGGCAGGTCGTAGCGGCTTGGGCGGCAACTCGAACGAAGAAACCTATGACATGCTGGTGATCGGCGCCGGGCCTACTGGCCTCGCCTGCGCGATCGAAGCCAAGCGTGCTGGGCTCCGCGCTGTCCTGATTGACAAGGGCTGCCTGTGCAACTCGCTCTTTCAC
This sequence comes from Acidobacteriaceae bacterium, assembly GCA_903642265.1. Classification (GTDB taxonomy): domain Bacteria; phylum Acidobacteriota; class Terriglobia; order Terriglobales; family Acidobacteriaceae; genus Edaphobacter. The sequence continues at coordinate 40,304 of CAHJWN010000002.1, read as the reverse complement.
TACCCTGCGCACATGACTTTTTTCACCACGCCTGAGCTGCTGGAGATCGGCGACATGCCCTTCTCAAGTCCAAATCAAAAACCCAATCGCATGGAAGCGCTCGAGTACTACCGCAAGGTGGCCGAGCACTATGACCTTGATATCCGTCAGTACGAATCGGTGGTTTCAGTCAGTGGCTCAGATGGTGAGTTTGTAGTCCACACTACCGATCGCTTCGATCGCAAAAGCGAACATTGCGCACGGAAACTTGTCGTTGCGACAGGCTACTACGACCTCCCAAATTACCTCAAGATTCCCGGCGAAGAGCTGAGCAAGGTGCGCCACTACTACAACGAACCACATCCCTTCTTCGGCCTGGATGTCCTCGTCATCGGCGGCAAAAACTCCGCCGCCATTGCCGCTCTCGACCTCTGGCGTCACGGTGCCAAGGTGACCCTCGTACATCGCGGTTCGGAGATGCATCCTCATGTGAAGTACTGGATCCTGCCCGACATCAACAATCGCGTGAAGAATGGCGAAATCACTGCCTACTTCAACAGCTCCGTGACCGACGTTCGCGAAGACGACCTCACCATCGCCACTCCTGAAGGCCCGATAACCATTCCGAACCACTTTGTCTTCGCTCTCACCGGGTACCATCCCGACTTCCGTTTCATTGAGAAGCTCGGTGTACAGCTCGACGAAGCCAACGACCGTTGCCCGGTCTGCGATCCCGCGACACTCGAAAGCAATGTGCCCGGAATTTACCTTGCAGGCGTGATCGTCGCAGGCGAGCGCACGAACGAAATCTTTATCGAGAACGGCCGCTTCCATGGGAAACAGATTGCCGATGATCTGCAGGTTAAACTCGGCATCCGCTCGCCCGCGTTCGCTTAGTTTCGTTACCCGATGACTCGTCGCAAAAAGCCCCGCATTCCCAGCCACGTCAGCGCGCTCAGCGCAACGACCAGCATCAGCAGGATGATCGCCGGATGCATTGTCGGCAGGGAAGTCAAAGAAGCCCGCAGGCCTTCGCTCATATAAACGATCGGGTTGATCAGCACGGCATACTGCAGCCACCGCATGTGGTAAAGCTGCGCCCACGGATAATAGACACAGCCAAGGAACGTGATGGGGATCACCACCACGCCGAAGATCAACCCAATCTGAGATGGCTTTACTGATGTGCCGATCGTCAACCCCAGCGCCCCCGAAGTTAGGCTCGCAAGAATCAAGACCAGGATCAAGAACGGCCAGCTGTTCACATGCGTCGACGGATGCACAGCAGGCACGTAGTAGGCCAGCGGATACACGATAGCCGCCGCAATGATGCTCTGCATCGCCGAAAATACAATCTTCTCGAGCGCTACCGCCGCGACCGGAAGCGGGCACATGACGCGATCGTCAATCTCGCGCGTCGAACCGAACTCGACTGCCAGCGGAAGCGCGACGGCAGCGATACCTGAGAACATGATCGCCACGGCCATCAAGCCCGGCAGCAGTACTGTTGAAAACGCGTTGCCCGCCATTGCCGCCGTCGGGTTCATCGCTGCGGCTGCCCCATGGCTGCCTGCTCCACTCATGCCTGGAATCACGTACGTGAACACGAACAGAAAGAGTAGCGGATTCATGCACACGCGGATTACGAACGGGAACAATTCGCGGCGCAGCACGTGCAGGTCGCGGCGGAACAAGCCGGCGAAAGCGCGCGTGTAAAGAATCGTCTTTGAAACCTGTTTGGCAGGCGACACAGCTAAGGTTGCAGTCATTTGTAGCTTTCGTGGATCGTTCGGTTATTGGTCATCGCAAACGTTGTTTACTCGCGCAGTTCCCGGCCAGTCAGGCGAATGAAGACGGTCTCGAGACTTGTCTCCGTGATACTCAGGTCGCGAAGGCCGTACGGCGTGGCCCTTTGAACGATCTCGGATAACAATCCGTCCGTCCCATGCGCAAGTACGCGGAGGCCCTTGGGCAGGGTCTCGACATCGTTCACACCGTTCAAACCCTTCAGCGCCGCTTCCAGCGGTTCCAGACCCTCCCGGCCCTGCAGGTCAAGGTCGTACATACGCTGCGCTCCGATGGATTGCTTCAACGCAGCCGGCGTGTCTTCTACGAGTATCTTGCCGTGATCGATGATCGCAACCCGGTCGCACAGCTCATCCGCTTCTTCCATGTAGTGCGTCGTCAACACAACCGTGATGCCTTCTTTGCGCAAACCTGCGACCGCCTCCCACATGGCAATACGCGACTGCGGATCCAGTCCTGCGCTTGGCTCATCGAGAAACAAAACTTTGGGCCGATGCGCGATCGCCCGTGCGATCTGCACCCGCTGCGCCAGTCCGCCGGAGAGCTGTGCCGGGTAAGCCTTGGCACGTTCTGCAAGGTGAAATTGTGTCAGCAGTTGGTTCGCTCGGGCCGTCGCCTCCGCTCGGGAAAATCCGAAATAAAGACAGTGGAAATGGATGTTTTCGAAGATGGTGCAGGCGCGATCGAGCGTGTTGTACTGCGGCACGACCCCGATACAGGTCCGTGCCACGGCCGCCGTCTTCACCACGTCGATGCCGTTGATAAGCACCTTCCCTGATGTCGGCAAAGCCCGCGTCGTGCAGACACTGATCGTCGTCGTCTTACCCGCACCATTCGGTCCCAGCAATCCGTAGATTTCGCCAGGACGCACGGCGAGATCGATGCCATCGACCGCCACGACACGCTGCTTGCCCTCATAGATTTTCCTGAGGCCTTCAATCTCAACAATCACTGCGTAATCCGCTCCACTTCACCTTGGCCTGTCTCAATTATAGGCAGTCGACGCGATCCGGACGCGGCATGCTCTCGGCATACATATCGCAAGTGATTATTGATGGCGTAGAATTTCAGTATGTCGAAGGGTTGGGAAAGTAAATCCGTCGAAGAGCAGCAGAATGTCGCTGCTATGCCGAAGCCAGTTGCATTGAAGGGCAACACTGCAGAAGAGGCCGAGCGCAAGCGTCATCGCCAGGCGCTCGAATTGCAGCGTGAACGCGTTCTGTCCGAACGCACCGCCAGCCCGCATCGCCGGTCTGCACTTTCAGCCGCACTCATTGACATCGAAGAGAAGCTCTCTGAGCTTGGTTGGACACTTCACCTCTAAGCTTTAGCTCCGCCGATTGAACGTCACTGAATTTCCCTGGTCGATGCTGGTCATCAGTACGGTATGAATGTTCACGTGGGCCGGACGGCTCGCAGCCCATACGATCGCTTCGGCAACATCTTCTGCTTGTAACGGTGTAATGTTCGCATAGACCCTTGCAGCCTTCTCTTCATCCCCGCGAAACCGCACCTTCGAGAACTCCGTCTCGACCATGCCTGGATCGATCGACGTTACCCGCACCGGAGTCCCCATAAGGTCAAGCTTCAATCCCTCGCTGATCGCCTTCTCGGCAGCCTTGCTTGCACAATAGACGGCACCGTTGGCATAGGTCATATGTCCTGCGGTTGATCCCATGCTGATGATATGTCCGGCGCCCCGCTCTACCATGCCCGGCACAATCGCCCGCGTTACATGCAGCAGACCAAGCACGTTCGTATCGATCATCTCCTGCCAGTCCTTCGGGTCCTGCTCATATACCTTGTCCAGCCCGCGACTTAGCCCGGCGTTGTTGACGAGAACATCGATCTTTTGCCACTTCGCGGGAAGCTGCCGCAGCGTTCCTTCCACCGCATCTCGATCAGAGACATCCAGTGCGAATACATGAACATTCGCGGCCCCAGCGGCCGTCAGTTCTTCCATCAGCGCATTGAGCGCATCGATGCGCCTCCCGCAGAGTAATAGTCTTGTGCCTTCGTTCGCGAATGCAGTCGCGGTAGCCCTGCCGATACCGGAACTCGCCCCGGTAATAAACACCGTTTTGCCATTTAGCTTTGCCATCCCTCTATGTAACCACGTCCCTTCCGTTGATATCAAAGGTAAGCGGGAGAGGCACATGGCCTCTCCCGCATCACTTCAAACAACCCGCAAGACCTACTGCGCCGGGGCAGCAGTACCACCGTCCGGTCCACTCTGCTGTACACCGATTGCGTCGCCCGATACGACAAGCTGAACCCGGCGATTTTGTGCACGACCCGCCGCACTGGTGTTATCCGCCACAGGATCGTTCTTGCCGTATCCTGCGCCGCTTATGTTGTTCATCGAAACACCTTGCGAGACCAGAAAATCCTTGACGGATCCGGCACGGTTCTCCGACAGCTTCTGGTTGTATTCGTCGCTTCCGACGCTGTCCGTGTAGCCTTCTACCTGGAGCTTCAGCGCGGGATAGGCCGCGAGGATACCCGAAACCTTGGCCAGTGAGACCTTGGTGTCCGGTTTCAGCGTGTACTTGCCTGTATCGAACAGCACGTCCGACATATTCACGATCAATCCGCGGGCGGTCTCGCTGGTCTGAAGCACGCTGTTGAGTTGGGCCTTCAACTTTTCGCGAACCGCATTCGCATCGGAAACACTCTGGTTGGCAACCTTGGTTGCTTCGGCAGCGCGAGCGCGAGCGTCGGCTGCGTCCGCCTCGGCACGGGCGCGATCAGCATCAGCCTTCGCCTTTGCAGCGTTTGCCTGCTCTGCGGCAAGTTGCGACTGCGCTGCGTTTAGAGCGGACTGCTGAGCCTGCTGCTGCGCTTCCTGCTGCGCCAGATCAGCATTACGCTGCCGCTCTGCTGCCTGTTTGCGGAGGGTATCTATGCGAGCGTCTTCAGACCGCTGCACAACCTGCCGCGCAAACGTAATCTCCATCTTCCGGTCGCCATGCTTGTTTTGGTCGAGGTCGTCTGCGTTCCGCAGGTCCTGCGCAGCTTCCTTCATGATGTCCGGAGAGTACTTGTCCGCTCCTACTGATTGGGCAATCCGGAACGCATTATGAGCTTCATAGATCTCCAGAGGAGACTTCATGTCTCGCGTAATCGGGTCGACAACCGTCTTTGATCCCGACGTTTCGGCATAAAGACCGCGTGGCAGCAGGGTGTAATGCGCGTTCACCTTCTCGAGTTCACCCACTGTCTTGTTCTGCTTAATGACGTTTTGCAGCACCACTACGTCGCTGGGCTGGCTGACCGAGTAGTAAGGCTCTGCCGTCACAATCAATCCAAACGACTGGAAGGCGGTCGTTACATGGATGTTGTTCTTGTTTCCAGATGGCAAAATCTCGCCCAGGTTTGCCGGACGACCATCCGGTGTGATAGCCCAGAGAACATAAGTCAGGTACTCCGGCCCGAAGCCATTTGCCGGGGTCAGCCCTTCAAAATGCGCATCAATCGTAATCCCGCCGCGCTGGCTTTCAACCTTTGCCTCGCCCTTGGCACGAGGCAATAAGGCGGTACCCTCGAAGCCAATCGTTGTCGAACCGCTGCGATGCAGGTAGTTCACTGCATCAAGATCTCGCTGGACTACCTTAACGCGATAGAGATAAACGCCGTTCTGCTGCGTTACAGGGTTTTCATCGGGCTTCGGCTGCGTCTGCGAGGTCGGATTCGCTTCTTGGGCCGAAGCTGTACTCGAGAAGGCGAGAAACGGGACAAACATAAGCGCTGCAGGTGCTGCTTTGAAGAACAACTTGCGTTCGAGCTTCATACGACGTTTCTCCTGGGATTCATCGAGCGGCGAACGCTCGGAAACGGTGGACTTGATGTCCTTACCGATAAATAAGATGCCCGGCCCTGGATAAAGGTAGTCGCTGGACGGTAAGCCGCACATTACAAACGATGTAGAAAGGAGAACGGCCGTTCCGTACCAGGAAGCGGCCGCTATCTCAGGCGCAGATCATAATTCCGCGATTTACGCCATATTTATGCCTGGTTGATCGGTACGGAAGTGCTTTTCTGAACGAAGTGATACGGAGGCCATGGACCCGAAAGTTGCATGCGGCACTCCTTCAACTCCTGGGTAGCGGATGAGTATTTACTCTGGTAACGCTCAACCGTCTTGTTATCGATCAGGTGCGCAATATCCAGGAGCATCTTCCCGGACTCCATACGTTTGCAGGTAATCTCCTCAGCGATGGGCAGGAACATGCGGTGCATCTGGAGCGAAAGGGCCCGTGCTTTCGATTGGCGTTCACGCTGGCGGCTTGCGCTTTCACGCAAACTGGTCAGGTACTGCTGGCCCACGGTCATATCGCGGGCTGAATTTCCCGGGCAGGTGTCGTCCACCAGGACCTTCAGGTGCATCTCGGCCTTGCCACGCAGGCGCTCGACGTTTGCTAAGAAGTGTCGTTGGTTGGAGCGGACGGAGCGGCGAAGGCAATCGTCGTCGGCAAACGTCGTGTTGAAGCGGAAGGGAAGTACGGTAGACAACTTAAAACAATCGGCAATCACTCGGGCGTGGTCCTTGGCGACCTGCTGGTCAGTACGAGCCGCATCTTCCGGGCTATGTTCGGAGACGATCACAGCGAGGTCACCGGCGGGAAAGAGAAAGGTTTGGTTGCCGAACAATCCAACAACCCCGGCAAGTGGAATCGGTCGGCGATGCCGGCCAAGCTCCGGAAATACTTGTCGTTCTGCAATGCAATACGCGTACCAGGACATTCGATCACTCCTACTGATTTGAAGGACAATGAGCTTATTGAACGACAATGAGCACAATGAGGGGTCTAACCCGCTCAGGAGTCATTTGTGGAAAAACCTTGCTGGTCGGGGAACGGGTACAAACAATAAGTGCTAAACCAAAGCGTTTTAGAGCAACTGCTCCGAACTGAGCCGAAACGGATAGTAAGCCCACGTACGAACGATTGGCAACATATCTTTCTCTGTTTGTGACAGAAAAGTTTCCCTCCGTCTTCGGCTGTCCGATGGACTCACGTCACTCCCCTGCTGCACCGCATTCAGGGCAGACTCTAGGAATCTTCAGCTTCGTGAAACCGTCACTCGTTCAAGGAGAGTGGGAGAACAGAGACTTTGGATGGAATCGCCCGCTTTGTAGTCGAAATATACTGGCAGGCCAGACCTGCAGGACCCTTGCCGTGAGACCCTAGATGTGCAATCGTTTGTGCATTGTAGAGTCATCTCTCGGCCTGCTCATGATCTTCCAAGAGGGCGAGGGTAAGAGGATCAAACAATCATGAGCTTCACCTCGAGAAAAGCGATTCATCTTAGACCGGTCGCAATCCTTCGCCCGCGCACGAAAGCCCGATGGGCGATGAGTGTATCGGCGATGCTGCTGTTTCCGCCGGTCGGCTTGTTCGGCGGTCTGTCAGGCACCGCACAGACCGCACCCTCTCCGACTCCAGCAGGCCGCCAGATCGGTACCGTCAAGACCGTTACTCCGAACAAACTCACCATCGCCACCGACGCCGGCCTGACTATGTCTGTCAACGTGGCAGACGGTGCCCGGGTATTGCAACTTGCTCCTGGAAGTACCGACCTCAGGACAGCTCAGTCCATCCCGCTGGACTCGATCGAGATGGGCGATCGCGTCCTGGTCACAGGCCATACCGATGCGCCAGACGCCATGACTGCGTCCCGGGTAATCCTGATGAAGTCTACGGACATCGCCCAGAAACACGCCTCCGAAGAGGATGTCTGGAAGAAGAACGGTACCGGGGGACTCGTTAGCGCTGTCGATCCTGCGAGCGGAACCATCACAATTGCGGAACGTGCGAAAAAGCTCACAGTCGAAACAACTCAATCGACCGTATACCGCCGCTATGCCAACGGCTCGGTGAAGTACGAGGATGCCAAGATCAGCTCTGCCGGCAACATCCAGGTAGGCGACCAAGTTCGGGTTCGTGGGGCAAAGGCCGCCGATGGCAGCTCCATCAGGGCCGAAGAGATTGTCAGCGGATCATTTACGAACCTGGCCGGGACCATCCTCTCGGTCGATCCCGCCGCAGGTACTCTGACAGTCAGGGACGCCACCACGAAGAAGACGTATTCACTCAAGGTCACTCCAAACTCCGACGTACGCAATCTGCCAACCGAGGCTGCAACAAGGTTTGCAGCGCGGGCCAAGGGTGCTACTTCTGAGACCAATCCGGGCGCAAGCCACACATCACCGACTGCCGCAAACGCTGCAGGCTCCGGCGCAGCACCCAGGGACCGTGCCGCCGGTGCGGATCTCTCGTCGCTCATCAACAAGCTACCGCAGGAGACGTTGAACGATCTTCATCCCGGCCAGGCATTGATGGTCGTCGCATCCCAGGCAGAACCGGGTAGTGACACCCTGGTAGCGGTCACGGTGCTCTCCGGAGTTGAACCAATTCTGGCGGCTACGCCAAAGGGCGAGGCTTCCATGACTTTGTCCCCTTGGAGCCTGGGTGGCGGTGGTGCTGAAGGTGGTGGTATGTAGTTCCGACGCACCAGATTGTGGCGCAAGAGCGGCTTTTCCTGTCTGACATGCGTCCATAAAACGACACTCCACGATACGAGTGAAACGACACTTTACGCTACGAGTGCTTCCATAAAGCAAGCTTTGCAACACAGCGACCGTCGCTTTTGATCGAGCCGCAGAGCACTATTCCAAATGTTCCAGCCTGCTTTCTATCTAATCTGAGGAGTCTTAATGCCGGTTCGAATTCTGCCTTATTTGGGATGTGTGCTTCTGGCTCTCGTCTCTGTCATCGGGTACCCGTCAGCAGCGCAGGCTGTCCCGGAGCAAAACCACTCCCGAGACACCGCCCCCAGTGGCACGATCGTTCGAGGGACCGTCAGCGACCCCGACGGTGCGGTGATCCCCGGCGCTACGATTACGCTGACCCCTACTGCGGGAAAAGCCTTGGTCGTGCAATCGCAGGACGACGGCACCTATGTCATCCAGAACGTCCGTCCTGGCTCCTACTCAGAGACGGTGACGATGAAGGGCTTTGCCTCCTTCGTCAAACTTGGTGTGCGTGTTGTCGGCCAGCCGCTGGTCGTCGACGCAAAGATGGCGATCCAGGAGCAAAGCCAGCAGGTAAACGTCAATGCCACCGGAACGACGCTCAGCACCGATCCCGACAGCAATGCCAGCGCTACAGTTATTAAGGGCAAAGACCTTGAAGCCCTTTCAGACGATCCCGACGAACTCTCGTCCGAACTCTCTGCCCTCGCCGGCCCGTCCGCCGGTCCGAGCGGTGGGCAAATCTACGTGGACGGCTTTACCGGCGGTCAGTTGCCGCCAAAGTCCTCCATTCGCGAAGTCCGCGTCAACCAGAACCCCTTCTCTGCGCAGTACGATCGCGTCGGGTATGGTCGTGTCGAAGTCTTTACCAAGCCCGGGACTGACAAGCTTCACGCTTACTTCCAAACCAACGGGAACGCCAACTTCTTCAACACCAGCAACCCGTTCCTTGGGTCTGTTGCGCAACTGCCTTACCACACCATCTTCATCCTGGGGAACATCACTGGCCCGGTCAACTCCAAGGCTTCCTTCACGCTCAGCGGATCACATCGCGTCATTCAGGATAACGAGGTCTTCTTCAGCAATCTCGTAACCGAGCCAGGAGCGACGACGCTGTGCCCGCCCGGAACACCCGGCTGTACCCTGTCCACAGTTCCAATCTCGATCCCTACGCTCTTTCCCCAGGTCCGTACGGATTTCACCCCGCGCTTTGACTACCAGCTTACCGAGAAGAACTCCCTCACCGTCCGTTACCAATTTGAACAAAACGATCAGAATAATGACGGCATCTCAGGCCAAGCTCTGCCTTCCACCGCCTACAACCTCGATGCGACCGAGAATACTATCCAACTCGTCGACACGCAGCTCTTCAGCGACAAGCTTATTAATGAGCTTCGGTTCGAGTACGAGCGCGATCTCAGCACCCAGGATCCAGCTACTGTCGCGCCAACTGTCCAGGTGCAGGGCGCGTTTACCGGAGGCGGATCAAGTACGCAGACCATCAACGACCACCAGGACCACTTCGAAGTACAGAACTACACTTCGATTGCGTTGGCAAAGAACTTCATCCGCATCGGCGGTCGGTTGCGCACCACGCGCGACGCCAACTACAGCAACTCGCAGTCGCTCGGCATCTTCACCTACAGCAATGCTGCTGACTATATTGCTGGCGTCGCTTCGCAGTATGTTGTAGCGAAGATCAATCAACCTTCCGTCCATGCCACGCTCGGCGACCTGGGCGTCTACGCTGAAGACGACTGGAAGGCTAGGCCAAACCTCACCGTCACCTATGGCATCCGCTTCGAAGCCGAAAATCACATCCCTGACCACCACGACATCGCCCCGCGCATCTCCTTCGCTTACGGACTTGGCAGTAAGAAGGGAACACCGCAAACCGTAATCCGGGGCGGATTCGGCATCTTCTACGACCGCTTCATGCTGGCGAACGTCATCACCACCCAGCAGGAGAACGGCTTCAACCAACAACTCTTCACAGTAAGAGGATCTGCGCTTTCCGCTGCGTGTACCCCCACAAACCAGACCGCCGCCGCGTGCGGGACCGGCACTGCGAACTCGCAGACAACCTACACCATCTCGCCAAAGCTGCACAGCCCGTACCTTATGCAGGCTGCGATTGGTATGGACGAGCAACTCGGAAAATTCGGGACCGTCTCCATTAACTACCTGAACATGCGCGGCGTGCACGAGTTCAACAGCAACAATCTAACCGCACCTATCGCCGAGGCAGACGGCACCATCCCGCCCGAAGCTGCGGGGACTCCAAATCTGTACCAGTTCGACTCCCAGGGTGTCTTCCGGCAGAACCAGCTGTCCATCAGCCCAAGGGTGAGCTACGGCCGCAGTATCTCAATATTCGGCTATTACAGCCTGAACTACGCGAAGGCGGACAGTTCAGGCTCTGGCTATTTTCCGTCGGTTGTCGGCAATCTGAAGGCGGATTACGGTCGCGCTAGTTTTGATACGCGGCAGCGTTTGTTCCTTGGCGGCAACTTCTCCATGGCCCACCGGGTATCGATCTCACCCTTTATGGTTGCAAGCTCCGGCATGCCCTTCAACATCATTACCGGGACCGACCTGAACGGCGACAACATCCTGACCAATGACCGGCCCGCTTTCGCCAGCCCGTCCACACTGCCCGCAAACCTTGTGCAGACCGCGCATGGCAGCTACGACGTCAACCCAGCACCAGGCGCTCCACGTGTTCCGATCAACTACGGGACTGGACCATCCGCCTTTACCCTGAATCTGCGCATCACCAAGACAATTGGATTTGGACCAGAACTCGCGAATTCATCGCGAGGACAATCCCAAGGCGGCCCAGGCGGACCACCCCCTGGTGGCGGTCGCGGCGGCCCAGGTGGACGAGGCGGCGGTGGCCCTTTTGGCGGCGGTGGAGCAAGCTCCGGCAGAAAGTATTCTCTCAGCCTCGGCGTTCTCGCCAACAATGTCTTCAACGATGTAGATCGCGGAGTTCCCGTTGGAGTTGTGCCGTCGTCGCAGGCTGACGTGCCAACATCGCGGTTTTATACATCGACTCAGCTTGCGGGAGGCATCTTCTCCTCTAACAGTGCGGTTCGACGCATCACGCTGCTCGCAACGTTCAGCTTCTAGGCGGCACCAGCTTCAAGCAACGTAAACCGTCTTCGCGTTGAGGAACTCTCGCATTCCCGCCGCCGACAACTCGCGACCATACCCGGAGTGCTTGATCCCCCCGAAAGGGAGTCGTGGGTCGCTCGCCACCATTTTGTTCAGAAACACCGAACCCGCCTGGATCTCCGCTGTGAAACGCTGCTGTTCTGCAGGGTCTCGCGTCCACACGGAGGCACCCAGCCCAAACGGCGTATCGTTCGCAATCGCAATCGCTTCAGCTAAGTCGCGCGCGCGGAAGAGCATCGCCACCGGCCCAAAGATTTCTTCGCGATACACCGGTGCCGTGCGCGGCACTTCCGCGATCACGGTCGGCTCGAAGTAAAATCCCGGCCCCTCAATCTTCTTGCCACCGGTCAGCAACCGCGCTCCGGCCGTAAGTGCGGCGTTCACCTGCCGCTTCAGGGTATCGAGCTGTCTCGCTGTTGCAATCGGCCCTATGTCGGTGGTCTCGAGCGTTGGATCGCCAACTCGCATCGCCGCCATTCCCGCAACAAAGCGCTTCTCGAACTCCGCGTAAATTGGCTGCTCGATGATGAAGCGCTTCGCCGCGATACACGACTGCCCACTGTTAACGCATCGCGCCAGCACCGCCTGCTGCACCGCAAGGTCAAGGTTTGCCGAACTCATTACGATAAATGGATCGCTGCCGCCAAGCTCCAGCACGGACTTCTTGATCAGCCATCCTGCCTGTGCCGCGACTGCGCGTCCGGCCGTTTCTGATCCCGTAAGCGTCACCGCCACAATGCGCGGGTCGCCCAGCACTCCTTCCACCTGGCTTGTCTCGATCAGGAGTGACTGAAACGTTCCTCCCGGAAATCCGGCGCGCCTTACGAGAGCCTCGATTGCCAGCGCACACTGCGGGACGTTCGGCGCATGTTTCAGCAGGCCAACGTTGCCTGCCATCAACGCTGGCGCAAGAAAACGGAAGACTTGCCAGAAAGGGAAGTTCCACGGCATCACCGCAAGCACCACGCCCAGCGGGTCCCAGCGCACATAGCTGCGCGAAGCATCCGTCACGATGATCTCCGGCGCAAGGATTCGAATCGCATTTTCTGCATAGTAGCGGCAGGCCGCAGCGCACTTTGCCACTTCAGCAAGTGCTGCATGCAGCGGCTTGCCCATCTCCTGCGTAATGATCTTCGCCAACTCGAGGGCGTCCTCTTCCAGCAGGTTTGCCAGTTTCCGCATACAGAGCGACCGATGAGCGATCGGGACCGTCGCATAGCCCCTGAACGCGTCGTCGGCGATGCTGATTTTCTGCTCAAGTTCTCCCGCTGTGAGGGCCTGAAAACGGCGCACCAGCTCACCGGTGGCGGGATTGATGGATTCGATGGCCAAGTTTCTACTCCGCAGCCAGCTTAGCAAGAGCGTGGGCGAGCACAAGAGTACCGCGGGCAATATCTTCCGGCGATGCGTACTCATCCGGACGGTGACTTATGCCCCCACGACACGGAATAAAGATCATGGCAACCGGCGTAATCCGCGCCATGAAAAGTGTGTCATGGTATGCCCGACTCACCATCTTCTTTGCCGAGATCCCAAGATCGCCGCAGATTTCATCCAGCACTTCGACAAGATGTGCTGAAGACTGCGCCGGCGCATCGGCATTGACCAGTTCTTCTTCTATCGTGACTCCTCGCCGTCCACCAATCGCGGCAGAGTCATCACGGATCGCCTTCATCACACGCTCTCGCCGGTCGGGATCAGTGTCGCGGATATCAAGCTGCAGCACGACCCTGCTTGGCACACTGTTCACGTTGCCAGGAAACACCTCGCAGCTGCCCGCCGTTGCGACTGTATCGCTTTTGCCCGAAGCAGCATTCGCCGCAAGCGAGTGCCGCTCTATCGACAGGATGAGTTCCGAAGCCGCGCAGAGCGCATCGCGCCGGTCAGGCATAAGCAGCGCACCCGCATGGCCGCCCAATCCCTGGATCACGAACCGGTACCCCGCAGGAGCCGCAATGCTCGTCACAATTCCCAGCGGCAGTCCTTCACGCTCCAGCAGCGGCCCCTGTTCGATATGGAGCTCAAGCCATGCGTGATAAAAGTCCTGCGGCAGCCTCACCGACCCCAGCTCCCCAACATAACCGGCATCCTTGCGAACGGTCTTCAGTGTTCCATCAGACTCCGCTTCGAGCGCATCGCGCAGACGATCCGCACGCTGCGCATCGAGCGCCCCCGAGATCAGACGGCTCCCAAGACATCCAATTCCGAATCGCGTCGGCTCCTCCGATGTCAACAGCAGCAGTTCAATACTGCGGCGGAACCTGACGCCGCTGCGCTTCAACGCGCGCATCGCCTCCAGCCCGCCCATCACCCCAACTGTTCCGTCATACATACCGGCATGTGGGATCGCATCGATGTGCGATCCCGTCCCAACTGCAGACAACGTCGGTTCCAATCCGATCCAGCGAATGAAGGTATTGCCAACCGCGTCCTCTCGAACGTCAAAGCCTTCTTGTGCTGCCAGCCCTTTTAGCCATGTGCGAGCTGTCAGATCATCCTCTGTGAACACGATGCGTGTCACGGCAGTACCGTCGGGACTCGCCTCAACATGGGTAAAGTGTGCGAGCTCTTCCAACTCGCTGCTTAGTCGAAGCGCATCAATCTCAAGCTGCATGGGTGTCCTTTGCTGAAGTCTCTGCCGCGCGGTTCGCGACGTTCCATACGTGGCCAGCGGGATCCATAATCCGGCCCATCCGATCGCCCCATGGCAGATCCATCACCGGTGTCTGGATGCATGCCCCCGCAGCGATCGCCCGATCAATCACTGCATCCACTTGTTCCTGTACATACGCATAGATCACAACCGGTGAGCTGCCGTCGACCCGTGGCGACTGGCTCAGAAGCGTGTCCACCTCGCCATGGATCATCACCAGGCTACCTCCAATCGCCAGCGTTGCATGCACGACGGAACCATCGTCGTCCGAGCGCCGCGATAGCTCAATCGCGCCAAACGCAAGCCTGCAGAACTCGATCTCCCCAGCGCCGTCGCGACAGACCAGCATCGGAATCATGTACTCCGCATTCTTCATGTTCTTCTCTGGCATCTGAGTCGCGGTTCTTCGTCGAACTGCCTGGACAACCATGCTAGCCGATTGGGTGGCGATTAAAATCTTTGTAGATCAGGTACTTTGCCGGTGCCTTGCCAAGCGCCCCGAACCACTGCGGGCAGAACGGGGCCATCCAGATAAAGTCGCCCGCCGTCACCGGGTACCAGCGATCACCAAGCCGGTAGATCCCGCCGCCTTCAAGCATCAGCAGCCCGTGCTCCATTACATGCACTTCCACCATCGCCAACGCCGCGCCTGGCTGGTACGTCATCGTGTTTACCGCAAAGTCAAAGCGGGGATCGTCTGGCAAAATCGCGCGCACCTGCAGGTCCTCATCGCCCATGAGTGCTGCCGATAGAACATCATCTTCATGCCCGATCAAGAGGCCCGGCGCTGATATGCCTTCGAGCGGCTCATACGGTTTTTCGATCACCGCCAGAACAGTTTTCTGCTGCGCTGTGAACGTGTGTTCCAAGCCTGGTGGAATGTAAGCGAATCCACCAGCGGCTATCGTTTTGAAGCTCGTCTCCGTTGCAAGGTCGGCGATGCCCTCGGTCACATAGACGAAGCGCTGCACTGAAGCCGCACCGAGCGTACCTCCGGCCGCAAGTTCCGCCGTGTACTGCAGAAACGCCGCACCCGCAGCCGGCGCAACATGCACAATCGCTACTCCATCCTTCATCCCCGGCAGCACCGTGCGGACAAACGTGTCGGGCGTCTGCAGGATGTGGTCGCGTTGCATGCTGCTACGCGTGTATCCGAGATTATGCATGCGCCTCCTTGCGGTTCTTTAGGTTTGCTGCTTCGGTCGTCAACAGCCGCACGAAGACCAGCGATGTCGCCAGTGCCGCGTCTACATCTTCAGGCAGGACGCCTTCATCCGGATGATGACTCAAACCCTTCGGGCTCCGCAGAAACAGCATGGCAATCGGCAGCCGCGCAGCAACAATGCGTGCATCATGTCCAGCACCGCTGACCATCGTCTTCAACGTAAACCCTGCATACGCGCCGGCTTGCCGCAGTAGCTCAGAGAGAGTTGAGTCTGTCGCGACTGCATCTTCATCTGACGTCGTCAGTGCCGTCATCTCGACTCCGCGCGCCGCTCCCGCATCCTTTGCTTTGTCTACCAGAGCAGCGACAGCCGAGCGACGGATCCCATCCTCCCCATGGCGTACGTCGAGCGTCGCCGCGACCTTGCCGGCAATCACATTCCCAGCTCCGGGATACGTCTGCACCCTCCCGACCGTTGCGACCAGTCCGGGTGTCGCTTGTGCATAGCGCTCCACTTCGCAGATCCACTCTGCTGCCGCCGCCATCGCATCATGGCGCAGATGCATCGGCGTTGTTCCTGCGTGATTCGCCTGCCCCGTGAAGCTCAATTGCATCCGCGTCTGGCCTGAGATCGCACTTACCGCGCCAAGCCGCAGCCCTTCACTTTCGAGCACCGGCCCTTGCTCTATATGGACCTCGAAATACGCAAACGCTTTCTCGCTCACCCTTGCAGACGGAATTCTGTCCGGCTCTGACCCAAACGCGCGGATCGCAGCATCCATCCTCATCCCCTCTGCATCAACCCGCTCCAGCAGCCCCGGATTGAACTCACCCGCAAATGCAAGGCTGCCCAGGTAGGGCTTGCCGAAGCGCACACCTTCCTCCTCGGAAAACCCAACTACCTCGATCGCAAACGGTACTCGCTCGCCGTGCAGCGCCTCGACAAGTGCCACGCCCAGCACCACGCCCAGGATGCCGTCAAACGCACCCGCATTCGGCACCGTATCGAGATGCGAACCGACAATTAGCCTGGGCGCGTCGTCACTTGCTGCCGCATAAACTCCGCGCAGATTGCCGATGGCATCGATCTCAACCGCCATGCCCGCCGCTACCATCCATTTGCGCAGCAGTGCATGTACCGCATGCATGGCCGGCGCCAGGAACGTTCGTGTCGTCTCACCAGCAATCTCGCTGCACGCCGCAATCTGCCGGCATCGGGCGATGATCTCTGCGGCGCGTCCTGTAGCGTTCGTTGACATTTCCGCTTCTAACCCGCCCGCCGTACAGTGGCTTCGATATACCCCGATGGCTCATCGGTGGGCACGAAGATCTCGTTCGGATTGTCCTGCCCGAAACGCGACAGGTCCACCAGCAGGCAGTGCTTGTTGGGCATCGTTAGCTGGATCGCATCGGTATGCGGCACTGCCTCAAGCGCACTCTCCGCCATCGCATACAGCGTCTCCTGCACCGACTTGCTGATGTGCCCCGCGAACGTTTTCAGCATCGCCTCGCGCAGCTTCGTGCGCTCCGCATTGAAGTCAAGGTCGTCTGAAGTATAGGTCCATTCGGCAGCCAGGGCAGTCCCGAACAAACGGTCCTTCGTGTCCTTCAACGTTGTCAGCGGCTCCTTCATGAATCCCTCGAACGCTGAGTTTGCTGTCTTCAAAATAACCAGGTTTTTAAGCCCTGCAGTGATGGCAAACCCTCCACCCTGAGCGCGTTCAACAGAGACAATCTGCAACTCGCCACTGCCTTGCATGAAGCTGTCCGGATGCGGCTTGCCATCGATCGTGAGCCGCTTCCACATCACGCTCTCCACATGCACCTCAGCCGACGAGACCTGCGAATTGCGGCCTAGTATGAAGTCAACAAGCTCCTTTGCATATGCCTCAATCGAGGTCGCCTTCGATGTCCGTGCAACCGAGTAGACCGTGTTCTTCATCGTGTCCGTCGCGAGGATCTTGCTGTTATCCCCGTCGTAATGCGCAGAGTCAAAGTCGCCTTTCAGCAGCACACGCACATTCCACTCATGCATGTCGCTCACCTCTTGTGCACCATGCGTATGGCGTGTCACCTTCATCAATCGCACACGCGTCTTGCCGTAACGATTCTCCGCAAGTTCATACTTCAAACTCATTCCATCTCCATTCAACGAATCAGGTTCCGCGATAGGTTGTATACCCGTTGGCCGTCAGCAAGAGCGGGATGTGGTGGTGCTGCTCCGCATCTCTCACCTCAAACACGACATCCACATACGGATACAGACCAGCAATGCCTTGTGCCTCATAGTATGCGGCTGTATCGAACCGCGCACGATACTTGCCCACTGTGAGTTTCGCCTCGATGGGCAGCAGGTACTTTGCGCGTCCGTCGCCATCAGTCACCGTGGCGTTCACCAGGACCCAATCCTCCGTCTGCAGGTATGCGAGCGAGACTGGGACCTCTGCCGCAGGCTTGCCCGCCGCCATGTCGAGAATGTGTGTCGATATCCCCATCGCTATGTGCCTCCCAGCCAGCGTGCAAGTCGCAGTTGCGTGATCTGCCGCTGTTGCTCCACCGCTTCGTGCAACTCCGCTTCGGCTTCGTTGTTCATACGAGCTTCGAGATTTGCAAGAATGGCTGCAGCCGATCTACCACTGGCGCATACGATAAAGATCCGTCCAAACTTCGCCTCGTACCTTCGATTACCCTCAACCAGCGCCAGCTTAGCAGCTTCGTCCTGAGTCACCATCGCACTCTGTTCTGTCGCCGACCATTGCAGCGACGCGTCGGTCGCCGCCTTCGCCTTCTGCTCGCCGATGCGCGGGTGGCTGTCGAACGCCTCCTGCCATGCCTCTTCAGGCAGCCCAACCCACACCGCATCGGAGATCACTGACAGGTGATCCTCATCTACAATCGGTCGTCGCGCCGCCATCTCTGCCGCCCAGGCCTGCGTTCCGCAGCAGGGAAGTATCTCCTCTGCGGCAAGTGTCGGGTCGAGCAGGTTCCAGCGTTCGAGCACAGCATTCATAAAGGTCTTCAGAATAACGTGAGTTCCCGGCCGTGCGGCGTTCCTTGTATCGCGCCGCTTTGAAACACAGGCTCACCTCGAAGATAGGTCGCATGCACAGCGCCAAAGAGCGTCTCTCTCAGGTACGGTGAAACCGGGTGACGATAGTGCAGCGTCGCCGCCTCCACGATGTAGCTCGCGTCCGGATCAAACACGACAAAGTTCGCCGCTCGTCCCACAACCACCGCACCTGCCTGGTCGCCAATCCCCGCAAGCTCCGCAGGAGCGCTGCTCATCCATTGCACCAGATCGTCGAGTGAGAACCCGCGTGCCCGGCACTCGCTCCAGATCACCGAGACCGCCACCGACAAACTTGCAATCCCGCCCCACGCAAGATCGAAGCGGCCATCTTTCTCCCGCTTCATCTCGGGCGGACATGGTGAGTGATCCGTAACAATCATGTCGATCACGCCGTCACGCAGTCCCTGCCAAAGCACCTCACGATTTGCCCTGCTCCGAATCGGCGGAGCGCACTTGAACAGCGTCGCTCCGTCGGCGATCTCCTCGGCCGCAAAGTGCAAATAATGCGGACAGCTCTCAACCGTGATCGGCAGTCCCTCGGCCCGCGCCTCTTGCAACATCGTGAAAGCCTGCGCTGTCGCCAGGTGCACAAGATGCAGCCGGAACTTGTACTCGCGGCACAGGCGTATGATCAGCCGGATCGCCTGAAGCTCCGCCGTATCCGGTCGCGACGCGAGATACGTCGCATACGTCCTCCAGTCAGCATCCCGCAAGCCAGCCATCGCCTGATCGATAGGCTCGGCAAGCTCCGCATGCACCAGCAGCGGCAGCCCCGACGCCGCAATCGCCGGCAGGGCAGCCTCTAGCTGTTGCTGATCAATCATGGTGAAGCCATCGCATCCCGGATAGATCAGGAAGCACTTGTAGCCTGGCACGCCCGCCCGCGCCAGCGGAAGAATGTCCGCCTGGTTGTCCGCCACCGCACCGCCCCAGCTCATCCAGTCAACGAAGCATTGCCCTTGCGCCGCCTCGCGCTTTGCCTCAAGAGCCGCAACGGTGGTTGTCTCGGGCAGGCAGTTCAGCGGCATATCGATCAGGGTTGTGTACCCTCCCGCAGCCGCGGCCCGCGTCGCGGTGTAGAAGCCTTCCCATTCCGTGCGGCCAGGCTCGTTGATGTGCACATGCGTGTCCACCAGCCCGGGCAGTATCGCCAGGTCGCCAAAATCATGCACATCGCCTGCCGCGAGACCTTGCCCTGCAAGCTCTTCAACCGGACACACCGCGCGGATCACGCCGTCCTCCACAATCACCGCCGCTGGTCGTGTGCCCGCAGGCGTCACAACGCGTTTCGATACATACGCCTGTGCCATAATTTTAGTACCTCGTACCTGTATATAACGGATCGTTGCCAGCTGAGCGCATCCTCGCCACATCGTTCTCCGAAGGAAATTCCTCATGCAAGCGAACCCGGCCTTTATGCAGATGGCCATCGATCTCGCAACCAAGAACGTCACCACGAGCGCCGGTGGTCCATTTGGCGCAGTCATCGTGCGCGCTGGCAAAGTGATTGCCACCGGCGTCAACTCCGTCACCGCAAACAACGATCCCACCGCCCATGCTGAGGTGATGGCGATCCGCGAAGCCTGTCGCTTGCTTAGCACCTTCCAGCTCACCGGCTGCGAGATCTACACCTCGTGCGAACCCTGCCCCATGTGCCTCGCCGCAATCTATTGGTCGCGCTGCGAAGCCATCTACTTCGGCAACACGGCTGCCGATGCAGCCAAAGCCGGCTTTGACGATTCCTTCCTCTACCACGAAGTAAAGAAGCCCCACGCCGAACGCACCATCCCCACATCACGGCTGTTACCGCAGCAGGCAATCGTCAGCTTTAACACCTGGTGCGAGCTCACCGAGAGAATCGACTACTGATGACCACCAGGAAAGTTGCTGCCGCAAAGAAGTCAGCCGCACCAGCAAAGCCAGTCAAAGTTGCGATCCTCGGCTTTGGCACCGTAGGCAGTTCCGTAGCAAAGGTTCTCGCCGCATCGAAGTTCCCCGGAATCGAGCTCACCCATATCTATAACCGCAGCATCGACCGTAAGCGCACCTCCGTCGCCGCGAAGTTTGTCCCAAAGGCAGCCGTTTGGACCGAAGACATCAACGTCATCCTCAACGCCCGCGTTGATGTCGTCATTGAGCTGATGGGCGGCCTCAACCCCGCCGAAGGCTGGCTGCGCAAGGCGCTCGGCTCCGGTAAATCCGTCATCACCGCCAACAAGCAGCTTATTGCCTACCGCGGCGCATCACTGGCAAAACTCGCCGCGGCCAACGGTGTCCATCTCGTCTACGGAGCAGCCGTCGCCGGCGGAGTTCCAGTCATTCCCGGCCTCGTGCAAGGCCTTGGCGGCGATCACGCCACCCGAATCAGTGGCCTTATCAATGGCACCTGCAACTACATCCTCACGCGCATGGAAACCGGGGCCGATTACGCTACCGTTCTCGGTGATGCACAATCGCTCGGGTATGCCGAAAGCGATCCATCTGCCGATGTTGACGGATATGATGCGCGCGCCAAGCTCTGTATTCTCTCCCGCATCGCCCTCCACGCTGAGCTTGACCCCGACGCCGTCGCAACCCAAAGCATCGCCGATGTCGATGCCATAGACTTCGCCTACGCAAAAGAGTTGAGCTGCACCATCCGGCAAGTCTCAAGCGCGCAATTGGAAGGCGCAATCGTCCACGCCCGCGTGGCTCCCATGCTCGTTCCGCTCAGTTCGCCCATGGCCTGGTCGCACGGCACTCAGAACATGGTCATCGTCAGCGGGCGCTTCGGCGGCGATGTCGTCTTCTCGGGCCATGGCGCGGGCGGCGAACCCACCGCCGTCGCTGTCGTCTCAGACCTCCTCGCCGTGTCACAGGGCTCGCACGCCGTTCATCTGCCTGTGCGCAAACGCGCCGTCACCGGCGAGTTCATGGCATCGCACTACCTCCGCTTCATCGTCGACGATAAGCCCGGCATCGTCTCCGCAATCTCCGGCGCCCTAGCCAAAGTCGGTGCCAACATCGACTCATTGCTGCAGCGCCCCGGCTATCCCAAACACCGCCTGCCCTTCGTCGTCACCACCGAGCCATGCCTCACCTCAACTATTACGAAGGCCCTCGCGTCTATAGGCAAGATGGACTGCATGCTGGAGCATCCGTTGTGCCTGCAGATGCTCGACCCCGAAGAGAAGGTCTGATCGAAGCGTAGCCCTGGCCCGCTGTCTGGCGAATCGTTGAGGGCCGCGCGCTTTGCTTATGGGCACGATTCAGCCGTGCCAGAGAAGCCACAACGCAATGCGGCTTGAGCCGCTGAGGTACGCAATGTTCGGTATAAAGCGCCTTCGAATTCTCATCCCGATCTGCTGCACCTTCGCCGCCCTTGCCCAGCAAATCACCCCGGTCATCGAGGTACCCAACCCGCCAAACACGCCTACCCAGCAAGCAAAGCATTACGTCATCCTCGTCTCGCTCGACGGCTTTCGCTACGACTACCCCACTAAATACGGCGCGCCGCACATCCAGTCCATGGCGACGACCGGCGCCTCCGTCCCCGACGGTATGCTGCCCTCCTACCCGTCACTGACCTTCCCCAATCACCTCTCGATCGTCACCGGCCTCTACCCCGAGCATCACGGCATCGTCGCGAACAGCTTCTACGATCCCACGCGCAACGAGACCTACGTCTACACGCAACCGAAGACCAATGGCGATGGCACCTGGTACAGCGGCATCCCGCTTTGGTCGCTTGCCGAGCAGCAAGGCATGCGCTCCGCCTGCTTCTTCTGGCCTGGCTCCGAGGCCGAAATCGCCGGCAAGCGTCCTTCCTACTATCTGAAGTTCGACAACAAGCTCGACGATAAGAAGCGTGTCGAACAAGTCCTCGCTTGGCTCGCTCTCCCGCCGGATCAGCGCCCGCACTTCATCACGCTCTATTACGCAAATGTCGACCACGAAGGTCATGAGCACGGCCCCGACTCGGAAGAAGTCCGCGCTGCCGTTCACCACGTCGACGACATGATCGGCGATCTGCAATCCGGTATCGCTGCCTCTAAACTCCCTGTCGATCTCATCGTCGTTGCCGACCACGGCATGGCCACGCTAAAGGGCGATCCGATCGATCTTTCCACCTTCGCCGATCTCTCCGGCGTCCACACCGAAGGCTCGTTGATCTACGCAAAGGACGAGACGCAGGCAGCGAAGATCTATGCTGAGTTCAAGTCCCACCCGGACCCGCGATTCAGCGTCTACCGCCGCACCGACGTTCCGAAGAATCTGCACTTCGACTCAAATCCCCGCGAAGGCGACCCCATCGTTGTCCCCAACGGTCCCTACTCGCTCCGCACCAAACCCGGCACCGCGCCTACGACTAGCACACCCCACGGCAATCATGGTTTTGACCCGCTCACCATGCCGGAGATGAAAGCAATCTTCTTTGCCTCAGGCCCCGACATCAAGCCGGACATTCAACTTCCTACATTCCGAAACGTAAATATCTACCCCTTTATCGCCCAGCTACTTGGTCTTTCAACGGCTCCGGTTGATGGCGATCTGCGATGGATGGGCAGAGCGATCGCGGCGTTCGCACCAATTTCACGATCGGCAAACCCTCGGAACACCGCAGAGAGCAAACGCGCCGCACCAAACCTCAAGCCGTGACACGACGATGCCCAAAGTGTTAAAGGCCGTTGATCCTGAATACTCCAACCTGGCCAGAAAGAAGAAAATACAGGGCAATGTCCTATTGAACTTTCAGGTGGATACGAATGGAACAACGAGCAACATTGTGGTCAAGCGCAGCCTGAGGTACGGCCTCGATGAGAAGGCCATCGACGCAGTGAGCCATTATCTCTTCAGGCCCGCCATGCGCAATGGCGAGCCTGTTGCGGTCACAATGAACATCGAAGTCACCTTTCAGATTTTCTAGATCGAGCCACAAGCCGATAAGTTCACAAGCAAATCCCAAGTTCGGCATCGCTAGTACTTCGGCATCGATGGATCGACTCTCTCCGCCCAGGCCAAAATCCCGCCCGTCAGATTCGAAACGTTCGTGAATCCGGCATTCTTCAACATCGTCGCCGCCTTCTGGCTGCGCGCGCCTGAACGGCAATGGACCACGATCTCGCTGTTTTTCTCCGCTGCAAGTTCGCCGATGCGCGCCTCTAGGTTACCCACGGGAATCAGCGGCGCACCCAGATTCGCAATCGGATACTCGTGCGGCTCGCGCACATCGAGCACAAACACATCTTCCTTCGCATCCAGCTTCGCCTTCAGCGC
Source organism: Acidobacteriaceae bacterium (assembly GCA_903642265.1). Classification (GTDB taxonomy): domain Bacteria; phylum Acidobacteriota; class Terriglobia; order Terriglobales; family Acidobacteriaceae; genus Edaphobacter. Next base: position 16,666 of record CAHJWN010000002.1, on the reverse strand, counting down.
CTCAACTGAGATCTGCGGGATGCCATCAACCACCGCCAGGTCACCCACAGCCTTGTTTTGAGCAACTTCAAGCGGCCCAGCCTCAGTCGGTTTCGGCACGCCGCAGAACTGGTCGTAGTCGATCAACTCCGTGACCGTCGGATGCGTGCCGCACACTGGACAATCGGGGTTCTTACGCAACTTCAGCGTGCGGAAGCTCATGCCGAGCGCATCAACCAGCAGCAGCCGGCCAACCAGCGGCTCGCCGATGTCTAGGATCAGCTTAATGACTTCAGTCGCCTGGATAATCCCAACCAGCCCCGGCAGAATGCCAAGCACGCCGCCCTCGGCGCATGACGGCACCAGCCCTGGCGGTGGCGGCTCCGGATATAGGCAGCGGTAGCATGGCCCTTCCTTGGTTCCAAAGACACTTGCCTGTCCTTCAAACCGGAAGATTGACCCATAAGCATTTGGCTTGCCCGTCAGCACGCAGGCGTCGTTCACTAGGTAGCGCGTCTGAAAGTTGTCCGTGCCGTCGGCGATCACATCGAAGTCCTTGAAGATCTCGAGCGCGTTCGCACTGGTCAGCATCGTGTTGTACTTCACTACATTCAGGTGCGGGTTCAATCCCTTCAGCATGATCTCTGCCGAATCCACCTTCAGCATTCCGACAGTTGCTGTCGAGTGGATTACCTGCCGCTGCAGGTTGCTCGCGTCCACCGTGTCGAAGTCGACAAGCCCAATTGTGCCTACGCCCGCCGCCGCGAGATACAGTGCCAGTGGAGCACCGAGCCCACCCGTACCCACACACAGCACCTTAGCCGCCTTCAACTTCTGCTGACCTTCCATGCCTACTTCGGGAAGGATCAGGTGCCGCGAGTAGCGCGCAATCTCGTCATTCGAGAGCTTTGGAAGTGCGGTGGTGACTTCTTCTAAGGTCTCTGTCAGAACTGCCATGGCTGCCTGTCCTTTGCCGCCTCAAAAATAGCTAAGAGGCGCCTCTATATCAAGATGTAATGGGATGACTTCCAGTTAAGATCAAGCCCGGATTCAGGGGCGATCAGAAGCAGTTACATACAACAACAAGAATCGGCGACACAGCTGCCACCGGCAATGGAAGGGATGATCGTCAACTCATCATCGCTGCTGGTCGTTGTCTCTTCCTTGCTGGGAAGATAGCGAACATCATCGTCGTTAAGATAAACATTCACAAACGAGCGCAGCTTACCCTCGGCCGAAAACAGGTGATTGCGCAACTCCGGAAAGTCCGTTGCAAGCTGGTCTAAAGTAGCCGCCACCGTTGAGCCGGCTACCTCGACCGTCTCCTTGCCGCCGGTATAGCCGCGCAGCGGTGTAGGGATGTGGATCTTCATGCTTCTCCTCTTTCAGTCGATGCTATGGCCACGGCAGTCGCTCCAACCTCGATCGACTCATCGTGGAACGTCTTGTTCTCTTCACTCGTGCCATGTAGTAGGAATGAGTTCGTCAGCGCTGCCTTGCCCTTCTCGACACTGGTGATGATGTACGAACACCCCATCCAATGCGCTTCGGCAAAGTCCGTCTGAGACCATTGTGCCGGATGATCTGGATGCGAGTGATAAAACCCCACAATATCGAACCCAAGCCCACGCGCCTGCCGCTGGATGCGGACTAACTCCTGCGGCGCAATGTTGTACCGATTGTGTGCAGAATCGGTTCGCGTGTTGCCCGCCCGAACTATCAGGCTGACACGATTGCCAGCCTCGCCCTCGGCCTTACCCAGCAGAACGCCGCAGCACTCATACGGGTACGTTTCCTCACCATGCGCACGCAGCGCGGCGTAATCTTCTTCCGAAATCCTGATCATGCGGTCTGCTCCTCCTGCCAGAAACGCTCGCTGAGGTACTTATCCGCCGAGTCGCACAGGATCGTCACGACCACCGCCTCGCGTCCCTTCGCTGACTCGCGCTCGCCAATCTCAACTGCAGCCGCCACATTCGCAGCCGCCGAGACGCCCATGAGAATCCCCAGTTTCCGGCCAAGAAATTTGGCCATCTTGTAGGCAGTTTCCGTTGGCATCTCGATGTTCTCGTCAGCCAAACCTGAATCGTAGATCTTCGGCACAATCGCTGTGGCCATGTGTTTCAGCCCTTCAAGTCCGTTGAACGGCGAATCGGGCTGCATCGAAATGCACTGAATCTTGGGATTCAACTCGCGCAGCCGCCGGGTAGTTCCGATAAACGTTCCGCTAGTTCCCAGACCTGCCACAAAGTGGGTGACACGACCATCAGTCTGTTCCCAGATCTCGTTCGCGGTCGTGTTGTAGTGGGCTTTCCAATTGTTCTCGTTCGAGTACTGGTCGGCATAGAAATACTGTCCCGGGTTCTCGAGAACAAGGCCTCTCGCCGCCCGTATGGCCCCGTCGGAACCATCCGCGGGATTGGTCCAGATCACATTAGCCCCGTACGCCGACAGAATTCGCTTTCGCTCCGGCGACACATTTGATGGCACACACAGGGTCACCGGAAAGCCCATTGCCGCCCCCAGCATGGAATACGCAATCCCGGTATTTCCGCTGGTCGCATCGAGCAGCCCTCGCGTCGTACTGATCTGCCCCTTCTCCAAAGCATCTGCAACAATAAACGACGCCGCCCGGTCCTTCACCGACCCGCCCGGATTCGCCCATTCCGCTTTGCCTAAGAGTTGTACCCCTTCTAGCCGCGGGCTCAAGCCTTCCAGGCGCACCAGGGGCGTGTTCCCGACGCGTTCCAGCAGCGTAGTCCCCAGCACGTTCAATCCGGCAGCGAGTGTAGTTGAAGCCATCACAGTTCCTTGCATTTCCCTAAAGATGCTTCCCGGAACGGAGCGTTGCTCGCCGACCCGTTGAACCGCGACTTGATCTATGCGACAGTTATTCAGTCTAGCTCATCGAACACGTCACACCAGCGCATACAAAACCATGGCAAAAAAGACCGCACCTCGTACCTTCGACGACGTACTCTCGCTCCTCGGCGGCCAACGATTCGATGTCGCACCCGCACAGGACGGTTCAAAGCGCACCCCATCCGGCTTTAAGGTCAGCAAGTATGGTTGCGCCGCAGAGATCGCCGCCGCCCCGTCAGGCTCCGAAAGCGCCGTGCTCATGCTCGCCCGTCCCGGCTGGCTGCTCAATGGCGAAATAGCCCGCATCGTCGACAAGGGCTACCAGAAGTTTCTCAAGACCAGCAAACTCGAGATCCCCGCCACCGCCGATCACCTCCGCGCCCTCCATACCTTCACCGAGGAACTGAATGACGTATCGGGTGCTATGACCCTCTACAATCAGTCACTTGGCACCACCAGCGACAGCTACATGTACGACCGCGTCAAAGGTAGGGAATAGAATCGTCGCCAAGGTGGTCTTCATGGACTGGTCAGCTTGTGAGATCGCCGAGGTCATTCCCGGCAAGGTCGGTGGCGTTCCCCTTATCAGGGGCACCCGCATGCCCGCCGAACAGGTAATCGAAAGTCTGGATCTCGGTGAGACCGTGGATGAGATCGCCTATAACCACGATCTGAACCCCGCTGACATCTTGCGACTACAGATGTACCGAAACAGCCATCAGCCTGCACTACAACATTGAAGATCCTGTTTGACCAGAACATGCCACGTCCGCCGGCCAGCTTTCTGGTCGGTCATTCCGTGATTCGGTCCGCTGAGATGAACTGGTCTGAACTGAGGAACGGCGACCTTCTCCGTATTGCAGAAGAACAAGGTTTCGACATTATGGTTACGGCAGACCAGAACCTTGCCTATCAACAGAATCTGGCTGGCCGCCGCCTCGCGCTGGTGATCCTGCCGTCAGGCCAGTGGCCAAAAGTAAAAAGACGCTTGGCAGAGATCATTGGAGCGATAGATGAAGCGCGGCCTGGCAGCTTTACCCAACTACTGCCGGATGCGTTTCGCCGAATCGCGCGATGGCCAACAAACTGATCGTCGCGTACTTAGCGCCTCCGGTTCTGCTCCCGCTGCAGCTCGCGATACGCCTCGCTCTTCCCTAATCCGCGCTCCTTCGCAACCCGCTTGAGCGCCGCCATCTCCGTCAGCCCTTCCGCCACGATCAGCGCAGCGACGTCCCCGGCAATGCTCGTTATCGCCGCTTCCCTTTCACCGTCGCGGAGCATCATGAGCAACACAATCTCTCCGCGTACACTCGCCCTCGCTCCCAGCTCGGCCCGCAGGACCCCCACCGTGCCCCGCAGAAACTCCTCATGGAGCTTGGTCACTTCCCGCGCCACCACAATTGTCTGCATAGCCCCGAACACCGCCTCCACGTCCGCCAGCGTGTCCATAATCCGGTGCGGCGCTTCGTAGAAGATGTGTGTTGCCCCATCGCGCGGCGTTGCCTCGAGAGCCGTCTTCCGGGCCCCGGCCTTTGCCGGCAGAAATCCATGAAACGTAAACTGCTCCGTGACGAGTCCGCTCGCAATCAGCGCCGAGATCGCCGCGTTCGCTCCCGGCACCGGGAATACTGGAACCCCCGCCGCGATGGCGGCCGCCGCAATCTGGCCCCCTGGGTCGGCAATCCCCGGAGTCCCCGCATCGCTCACCACTGCAATCCGCGCTCCGGCCTTCAATTCAGCCGTCAGCTCTTCCGACCGCGCCCCCTCATTGTGCATGTGGTAACTCACAGTGGGGGTCTCGATGCCGAAGTGGTTCAGCAGCTTTTGCGTCTGCCGCGTGTCCTCGCACGCGATTCGGTCCACTGACCGCAGCACCCGCAACGCCCGAAGCGTAATGTCTTCAAGGTTGCCGATCGGCGTGGCGACTAGGTAAAGCCCCGGAGCCAGCACCTGCCCAGCCCTTCGCAGGTCCTGCTCTTCCGGTTCCTGCAGTTCCGGTCCCCGCTCTTCCGATCGCGGTCGCTCTGCTTCCGGACGTTCTGGTTCCAGTCGTTTCAAATCAAGGGCATCGTCCACGCCGCTTATTCCAGCCCCTGCGCGGCCTTCGCATTGCGCTCCTGTAGCTTCTTCGACTGGTTCAGCACCGACATCGACTGGGAGAGATTTTGCGGCGTAATAATGCCCACCACCCGTTCCCCTTCGAGCACCGGCACAAGCTGCGCTCCGTGGCCCGTCGTAATCCGCTGCAGCGTCTTCAGCAGCGAGTCATTCGGCTGCGCCGTATGGAACGAGCGCGTCATCACGCCCTGCACGTAGCCATTGCCTTCTGTCTGCAGCGCCTCGAAGATCCCCTGGCGCGAGACTGCACCGACAAGGTTCCCCGCGCGCACCACTGGAAAGACATCCTGCAGGGTATGGATTGCCTGGTCGAGCGCATCCTCAAGCGTTGCTGAAGCCGAGAGCGTGCTGAACTCCGTCAGCATCACGTCTTTCATCCGCACGCTGTCCACCTTCGTCTGCAACAGCGCGCCCTGGTCTTCAAGGTGGGCTGCTGCGAACAGCGAAAGCCCTGCCATCACTACGACCAGGTTGTTCATGACCCAACCTAGAACAATCAGGCTGGCGGCAAGCATCTGCCCCAGCAGCACTGCCTGCCGAGACCTCGTTAGCGCCGCGCTCGCATCCGTGTCAGCCGTGCGGCGGCTAAGTTCGCTGCGAAGCACGCGTCCAGCATCCAGCGGGAACGCTGGCAGCAGATGAATCACACCCAGCAGGACCTCTACCCAGATCAAGGACCGCAACAGCGCATTCGGCGACACCAGCGGCCGCGCCAATAGATGAAGCGCCGGAGACACTCCGGCAAGCACTCCGAAGAAAATCAACCCTGTCAATAGGTTTGCCAGGGGCCCGGCGACCGCAATCCATCTCTCGATCAGCGGCAAGGAGGCGCGCGCCGTATCATCCTGGCTCATGTAAGTCGGCAGGCCACCGGTCGGCATCAGCAAAATGCTCCGGATCTCGACCCCGAACCACGCGCAGGCAAGGCCTCGCGCAATCTCGCGCACCAGCACCGCAAACAGCAGCATCAACGCCAGTCCCAGCCCGCTCGAACCGCTGCCGCTCAGGTAGGAACCGAAGCTGATGGACATGAACAGCAAAAAGAGGAAGAAGGCGTGAATGCGCACCTCAACGCCGAAATAGCTGCCGACCGGAAAAGACCACCCACGCATCGTTTGATTGTATGCCTCGCCCTTGTACCCGCCCCAGCCAACCCCTGAGTGCTCATCCCTGCGCCTTAGACTTTCGCGATGAGTGCATTTGAGCACCCTCGGCCCATCCCACAATGACCCAGATCAAACGCTTACACTTGTCACATGCGCGTCATTGCCGGAACCTACCGCTCCCGCCTGCTCGTCTCTCCTCGCGGTACGGCGACCAGACCTACCAGCGACCGCCTTCGCGAGACGCTCTTCAACATCCTCGCCACCCGCACCACTCCTGACTTCGAAGGCTGCCTCTTCGCCGATCTATACGCCGGCACAGGCGCGGTCGGAATTGAGGCAATCAGCCGTGGCGCAGGCCACGTCTGGTTCGCAGAGAACGCCCCGGCTGCCCTCGCCGCGATTGCCCAGAACCTTGCCGCCCTCAAGATCACCCGCAACTTCACCACCGAAGATCGCGGCACCGGAGCGCTCCTGCAGCGACTTGCCAAACTTGCAAAACCCCTCGACGTGGTCTTCCTTGACCCACCCTACGAAGCAGAGGCCGAGTATGAAGGCACACTCAACTTCTTCGGCAGCGTCCGCGGCCGCACCCTGCTCGCACCCAGCGCACTCGTCATCGCGGAGCACTCCAGCAAGGTCGACCTGCCCAAGCGATTCGGCGGCCTCGAACACACCCGCCTGCTCCGTCAGGGAGACGCCGCCCTTAGCTTCTACAAGATCGCATAGGCAAGTGAACCCGAAGTAAAGTTTGTGCGTTGACGAGCAGAACTACGATCATCGCCGATGCCGGTTCCTCTTTGCTTTGTCCTTCCCGAAGGGCTTCCGTATCCTGATACGGGAGAAGTCTCTAAAACCCGCCACCCGTGTGGGTCCCATCGCGCAGGTTAATTGCAAAAGCAACATCCTTATCGCTCTGCAAGTTCCACCCAAACCCACGCAGCGTATTCCCCTCAACGTTCCCCAGCCGAATGCCTTCCCAACTCAGCCGGGCCGACTCCCACGCCACTCCATTCACTCCCCACGCCAGCAGGCCATGAAACCCGGCAAACACCAGCAGCCCAGGTGAGGGAAGCGCCATCACCTCGACCACCGGCTTCACCGAAAGAAGCGTAGACCGCTCCGGATGCGCCGTATCGATGACGTACGCATACCCACCCGCAACCGCGCACAGCATCTCCGGATCAGGGCACGCAAACACTCCAGTCGGCATTGCAGCACTCTTGAACCCCAACGCACATGTGGCCAAAAACATTCCGCCGGCCGCCGGATGCACCAGCACCTGCAGCGCCCCTCGCGCGAGTGCATCCTCCTCGCCCGCGATCTGGATCGGATAGGTAAACTGCCGTGCCGGAGCAATCATCGGCGGCTCCGCCAGCACCTGTGCGCGCCATCCTGGTGGCCAGGCCTCAAACGAAATTCGACTCTGCTCCGCTATGTCCACAAAATTCTTTCGGTTTCCTGTTCCCCTACACGCTGCTTTCGAGTGCCTGCCCGATATCATCCACCAAATCCTCAACCGCCTCACACCCCGCGCTTAGCCTTACCAGCCCATCGGGAACGTCGTCGTGCCCCCACCGTTTACGCCGTTCTGCCGTCGTGTGCATTGCCCCAAAGCTCGTCGCATCCGTGATCAACGCTGCTTTCGCAAGAAACCGGTCTGCCGTTGCCTTGTCTTTCAGCACAAAGCTCAACACTGGCCCAAACGCCTGCATCTGTCTGGCCGCAAGTGCGTGCGCAGGATGGCTCTCCAGCCCCGGATACATCACCTCCAGCACCTCGGCGCGTGTTGAGAGAAACCTCGCCAGCTCCAGAGCGTTGGCGCACGACCGCTCCAGCCGCAGCGGCAGCGTTGCAATCGAGCGCAGCACCAGCCACGCCTCCATCGGCCCAAGGATCGCCCCGGACATCGTCCGCCCCTGCAGCAGCTTGTCGTAGAGCTTCGCCCCTGTTGCATCGATAGCGTCCTCGCGAACCGCCACATGCCCGGCCAGCAGGTCTCCATGTCCCGAAATCAGCTTGGTGTCCGATGACATCGAAAAATCCGCACCCAGCGCCAGCGGCGACTGCCCCAGCGGCGTCGGTGTCGTATTATCCACGCCTACCAGCGTCCCTGCCTCATGCGCCAGCTTCGACAGCCGCGCAATGTCGCACACATCCATCTTCGGGTTGCTTGGCGACTCCAGCCACAGCAGCTTCGCACCTTCCAGCAACGCCGCCTGCGCGTCTCCCGCCGTTGGTGCCAGCTTCAGCTGGATGCCCATTGGAACAAAATGCTGCTCCAGCAGCGCTCTGCCTCCGAAGTAGCAATCGGAAGGAAGCACCGCAACATCGCCCGGCCTCAGCACCGCCCCGAATACCGCCGCGATCGCCGCCAGACCCGAGCCATAGACCAGCGCCCTTGCTCGATAGCCCTTGCCAGACTCCAGTTCAGCGAGCGCCGACTCAAGCGCAGTCCACGTGGGATTATGCGACCGGGCATACGTGTATGCATCGCTTGCCGGATCGCCCGGCGTGTGGAAGGGAGCCGCAAACACGGGTCCATGGTGGATCGGCTCGCCGGCTACGACAGGTGTCAGGGTAGATCGAATGATCCTCGTTGCTTCACGCATAATCAGTCGAGTCTAAATGTGGCCAACGGGATGCCTCCAGCAACGACCGAGTGGATGCCTCCACTCCGGGTTACACTGCGTTTCCGGTTGAACTGCCCTCGTCGCCTGGTTGTCATTCCCGAAGCAAATCTGAGTTTGCTCTGTCACTCCCGACTGCACCTGCTTCTTTGTGAATCCCGCAGTGAATCTGCTTCCTATCTTTCCTGCTGCCGCACCATCGATCGTCGATCCGCCTGACTTGCGCTGCACGTAAACAGCTATCCAATCCGATGTTCCCATCCGCCCGCATCCAGCCTGGTCCGCCTGCCGCGCTCGTCAACCTTCACCATCAACGTCCGTCCGCGCTCAACAAATGTGCCAATCTGCGTCACCGCAACACCTGCGATCCTGCGCGGGACTGCCGCGCCGGGTCTTGCCGCAAATAGCAGCTCGTAGTCTTCCCCACCATGCAGTGCAAGCTCGATCCGTCCTTCAGCCAGCGGATGAATCGGCACCTTGGCAAGCTCAACCTCCACCGAGACTCCCGACGCCTCGCAAAGATGCTTCAGGTCGCTCGAGAGCCCATCGCTGACGTCGATGCACGCCGTAGCCAGCCCGCGCCGCAGCAGCGCCGCGCCTACCGCCAATCGCGGTGCAGGGAAATTTTGCGGATGCTCTTCCCCCTGGTTGCTCCCTGTCCCTACGTGAAGTGAAGTCAGCTCCGCCGCCGAACCACCCAGGCTGCCCGTCACATAGAGCAGGTCGCCACTCCGCGCTCCAGACCGCCGCAGCGCCTTTCCCGCCAGGACCGACCCGACCAGAACAATGTCCGCCAGGATGTGCTCGGAAGGCGACTGCGCGGTATCCCCGCCCGCCAGCGGCACGGCGAACTGATCCGCCAGGCCCCGCAGCCCACGGAAGAATCCATTCACCCACTTCCGTTCGGTCCCTGTTGGCAGCGCCAGCGACAGAAACGCCGCCAGCGGCTTTGCTCCCATTGCGGCCAGATCGCTCAAGCCTCGCGCTATGCAGCGGTGCCCTGCAGATTCAGCCGTGTGCCAGTCCCGGCGAAAGTGCCTCCCCTCCAGGCAAAAGTCTGTCGTCACCAGCACCTCGTGCCCACTTGGCGGCCGCAGGATGGCACAGTCATCCCCAATCCCAAGCCGTACTCGGCCCATAGTCCGCGCCGCTGATGCCAGCCGGATTGACTCGATCAGCGCAAGCTCACCCATCCGTCTCTCACCCCTCAGCATTCCATCGCTCCCAAAAGCATATAGCTGCTCATCGTCGAACCGGTCGAACCTCCTCCTTCACCATTTCATGCGTTTGTTGCGCTGGTTGCTTCGCCTCAGGCGAGATAGTAGGATGAAGGTGCTCAAGAGAGTTCTGTGAATCCCAAATGGCAATGGCATTTGGCGAATCGGAAACTGCATTCGCCATTCTCTCGTCCATAGCGAAATGCCTCTGGGAAGGTCATTCTCTCCGTGCCGCAAGCCTCATCTTCCGTTGGTAGCGGCCAAATTCGGGCACAGGTTGTCGTTTGGGTTTGTTAAAGAAGCGTCACTACATCCTCTTTGTCAGCACCGATGACAGCGGAACTCTGAAGAAGGTCACAGTTCCGATGCACTATGCCTATGCGTTTGTGGCAGCTGCCGTCGTTGGGCTCTTCACAATCACAGGCCTCGCCGGGTCGTACTCCCGGATGCTCATCAAGACCTCTCGTTTCAACCAGGTGCGCCAGGACCGGGACCTGGCCCGTGCCGACAACGCTCATCTCGCCAAGGCGCTCCACGAGAAAGACGCACAGGCAGCTTCTCTCGGATCCCTTGCCAGCGAGGTCTCCGCGCTCTACGGGCTTACGGCAAGCAAACTGTCCCTCGCCCACAGTTCCAAATCGTCCGGTAAGGCAATCGGCGCCACCGTCGCCTCAGCCCCGCTTGCGTCCGGAGCCAATCCCGACGGCACCTTCACCGACGAGAGCTACTTCAAGTCGCTCGACACCTTTTATGCTCTTCGCACCTCCGCCATGAATGGCACAGAGTCGCGGACCTTTGCTGGCTCGAACCTCGGCCACGTCTCCCTGCTTGGCGACCTTACAACCAATGTTTCTGACGCCGGCCTTGACGTCCCCACAATCTGGCCTGTCATGGGACCAATCACCAGCAGCTTCGGACAGCGGGAAGATCCCGTTCTCGGCAACGGTGAGGGCGAGTTCCACAAGGGACTCGACATCTCCGCCATCGATGGCACGCCCGTCCGGGCCACCGCCGACGCCACCGTCAAGACTGCCGGCATGGTCAACGGCTACGGCCGCGAGGTTGTTCTCGACCACGGCCACGGCCTCGAAACCTGCTACGGCCATATGTCTGCCTTTGCGGTGTCCGCAGGAGAAACAGTGCTTCGCGGCCAGATCATTGGCTACGTCGGCCACAGTGGCCGTGTCACCGGCTCCCACCTGCACTACGAGGTCCGCATCCGCAACACGCCTGTAAATCCGCACAAATATCTACAGATGACGCTTGCGCAGGCAGGCACTCTCCCGGCACCGGGCAGGTAGCCCGATTCTTCACTTCCTTGCGTGACACGACAGCGCCTGACCTGAGCTTCGACGGGCCACGGCGACCTGCGACACTTGCCCCCCCCCGATCTCAAATCGTAGCTTTATAGTTCTGACCTACTCGCGGTGGCTTAAGGCTTCGCCGCCTTTATCTCGGCTGTCCCGTTCGCCGTCTTCACCAACGAGCAATCCGTCAGCACATAGGGCGTCTCCAGCCCATCTGCATATTGCACCGTTATCTTTTTCGGCACCAGCATCTCGCCCACAAATTGATAGGAGTAGGTAAAGCTCGCCTTATCACCTTCAGAAGTCGCCCCGGCCGACGCGCTCCCTGCCTTGTTTTCCGCCACCGAGCCCACCGAGGACTGTGTCGTCACCGTCTTCAGCGACGTAATCAGCCACCCATGCGTGCTCGGATCAAAGGTCGGCGTAAAGGCGGTTGTGGTCCCATTCAGGTGGTTCTCACCATGCGTTACTTGGAACGTAGGATCCAGATCCAGAATCGAAAAGAAAGTTCCGCCTTCCAGCGTCAGCCGATAACCAGTAGACATCCGCTCGAAGTGATATTTGGTTCCTTCCATCGGAAAGATTCTGTCGCTCAGGAATGGGTTCCAGCCCTCAAGGCTCGCCGTCACCACGTTCTTCAAAATTTTCTCGCGGCTGGCAACCTGCGCCGTCGCCGTCATTCCGTTTGAATATGCCACGTTCACGGTGACACCCTTCAGCAGGTCATCGTTCACCGTCACAGAAGCATTCTTCAGGGCCACCAGTGTCGGTTCATGTGCCGGTATCTTGCGCCCGGATGCCCGCTCCAGAACATCATTCCAATCGAACGACACCGTGCATGCGAACCCCTGCACCCCTCGATCGATTGGCTGATAGTAAGCTCTGCGGGTCTGGTCGAGTAGTGCCTTTTGATCAATCCCCGCAGCCTGCTGTGCCGGAAGGGGAACAGAAACAGCAATGGCCGCTGCGCCTAAAAAGAGCCAGGTGCAGCGGCCAAATCCATGCCAGTCGAAACGTACAGAAGTGAACATCAATTCCCTCTAAACCGCAGCTTCAGTTTAGAAGGAATCCGAATTCATTGTCCCGTCGCAGACTGTGTCGCCGCTCCCTTGTAGGTCACATGCCACACTGAACGTGTTCCGTCATCTGTCACGAACAGCGAACCGTCCTTCGCGACCGTTACGCCAACTGGCCGACCCCAGACTTTGCCCTCGGGCGTAACGAAGCCTGTCAGGAAGTCTTCGTACTCCCCAGTCGCATGCCCCTCCCTCATCGGGATCCGAATCACTTCGTACCCGGAACGCGCCGCCCGGTTCCACGATCCATGCTCTGCTGCGAACCCATCACCTTTGAAGTCCGCCGGAAAGCTGCCCGACTCCTGCGCCTCGGGATAGAAGGTCATTTCGAGCGACGCAAAATGGGGATTCAGCAGCACATCGGGCGTAATCACCTTTGACCTCAACTCCGGGTGCTTGCCTTCATGCCGTGGGTCCTGGTGTCCGCCCATGTAGTACCACGGCCAGCCATAAAAGCCATCTTCCTTGACCGACGTGATGTAGTCCGGCACCAGGTTGTTGCCAAGGTTGTCGCGCTCGTTGGTCGAGCACCAAAGCTGCCCTGTAATCGGATTGATCGCTTCGCCAACGCAGTTCCGTATACCCGACGCGTAAACCTTTACAAACTTGCCCATCGGCGAATACTCCAGCACGTCCGCCCGGTGAAACTCGCCCGGATGAGTATCTGGATCATCGACATTCGAGCCGGAGCCTACCGAGACAAACATCCGGCTGCCATCCTTCGAGAAGACCACGTCACGCGTCCAATGGCCACCGCCGCGAAGCTGCGCATACCCCGGCAGCACGGAAACGATGGTCTCGGGCGCACCCGAAGCTTTCAAGTCGCCGCCCTTGTAGGCAAATCGAACTACCGACGTTGTATTTGCAACGTACACCCACTTCGGATTTGGCCCGAGCGGGTAAAACGCAATCCCGAAGGGGTGATCAAGGCCCGTAGCAAATGTCTCAGAAGTTACCGCCTTTCCATCTGGCGTCACTCCGCGCAGCACCCTGATCTGCCCCGCCTTGCTGTCGGCAAGGAACAGGTCACCATTTGGCGCAGTTCGAATCAGCCGCGGCTCGGTAAAACCCTGGGCGTACAACTCAACCTTAAACCCGGCCGGCGCAACCGGCCACGCGCCCTCAGGCTTCGGCACCATAGACGCGCCGTTGTCGACGGATTGGTCCGGCTTGGGCTCCGGCAGGTCGGCTAGCGTGACCTTGCGGCGTACGCCCGGATGTTCTTTGGTGTAGTCGGTAAAAGCATCTTGGCCAGTTAACGTTTGGGCCGTTAAAGCCACCGGTGCCGCAAGCGTTACGGCCGCAAGGGCGAAGGTAAGAGCACGATAGGACATAAGACCTCTTTGAATGTGATCGGGAGTGAAGGACAAATCGATCGAAGGACAAGACCAGAATTCGCACGAGACGAGACTGTTGCTCTACTGATGGGTGTTGGATGCGTTATCCTGCGCTCCGGCGGTAAGTTGTTTGACCAGGTCAACCGGGATTGTTGCCGTCAATGTCGCGCGCTCGTTAACCGCCACGACCTTCATTGAATCCAGGAACTCCTGAAGCGCTGCACTCTGCGCCGGGTCGCCACGTCGGCTCGGATCAAGCTGCAACTGCACCTTCTGAATGGACCGGAACAGCCCGATCAGCCCTGACAGCGCCTCTGCCGACTGTGTCGCCTCTGCCGAAGACGGAAGGATCTCGTCGATCCGCATCTTCAGCCCCGTCGTAAACCGCAGGCTGGCCACAAACGTCGTGTCCTCCGGCAGCGGCAGCTGTAATCCGAAGACAGAAATTCTTCCGTTCTCTGAAAATGGCAGCCCCACATGGCCAATCGCCCACGCGCTCGAAAGCAGCGGCACATCTCGATACCTCGCGCTTAGCAGCGATGACCCCGCAAACGGTGACGCTGCAGCCCGGTACCTGTCCAGGATTGAGTGGATCTGCTCTGCCGTAGGCATGTTCGATGCCGCAACCGTGTCGTAGCCAAGCTGCGCCACCCGCAGCGACCGGACTCCTCCAATCTTCGTTCCGGTGACCGTTGTCATGGCGTCAGAAGCGACGGGGATCGTGAAGATTTCATGTCCTGCATAGTTCTCTCTTGCCGTGGCAATCGATCCCAGGTACGTGGCCAGCTTGCCGCCGTCAAATCGCCCCTCAAAAACCTCCGAGTACGCTACCAGCCCATTCGGCCCGTTCGGATCATCCATCCGATGCAGCGCAAACGCGACCGCATCAAGGTCTCGCTCGACTACGAACCCCGTTGCATCGAGGAAGTGCTGGTAGTCCTCGCTGTGCGCAACCGGTTTCTGGTTCCACTCGCGGTCGAAGTGCGTTGCCGCTCGGATCGGCTTCACATTGACGTAGACAATCGCATCCGACTCTGGCAGCAGCCGCGCCACCTCCGGCGGAGCCTCCTTGCGCAGGATCAACGCAATCGCAAGCGCCGCAACCAGCACCACAATCAGCAGCAGGGAATAGCGGGTGCTCTTACGCATAGTCACAATGAAGGATCACGCTTTCAGCATACTGCGCGCGTGCGTTCGGTATCTGCGATGTCGCTCTGTTTCGAAGTCGCTGGCCTGGATTCGTTGGCTCGGATGGACTACTCGATAACTCTAAAAGTAAAGATTTTTCCGCCGAAACCGGCATTTCCGGCAGAGGCCGGTGGCAGGATGCCGTATTCGCCTTTGCCTACCTCATCGGGCAGATTGAAGGTGTAGACCTGGCGCGAGATCCGGGTTGGATGAATAGCAACCTCGTCGCGCGTCGCGCCGGTGGAGGAGTGGAAGACCCCGCCCGTCTCTGAGCGAAATTCGCGACTTTTTTGCGCACCGGGCCGAAAACGAATCAACAGGAACTCGATTGCTGATACTCCCTGAGGCATATACAGAAGGATGGGCGTTGACCGCGTAAGCGATAGTCCCGAACTTGGCCCCACTAAGTGGCCGTTCCTATCCTCTTTGATCAAGTGGTCGGTGCCGTAGCTTTTAAGCGCGCCGCCTGAGCGGAAATTCAACAACTCGGGTTCGACCGGCACCCACTTGCCGCCATGTGCCTTGTAGTAGACACCCATGTCTTCAACGCCTTCCATCGAAAAGTCGGCCGGCACCACGGGCGTCGGTGCCGAGGGTGGAGGCTCGCCCATATCCAGCTTCAACCGGCCGTCCGGCGCAGGTGTCGCACCGGGAAGAGGTTTTTGGGCTGGCGCTCCATTCTTCGCCACCATCGCTCCAATTACCCGCTCCGACACCCCCGCCTGCTTCAGCGTGATCAGGTCGGTCGTCGTCGTCGAAAAATCGCTGGGCGTCATGTTAATGCTCTCAATAATCAGGCCGTCACCCAGTCCCGCCTTGGTCATCTGCACGATGGAATCGTTGTTGATCGGCTGCTGCTGCCCAATTCCGTACATCGAAGCCAGATAGAGTGTGAGCACCCACACGAAGCGGTAGCGAAGCATTGCGATGACGCCCTCCAGAACACTTCCAGCAGCATTCGTTACGGATGCCTACTGCCACTCCAGTATCTGGCTTCTACCCTGCAGGAACAAGGGTGCAATGACCGCTTTCTGAAATCGTCGCGGTACTACTGCGCGACCGCCCTCTTGGATTGCCCGTCACCACCTCCTATGCTAAAGTTGAGACTTGCGGCGCACCCTGCGTCGACACGGCAGCACGTTTATCCGGGTCGAAATGCACGGGGCAAAGCGAGGTTGTTTAGGGCTGGCGTAGCTCAGGTGGTAGAGCATCTGATTTGTAATCAGAGGGTCGGGGGTTCAAATCCCTCCGTCAGCTCCAGATCTTCTACAGCCAGTTTGCATTAGCTTGAGTTTGACGGTATTGGTTGTACCTGCGAGTCGTTCTGGCGCGCGGAACTCCACCACTCCTTCAAGGAATTCTTCCCGCCGGATCTGCAGCCACCATCGCATCTTCGAGACTGGGACTTGATCGATGGCGGCGGGTGCTGCGTCTCATCACGTTTCACAGGCAAGTGCACAGGTGGCCGAGTGGTTAATGGCAGCAGACTGTAAATCTGCCGGGTTATGCCCTACGGAGGTTCGAACCCTCCCCTGTGCACCATCATCTTGCAATGCAGCATCATGGCAGGTGGAAAGTGGACTTGAGCCCTGCAGGCAGCGGTCGTATGGTCATCGCGCTGCTCCTCATCGCTTTGATTGCCGCAAGCGCTTTCTTTACGATGGAACCAGGCAAGTTCCGCAATCTAAGTTTCATCTTGCTGGCTTTTTTTACGCTCCGTATTGTGCTCGGCAGGCTGCGTTCACGATAGGATTGTAGGGTTGGTTGGTTATGCTGGCGTAGCTCAGTGGTAGAGCACTCCCTTGGTAAGGGAGAGGTCGAGAGTTCAAGCCTCTCCGTCAGCTCCATA
>CAHJWN010000001.1 GCA_903642265.1 Acidobacteriaceae bacterium | reverse complement strand
CGAATCGTTCTGCAGCTTGTGAGTAGCAATCGCGCAGATGTTTCGCTGTCCAGGGGCGATCGTGGCTGGGATCGTTCTCTGCATAATTAGCCAGTCTCAGTTGGACTGGATCCATCTTCAACTTCTCGGCCAGCTCATCCATCGCAATCTCAAGGACCGAAGTGCCTGGAGCTTCTCCGGGTGCGCGCATGAATGTAGAGACACCCAGGTTTACCTCAACTACCTTCTCGGTAACCGAGTTCGACTGACTCATGTAAAGACTCTTGGTTGGACCGGCGGCATGTTCTGTGAAGTCCTCTAAGACGGAGGCATTCATTACGACGTCGTGCTGCATGGCCATCAGTTTACCGTCAGCACTTGCACCGAGCTTAATCTTGTTAACGGTCGAAGGACGTCCGCCCACAGGTCCGAACATCTGTTCGCGTTCCAGAACAAGCTTTACTGGGCGACTGGTGACCCGTGCAGCCATGGCACAGAGCGGAACGTGCGACCATGTCGAACCTTTGGAGCCAAATCCGCCACCGACCACCGGATCAACTACATGGACGTAATCGGTAGGGATGTTGAGTGTTTTGGCAAGCGCCATCTTCACGCCGGAGATATATTGGGTCGCGTCGTAGACGTTGAGTTTTTCGCCCTCCCACCACGCAATGGTTCCATGGGGCTCCATGGGGTTGTGGTGCTGGATAGGTGTGATGTAGGTCTGTTCAACTATGAACGCTGACTTGGAGAAGCCCGCTTGCAAGTCGCCGCGATGATTTCCGGCAGGCTCCTTGCCAGGATTCTTCGGCCAGCGTGCGTCGCCAAGCCGATTCATGAACGTCACTTGTGCCGGCTGTGAGTTGTACTTGACCTTAAGCAGCCGGGCGGCAAACTTCGCTTCGTTGAGCGACTTTGCCACCACTACCGCGATAGGCTGGCCGTTATAGTGAACATCTTTATCCTGGAGTAGGCTAAGGTTGCGGCGGGCTGGAGGCTGGGGAGGGCCCTGCTCGAGCTTCGGGGCGTTGAATGGTGTAAGGATCGCAATAACGCCGGGGGCGCGGTCTGCAGCTTTACGATCAATCGATGTGATCGATCCATTGGCAATTGTGGACTGAACGATATAGGCGTACGCAAGATCGGCTTTCGAGAACGGCTGCGAAAATTCGGCAGCGTACTTGGCCTTGCCTGTTACTTTGTCCATGCCCTCGTAGCGATGATCGAGTTGCTTCACTGGCTTCGGTGCTGTCTCAGCCTGCATCATGCCTGCGTCCCTTCTGTGGTTCCCTGTGAGGCGAGCGTCAAGCATCGCACCACCCCTTGTTTCGCCATCTCGATCTTGAAGGCGTTATGCTCATAGCCCTTTGCACCGCGGAGCAGGGTGTCTGCAACCTGCTTGAACACTTCAATTGTCGCGGGCTTGCCGATGAGCAGTCTCTCTGCATCCGGCTCTCGCCATGGCTTGAGTGCAACCCCTCCGAGCGCCAAGCCTGCAGATTTCACTTGGCCTCCGTCCATCTCTAAACCTGCTGCAACGGAGATCAATGCGAAGGCGTAGCTGTTGCGGTCACGGATCTTCAAATAGAAAGCATTCTTGCTGAACTTGGCGGGTGGCAAGGTAACAGCGACAATGAGTTCGTCAGGTTTGAGTGCGGTCTCGACCGACGGCGTGGAGCCGGGCAGCCTGTGAAACTCTGAAAACGGAATAGTGCGTTTTCCGTGTGCACCCTGAACCTCGACCTTTGCGCTGAGCGCAGCCATGGCGACGTTCATGTCAGAAGGATTCGTAGCGATGCAGGTCTCGCCGCTTGCCGGGCCCTTATCGGTCTGGCCCAGGACCGCGTGGATTCGGTTATACCCTTTGATGGCGGCGCATCCAGAACCTGGCTCTCGCTTGTTGCAAGCTGGAAAGCTGACATCAGTGAAGTAGTAACAGCGGGTGCGCTGCAGTAAGTTGCCGCCAGTGGTTGCCATATTACGCAACTGCGGGGAAGCGCCACTTAGCAGCGCTTGAGACAACAATGGGTACTGGTTCTTGATCAGGGCATGGTCAGCGAGGTCAGAGTTTCTGACCAGAGCGCCGATTGTTACGCCACCATCCGGACTAGCGACTACCTGGTTAAGTGAAAGGTGATTGATGTCGACGAGAGTAGCGGGCGATTCCACGCCATACTTCATCAGATCGACGAGATTGGTTCCACCAGCGAGAAACTTTGCGTTATGAGCCGACCCGGAGTGGATGGCCGCCTCTGGCGCGGTCGCACGTTCGTAGTTGAAAGAGTTCATGCCGATGCTCCTGCGACTGCGCGGACAGCAGCGACGATGTTCGGGTATGCTCCGCAGCGGCAAATATTGCCACTCATGCGCTCCCGGATCTCGTCGTCTGTCATGGTTGGGTTTTCTGACTTGCCGGTATGCAAGCTCACGATAGAAAGTGCACCGCGCTTTTGTTCCTCGATCGCCGCTACTGCTGAGCAGATCTGCCCCGGAGTGCAGTAACCGCACTGGTAACCATCATGCTCGAGAAATGCAGCCTGGACGGGGTGGAGTTCGCTGATGTCTTTTGGATCGGCGTTCTTTGCAAGACCTTCAATCGTGGTGATCTCAGCACCTTCGGCGGCAAATGCCAGGGTCAGGCAGGAGTTCACCCGGCGGCCGTCGACGAGCACGGTACAGGCACCGCACTGCCCATGATCACAGCCCTTCTTGCTTCCGGTCAGGTCGAGCGACTCGCGCAGCGCGTCCAAAAGCGAGGTGCGTGTGTCAAGCGAGAGTGCCTTCGACTGTCCATTCACCTTCAAGGTGATTGCCTTGGTCGCTGCGGCAGTCTGAGCCGCCGCCATCCCTGGTAGCCCGACGGCAACGCCTGCTGAGAGAACTCCAGCAGCCTGCATAAATCGCCTGCGGCTCAGTTCAAAGTGCAAGCCGCTGTTTTCAAGCTCTTGCTCTTCCTGCTCGAGCTCGCCGTTCTCCAGTTCGCTACAAAGTGAAACGCTCATGCCTTAAACTCCAAACCTGGACTGATGTCTTCAGGGTCAATAGACGAGTGGCGCAGCGCGAAAGATGCTTTAAGCAGCGACAGGACCTTTATGGTGAGTACAACTTCCGGGCCTGGTCTAGATCTTCGACACTATCAATATCGAGTTCACCTCCCGTGAGCGCTATTGCCCGTGCAGTCCTGAGTAGATCGCGTGCGCCAACCTCTCCACGCAGCGCCAGCAGCTGCCTGAAATGCGTGGCTGGAAAGTATGCCGGTATGCCTTTTCGACCCGCATAGCTGGAAGCGACTATATCGTTCGGCCGGCATATTAGTTTCTGCAGGTGCGACGGTGTGACGGCTGGCTGATCGCAGGCGAGGATAACTGCGCCCGAGAGCGAAGTCAGGTGTTGGAGTGCCTTCAGGCCAGCCAGGATGGAAGAGGCCATACCTTCAGCGGCGTTGGGGTTGTCGACGCGCATCATTCCGGATGGTGGTGGATCAAGTGCAAGATCCACGGCAAGTACTCCAATTACCGGATCCAGGCCGGCTTCGAATGACACACGGACAACACGCTCAAGCAGGGTTTCGTCCGCGAGTCTAGCGAGCTGTTTCGGGAAACCGAGACGCCGTGATGCGCCCGCAGCCAGGATCACCGCCGCAACAGGAGTCCTCGCCGCGTCTGCGCTCATTGCAGACCGCCACTAGCCGAGAGCACACTGCGCCTGGGTATAGCGGGATACGTCGCCGTGCTCCAGGTGGTTCGCGACATCGGCGGCCGTAAGCCGGCGAGACCCTGCAAGCCTGCCCATGCAGCAAGCCTGTGCTTCAGAGATCACTGCGAGGGCAATCGCCTCCGGACCATCACCGCCAAGGTCGAGGCCTACGGGGGCGTAGATTCTGGCGCAACATTCCGCGATCGGCAAGCCAGTCAAAGCAGAGGCTTCGCGAACCAGGAGGCTAGAGCGGTGTCGCGCACCGAGCACGCCGAGATAACGTGGAGCAATGGGGAGAACCGCAGCCAGCCAGTCGCGGTCCTGGTCGTAGCTGTGGGTCATCAGTACCACAGCGTCATCCTCTCGGACGCCCAATTCGCCAATCGACACGTTCTGGATTGCTACGACCCGCTGGGCTTCAGGGAAGCGCTCGACCCGTGCGAGTTGTTTGCGGCTGTCCGCAACCGTCACGTTCCAGCCGAGCAGTGTCGCCATGCGCACCAACGGTAGGGCATCGTCGCCCGCGCCAAGAACAACAAGGCGCTGCGGAGCGGCCAGTATTTCTACATAGACATTCTCAAACTCGCCAGCCAGGGCGGCGTCTATCTGGGCTTCAGCAAGGCCTTCGCTGCGAAAAACAGCCTCGTCAGCCGACAGCACCGCTCGCTGGAGCGGTGTGCTTTCGGTGGGCAGGAAGGTAATGACCACGGCGGTCTCGCCGTGAATGGAGGCTTCCAGGGCTTGCAGCAGCGCGGCGTACTCTGGCGTGCCTGACGGCTCCAGCAGAAGATCGACTGCGCCCCCACAACCAAGGCCGTACGGGATATCTGACGTGTCGTCGAAAGTAGTTGAATACCGCTTTACAACAGCACCAAAGCGCACCATCCAGGCGGACTGCTTGACTACTTCCGTCTCAAGGCACCCACCGCTTATGGTTCCGGCGTGAACGCCATTGACCGCCAGCAGCCTTGCACCGGGCTTACGGTATGAGGAGCCTTCGGCCCGGACCAGCGTCACCAGCACGCCAGGCAAGTCTTTGACGGTTGCTGCGAGCTCAACAATCCGTCCGCGCTCGATCATTCCTTATCGCTCCCCAGCCGAGTACCACGTCATTTTGGATTCATCTTGAATCTCTTGGATGCATGCTTTTCCGCAGGCATCTCAGAAGCCGGCTGCAGGTTCCTTTGGACACCCCTAGGAACAAGTGAGCCGGTTGGGTTATTGTCAGACTTGCTGGCGTTATTTGCATTTGGAGGACGTTTGTCATGGATGAAACAAAGCGCCCCGAAATCGAACAGAGTAAGGCGTGCCCGTCTGGCCGGGTAAGCCGCCGCTCATTCTTGTCACAGCTCGGTGCAGCCGGAGTCGCCGTGGCGACGGTGGGGCCTGCGGCTGCCGCGGTGCCAGCGGCGGAACCGGCCCGTGTGTCCGAAGGGACGGTCGGCGAAGAGGTTCAGGGGGCCGTTCCGCTACGGCTTCGTGTAAATGGCAAAGACATCGCTATCAAGGTGGATCTACGAACGACCCTGCTTGACGGCCTTCGGGAGACGATCCAGCTTACCGGTACCAAGAAGGGCTGCGACCATGGCCAGTGCGGTGCCTGCACGGTGCATGTAAACGGCCGGCGCATCAACTCCTGCCTGACGCTGGCAGCTATGCACGAAGGCGATGAGATCACCACGATCGAAGGGCTGGGCCAGCCTGGCAATCTGCACCCGATGCAGGCGGCGTTTGTCGAGCACGACGGATATCAGTGCGGATATTGCACCTCGGGCCAGATCATGTCGGCCGTTGCGTTGCTGCGGGAACCATGCGGGAAGGCTGACAGCGACGTGAAGGAGCTGATGAGCGGCAATATCTGCCGGTGCGGTGCGTATCCCAACATTGTTTCCGCCATTCAGCAGGTTCGGCTGCGCGCGTAGGCCGCGCAAGGAGTTTTGTCATGGAGATGTTCAAGTTCACGAAAGTTATCGGTGTGCCCGAGGCGATCCAGGCAGGCGGCAGGTCTTCTACGGCACAGCAGGGCGCCCAGGTGCGCTTTGTGGCGGGTGGAACGACGCTTCTGGATCTAATGAAGCTGGACGTTGAACGGCCAACAGAGTTGGTGGACATCAATCGCCTGCCACTCGACAAGGTCGAAAAGCTGCCCGACGGAAGGTTGAAGATCGGTGCGCTGGTGCGCAACTCTGATCTGGCCCATGACGCCGATGTAAAAACTGACTACGCGGTACTCTCGCAGGCGCTGCTCTCAGGCGCCTCGGCGCAGTTGCGCAACATGGCGACCACCGGCGGCAACCTTCTGCAGCGAACCCGCTGCATGTACTTTCGCAATGACGCGATGGCGTGCAACAAGCGTCAGCCCGGGTCGGGTTGCTCGGCGCTCGGGGGCGACAATCGCATGCTTGCGATCCTGGGTACAAGCAAGGATTGCATCGCGACCAACCCGTCTGACATGAATGTCGCGCTTGCGGCGCTCGAGGCGGTCATCCACATCCAGGGCGTAAAAGGTGAGCGGGATGTGCCCATTCATGAGTTTTTCCTGGTGCCCGGGAATACGCCAAATCGCGAGCATGTGCTTGAGCCGGGGGACCTGATTACGTACATCGCACTGCCTGCTGCGAAGCCGAAGACGAAGCAGGTGTACCTTAAGCTCCGCGATCGGGCGTCGTACGAATTTGCGCTGGCTTCAGCGGCAATCGTGGCCGAGGTGACCGACGGCAGGCTCACCTATGTGCGCGTGGCTCTGGGCGGCGTGGGGACGAAGCCGTGGCGTTCCGTTGAGGCTGAGAAGGCGTTGCTGGGCAAGCCAGCCAATGCGAAGAGCTTCGAACATGCTGCCGAAGCAGCGCTGCAGGGTGCGCACCCGCAGAGCGAAAACGGCTTCAAGGTGGAACTAAGCAAGCGCTGCATCACCCACGCGCTGAAGCTCGCAACCCAGTCGGTCTAGCCGCTATTTGATCCATCCGGCCTAGCCGCCACTTACAGTGCCAAAGCACGAGGAGATCGCTCCATGGCTTCCGCATCAACTCTTCCTCCAAAGACGAATGGAACATTGCCCCGGGTAGACGGCCCACTTAAGGTCAGCGGCGTTGCGATGTATACCTCCGATTACAACCTTCCTGGCATGCTGTATGCGGTGCCGGTCTGCGCAACGATTGCAAAAGGAAGTATCAAGACGCTCGATACCAGCCAAGCCGAAGCGATGCCCGGAGTGAAGAAGGTGTACCAGCGGAAGAACATGGGCAAACTGTTTAGAACCGCCCCTTCGGGCGGCCTATCGGCCTATCTCGATGAGAAGCGGCCGCCGTTCGATGACGACACGGTCCGCTACTACGGCCAGTATGTGGCTGCGGTTGTGGCAGTCACTTACGAGCAGGCGATTGCAGCAGCAAATGCTGTGATCGTAACGTACACCACTGAAAAGCCGGATGTACGCAGCCATCTCGAGACGGACGAAAAGCCGAAGGTCGACAGCGAACGCGGCAAGCCGGACGAGGCATTCGCCAATGCCGCAGTAAAGATCGACGAGAACTACGGAACGCCGGTTGAAACGCACAATCCGATAGAAATGCATGCCAGCGTAGCGTCGTGGGACGGGCAGAACTTTACGCTTTACGAGACTACGCAGGCAGTGGTGAACCACCGCGATGTTGCGGCGCAGATGCTGGGCGTGCCAGCGGAGAATGTTCGGGTGATCTCGCGTTTCCTGGGCTCGGGCTTCGGCGGGAAGCTTTGGCCATGGCCGCACTGCATGATTGCCGCCTCCGCCGCACGTGACTTGAATCGTCCTGTGAAGCTGGTGGTGACGCGCGACATGATGTTCCAGAATGTCGGGCATCGGCCAAGGACGCAGCAGCGCGTCCGGCTGGGTGCGACTGCTGAAGGCAAGCTGGTCTCGCTGATGCACGACTCGCTAAACCACACGTCCATTCTTGATGACTACTCGGAAGGCTGCAGCGAGGCGACCTCATACAGCTACAGCACGCCGAACCTGCGCGCGACTTCAGGCGTGGTGAAACGCAACGTAGGAACCCCGACATCAATGCGGGGTCCGGGCGCAGTGCCGGGGCTCTTCGCACTTGAATCGGCAATGGACGAACTGGCAACCAGCCTCAACATCGATCCCGTTCAACTCAGGCTGATGAATGAACCGGAGAAGGATGAAGGTCTGAATCTCCCATTCTCCTCGCGGCACCTGGTCGAGTGCCTGCACGTAGGCGCAGAGAAATTTGGATGGTCGAGGCGAACACCGCAGGTCGGCTCGATGAAGAAGGATGGGGTCACGCTGGGCTGGGGTGTGGCTGGCTGCTCATGGATTGCGGAGCGCATGGCGACGCAGGCGACGGTGGATCTGCGGGATGATGGAAGCGCCCGTGTCTCCTGCGCAACCCAGGATATCGGCACCGGAACGTATACCGTGCTTTCACAGGTAGTTTCGGAGAAGCTAGGTATCCCGCATAGCCGGATAGAGGTTGTCCTCGGCGATACCGCGTTGCCATCGGGACCGATTTCGGGCGGCTCATGGGCCACGGCGTCCGTGATTCCAGCTGTCATCGACGCGATTGAAAAGGCGCAGCAGACGATCTTCACAGCAGCCAGCCAGGGCACGGATGCTCCCTTTGCGGGCCAAAAGCCGGAGGCATTTGCCTTCACGGACGGGCGTGTTCACCTTAAGGACAAGCCGGCCTCAAGTGGCGTGCCCTTTGAGGCGATCCTTGTGAAAGGCAACATGCGTGCCATCTCGGGGCAGGGCAAGAGCGAAGGAACGCTGGGCGCTCCAGACCGGAAGTTCTCGACACACTCGTTCGGTGCGCAGTTTGCCGAGGTCACCTGGGAGCCCGAGATTGCGCGGCTTCGCGTCTCGCGGGTTGTGACGGTGATCGACGCTGGCCGCATCCTCAACCCCAAGCCTGCACGCAACCAGATCGAAGGTGCCGTGGTGATGGGCGTAGGCATGGCAATGTTTGAGGCGACCCGCTACGATGAGCGCTTCGGTGTACCGATCAATAACAATCTGGCTGACTATATCGTCACCACCAACGCAGATTCGCCCGAGATCGATGTCACCTTCGTGGACTATCCGGACAAGGTGTTAAATCCGCTGGGCGCGCGAGGGGTAGGCGAAATCGGATTGGCCGGCATTGCCGCAGCGATCACTTCAGCTACCTATCATGCGACGGGTGTGCGGGTGCGCAGTCTACCGATCCGCATTGAAGACCTGCTGCAGGCGCCAGCAAGACGAACGGCCTGAACCGAGGTATGTACGCAATCGGCTGCAGGCCAGCATGATCGCTTGAAGCCGAAGCGCTATGTCTCCAGGCACGCGTTTCCGGTATGCCTTTGTTCGCCTGAACGGTCACCTTCCGCTCCGCCGCGCTGTCCGGTGATGTGCCGAATCGTAGCCAGTGCAATGAACACCATTGCCAGGCCGCAAACCCCGTTCCACTGCCAGTGGACCCATGCGATGGAGGCCAGGGCGGAGCCGACTGCCGCGCCGGTAAAGTAGACGGTCATGTACACGGTATTCAGCCGGCTGCGTGCTGATGGATCAAGCCCGAAGATACGCGTCTGGTTGGCGACCTGGATCATTTGCGCGCCTACATCGAGCACGATGACACCGGCAGCGAGTGCGGCGATGTGAAGAGCAAATGGGATGGCGACTTTCTCTTCGGTCCAAAGCAGGACGTAGGAACTCGCGAGAATGCTCATGCCAATGCTGAGTACCCAGCGCGCACCTCGTTTGTCCGAGAGCCGTCCCGCGATGGGAGCTACCAGCGCGCCGGCGGCGCCGACCAGTCCGAAGCTGCCAGCGATGCCCGGCCCAAGGCCGTAATGGCTGTAAAGGAGAAACGCCAGGGTAGTCCAGAAGCAGCTGAAAGACGCAAAGATGAGTGCGCCCATAGCGCAGGATTCGCGCAGCAGTGGTTGCGTTTGGAAGAGCGTCCAGAGTGAACGCATGGCCGCCCCATAGCCCAGGTTGTGCTTCGGCGGCAGCTTCGGCATAAATCGCCAGAACAGTGGGGCAAAAGCGGCGTTAATGACGGCTGCGATGACGAAGACACTGCGCCACCCGCCCAGGTGGCTTACCCAGCCGGCAAAGGTACGTGCCAGCAGAATGCCGAGTAGAAGTCCAGTCATCACGATGCCTATGGCGCGGCCGCGGTCAGCATCGCCGACAAGGTCTGGAGCAATGGGCAGGATGATGTGCGTGACCGAGGCAAACGCCCCCATGAGCACGCTGGCAACGATAAGAAACACGAGACTTGGCGCGGCGGCGACAAGCAGCAGCGCGATCGTGACTGCGGCGAACATTCGCACAATCAGCGTGCGTTTCTCAAGCACATCGCCAAGCGGAACGCAGAAGAGCAACCCGCAGGCGTAGCCAACCTGCGTTGCGACAGCGACAAAGCCGGCCTTGCCGACGGTAGTGCTGAACGTGTGCGACATCTCGAGCAGCAACGGCTGGTTGTAGTAAAGGCTCGACACGCCCACCGCGCAGGCAAGGCCTAGAAAGGGCAGAGGTGTGCGATGCGTGGTTTGTGGCAAGGCTTCGCGGCCATTCGTCGTGGGAGTTTCGGATTGGGTGTCGGTTCGGAGCATCTGCTGGAAGAAATACGGCCTTACTTCCAGTGTAAGTCCTCTATCTGCACACAGGAGACTGGAGCGCCGTTAGACTTTTGCCAGGGTCAATTTGGCGATCGTCGCAAGCTGCATGAACGAGGTTCCTTCGTAGATCTTCCCAATCTTCGCGTCACGGTAAAGCTTTTCTACGGGATAGTCTTTGACGAAGCCGGAGCCGCCGTAGATCTCGACTGCAAGGCTGGCGACCTTCTCGGCGACCTGTGAAGTAAAGACCTTGGCCATGGCAGCCTCTTTCAGAAACTCAGCTCCAGAGTCCTTCAAGCGGGCTGCGTTATAAACGAGCAGCCTGGCCGCCTCGATGCTCGTAGCCATCTCCGCAAGTTGAAACTGCATGGCCTGAAACTCAGCAAGCGGCTTGCCGAACTGTTTGCGCTGCTTGGCCCATTTCGCCGCGTGGCCCCATGCTCCCTGGGCAAGTCCAAGCATCTGTGCGGCAATGCCGATGCGTCCTTCGTTAAGTGTCTCGATGGCGATCTTGTATCCTTTGCCAGGTTGCCCCAGCATCTGCGTTGCCGGGACGATGCAATCGCGGAAGATCAGTTCGCAGGTGCTTGAGGCGCGGATTCCAAGTTTGTCTTCCTTGCGCCCAAGCGTAAAGCCAGGCGTGTTCTTTTCGACAAGGAAGGCGGTAATGCCCTTGTAGCCAGCGGCTTGATCCATGGTGGCAAAGACAATGAAGAGGCTGGCCTCTTTCGCATTCGTGATCCAGAGCTTCTGGCCGTTCAGGACGAAGTCGGCATCACTGCCGGCACCGCGCCTGGTGGCCCGGGTCTCTAGCGCGAACGCGTCAGAGCCCGAAGCAGCTTCGCTCAGCGCATACGCCCCGATGGTGTCGGTCGCGAGCCTGGGGAGGTAGCGCATCTTCTGCTCGTCGTTTGCCCAGCGAATGAGCGCATTGATGCAGAGCGTATTCTGGACATCTACGAGGACGCCGACCGACGGGTCGACGGCAGAGATCTCCTCTACGGCAAGGATCGCCTCGAAGAAGCTGCCCGCAGCACCGCCATACTGCTCAGGAATTTCGATGCCCATCAGGCCAAGGTCGAAGAGCTTGCGGATGAGCCCCGGATTCATCTGCTGCGCTTCATCCATCTCGCGCACCAACGGAGCAATCTCTTCAAGTGCGATCTCCCGCACCGTCTTACGGAATAGCTGCTCATCCTGCCCGAGCTGCGTCAGTGCGAACGGACCCGTGTATGCTGCCATCGACCCATCTCCTCGCCCCATCTTCATGAGCAGAGCGAGTCTAGCATCGACACCAGGCAACTGAATAGCCGTTCAGTTTGTCGCTGGTGAGGCGGCTAGCCGGCGATCGGCACCATGCGTCCGCGCCTGCTGACGATGGAAAGCTTTTCATTGCTGAGGATCTTTCGCGCCTGGCACTTTGCATGGCTAGCCCAGGGGCCAATAGGATCCAGCCGTGCGTACATCAGCCAGTGGCGCAGCGCACGTCGGCGCTCACCCTGGCGCTCATAGGCCAGCGCAAGATTGTAGTGGGCGTCCGCATACCGCGGCACCAGGGCTACTGCCTGCTGGTAGGCCGCAATCGCTTCGGTCAACTGCATCGTCTCGTCCAGAACGTTTCCGAGATCGAAGAAGGCGAGTGCGTATTCAGGGTCGGCGATCGTTGCGCTGCGGTAGAGCGCCTCGGCGCGGTCGAACTCGCGGCAGTTGTAATGGATGGTGCCAAGATTGATCGCCGCCGGAGCGTGGTTTGGGCGGATTTGAAGGATCCGGCGATAGAGCTCTGCCGCTTCTTCAAGCGTGCTGGCATCTTCTTCAACGCGGACCGCTCGCAAGAACATCTCCTGGAGCTCGCCATCCTGGATGGTGGAGGTGAGGCCGGCACAGTTCCCCTGCCCTACGATGCTCATCTTTGCAGAGGCCGAAGCATTGAAGTCAAAGGCAAACTGCTGGGTGACGGGGTCAACCAGAGCGCCGGCGTAGCGGAAAGTCACGCCGGAGCCACGGCGCATTGGACTCGCGTCGACCAGGGGGTTGCGCACACCCGCCATGCGTCGCATCGCGACGAAGGACGTCTGAATTTTCTTTGCCGAGATCCGGGTCGCGTGAAGATCGCGAAGAATGCGCAGTTGACTTAAATCGTCGAAACCGTAGTGTTCGGTCACTTCTACGAGGCCCGTGCGCTCCCAACAGGAGAGCTGGCGGGGCTGAAGATGGAGGATTCGTAGTACATCTTGACGGCTATATCGGCTCACGTTGTGCTCTCGTCCTGCCCCGTCCGGTGATCTCTTGGATCCAGCCCATTACAGGTTCGAGTATCGTTCGCAATCCCGCGTCAATCAAGAGCTTTAGCGGCCTATGTGGCAGAAAACAGTGGATATCGCGTACCAAACGTGGTTCGTTCCCGAAAGCGTACGCTTCACTACGCGCTTTGTACGGAGCTACTGGCTTCAACCTATTTCATAGGGCACTTCTATTTTGTGTTTGACTTGCGTCCCGCGAAAAACTATTGTCTTCGCAGTTCCACAGGGCCATTTTCACGTTCAGCGTCGCAGGAGACTTCTCCGCCTGCGCTTTCCTTGCATGGTCCAGCGGTCCGCCTCTCCTTATGCGATCCCCGCTTGCCTGCCTGGTCCGTCTCTCTTCGTTTACTGACCTAGCACCCAGCGCGCCAAGCTGCCGACAGCTCGCTGCAAAGCTGCCGCTTGATTTATTGAAACGCGATTGCTCCACCAATCACACTCCTTCATACACGCACCTAGACGAATGCGGATGGCGAGCAATATGCGCTTGGTGCAGACCAGGTAACGCGGCAGTCAATAAACATCTGCTTCACGGGACGACAGTAAGCAATGCGCAAGTTGCAAAAAAATCGGACGGATGTCGCGGACGCAATGACAAGCCTCGCAGAGCGTTTCCCGCGTTATTGGTTGCCACGCCTCGCCTCTTGCCTGTTGTTGCTTGCCGGATTCTGCACCGCTCCACTGCAGGCGCAATCCACATTTCAGATCACATCCGCGGTCTATGGAGCGAATGCCTCTGCTGTTGTGCCCGCCGGTGTGAACGGCGCCATCCTGACCTTATCGGGCACGCTTCCAACCGCCGCGCAACAGGCGGCTGCTCCGCTGCTCGCCTGCTTCTATACCGGATACGGCAGCACTGGTGGTTTTGCGCTTTCGGCGCCGGGCGTAGCCGGAACCGAGCCGCTGACCGTGCCTGCGGCCACCATCCAGGCCATCCCGCAGGCGCAGTTCACCGCCGCAAATAACTATTCGGTAAGAGCGCTGGTCTACTTCATTGCCGGTGGCAACGTCTGCGATGGGACTTTCGACGCCGCGCTTACCAATCAGTTTCCCGTGCAGGTCGTTGCACCGTCGCTTGGAACATATGCCGGGCCTACAAACGTTCCGCAGACTAACCCTTCAACCAATCAGCAGGCCGCACCTGTTGGCCTTACGCTGCCCGCAAGCGGCTTCCTGGCAAGCACGAATACGAGTGGAACGACCACTGTCACCTTTGGTGCAATCGGAAGTGTCACGCTGGCGATTCCTGCTACTGCAACGTCGTCAATCTATGTTCCGGTGCCGGCTGCGTTTTCATCTTCAGCCGTAGGCACGACCGCGTCGCTAAGCATCTGCAACACGCTGTCCGGTGTCGACGCTCCTGTCTGCACGACGCCTGTTCCGGCAATCACACTTGCTGTGACAGCACTTGCCGCCAGTTCTGGAACGATCACTGCCACACCGACGCCAGTAATGACTTCGGGCCAGACGGTGCTGACAGCGCAGTTTCAAAAAGCCGCAACTGCCGGAGCGGCGCCAAACCTTGGTGCGCCAGCGGGGCCAGTCACCTTTGTGGCCGATGGTACGACCCTGGCGCCGGCACCGTTGGTCCTGGATACGACTGCGACCTTTACAGCACAGACGACTTCGGTCACAGCCACGGCAGCACCAACGCCTGTGATCACACCAGCGGCCGGAGCATACACAGGCGCACAGATGGTGACGATCACCGACAGTGCTGCAGGCGCGGCGATCTACTACACGCAGGACGGTAGCACGCCGACCAGTGCTTCGACGCTCTACGCGGGGCCGTTCAGCATTGCAGCTTCGCAGACGATCAAGGCCATTGCGGCTGTTTCAGGGTCTCTGAACAGTGCAGTTGCGACGTCTGCTTACAGGATTACGATCAGGCCCGCGACACAGCTTATCTTCCAGGTGCAGCCGGTCACGACAGGGGCTACTGCACCGCTAACGCCCGCAGTCCAGGTAGCGGTTGAAGATGCGACAGGCGCGGTTGTAGCTGACTCTGCCGCTCCTGTGACCATCGCCATCCGGGCAAACCCGGGCAATGCAACGCTCAGCGGGACTTTGACGGTGAACGCGGTGAATGGGGTCGCGACGTTTACCAACCTGACGCTTGACAAGGTCGGCACGGGCTATACGCTGTTCGCGTCGAGCGGCACACTGACTGGTGTCCAAAGCACCGGCTTCAACATCACGCCGCCGAGCATTACCCTGACGGTCCCGAGCGAGTTGGTCGGCATCAATTCGACCCTGACCGGCACGGTCACCCTCGGCGCCCCCGCACCTGCCGGTGGACTGGCTGTGACGCTGACCAGCGGCACGCCAGCGAACGTCACGATTGCCCCAGCGACCCTGACGATTGCCGCAGGCCAGAGTACCGTCGCCTTCACCTACACCGGGGTGGCGGCGGGCAACGCAACGCTTACGGCGACAGCCGCCGGCTACCAGACCGGCACAGTGATGACGACCGCTACAGCGGCGCAGGTAAGCCTTGGATTGATCCCGAACGTCGCTCCGGCACAGATGCAAAGCATTGCGCTTTCACTTGCAACTGCGGCCCCGGCTGGCGGAACCACGGTCACGTTCACCATTGCCAATCCGAGCATCGCGACCGTCACGCAGACGAGCTTCGTTCCCGCTGGTCAGTTCACGCCTGCCGCGAACCCGCAGGTCACGGGCGTCCTGATTGGCACCACTACGGTGACGGCGAACGCTCCGGGGTATGCTCCGGCGACGCGTCAGGTGGTCGTGACAGTGACGGCAACAATCAATCCGAGCACAACAAATCTGAACCTGACTACCTCGACGAACACGATCCTGCAAATCTCTGCGCCTGCGCCTCCAGGAGGCATCGTGTTTACGCTTGTCTCCGACGATCCAACCATTGCTTCGGTTCCAGCAAGCGTGACGCTGGTGAAGGGCGCGACCTCTGCCAACCTGACCATCACCGGCAGGAAGGACGGCACGACAACGATCCGTGCAACATCAGCCGGTGTCACAGAAGCCGATGGCACCGTGAATGTGACTGCCCAGATTGCGAGCAATCCATATACCGTTGGCTACGATATCGAGCAATACGCAAACTTCTATTTGCCTGTTGCGCCATCGAACCCGACCACGGTGACGGTAACTAGTAACGACCCAACAGTGGCAATCATCTCGACGAGCAACACGGTCGTCGGTCAGAAAACGCTTATGTTCCCGAATACGACTTCAACCTTCATTGCAAGTGTCTGGGTGCAGGGCCTGAAAGTTGGAACGACGACGCTGACGATCTCCGCGCCTGGCTTTGAGAGCGGAACCGAGACCATCACGGTGCTACCGACCGGCTTTGTCTACTACGGCACTCCGAACTACTCGACTACCACCTACTCGACCGCAACGACGTCCACGATCTATCCAGTGCCTCTAAATCCTGATGGCACGGTCTATAACTATGCTTGGTACATCAATCCAGGCTCAGCGCCGATTTCAATTCCAATTACAAGCGGAACTCCTGCGACTGGCACGGTGACCAGCCCGGTCATCTTCCACCCGAATGATTCGCAGCAGTCGTATACGTTCCAGCCAGTAGCCGCAGGGACCAGTGTTCTAACGATTGGCACTCCGCCTGCGGGCTTCGCTGTGGCTTCACAGTACCAGTCGCTCACGGTCACAGTGACGACGCCCGCGATCGCTATCTCGGGCACGACTACCGGGGTGAAGCTCCTGAATACGATCGCGCTTGGCCTGCCAGTGTCTCCGCCAACCGGCCACCCCGTCACTGTCGCCGTCACCTCCAGCGATCCGACGGTCGCGACCGTCTCTAATTTGAGTACGGTCGTGGGTACAGCGTCGACGACCTATCCCAATATCGCCAGCACGGGAGTGGGCACGCTTTACGTCCAGGGACAGAAGCCAGGAACCGTTACCCTGACAATGTCTGCTCCGGGGTATACAAGTGGGACAGCCACTGTCACCGTGCGACCGTCCGGCTTCTTTATCTACTACTACAACACCATCTCTACGACGACGTTCTCGGCCCCGACCCAGGTAAACATCTACGCCGCAGACCTCGATCCGACGACGCTTAGTCTCGACGACGCCTTCCTCCCCTTCAATCCCGGCATTGCTCCAATCACCGTCTCGCTCACGAACTCGACGCCTGCTACTGGGACTCTCTCCGCCAATTCCGTAACGTTTGCCGCGGGTTCTTCTTCAGCCAATGTGCAATTCCAACCGGTTGCGGCTGGAACAACGACGATCACAGTTGTAAATCCGACGGGGTTCAGCACGTCGCCGCAAGCCCAGACAGACGTTGCTACGGTCACTGCTCCGGCGATCATCGTCAGCGGCCAGGAGACGGGAGTCCACCTGGAAAACAGCCTGAATGTTTATCTGCCCGTCGCTCCGCCCACCGGCAACCCGGTCACGGTGACCTTGACGAGTAGCAATCCAGGAGTGGTCACTCTATCTAGCAGCCCAACCGCAGTTGGCACTGCCTCTCTAACCTTTACCAACGTTACGAGTTCATCCGTCGGCACGATATACATCCAGGGCCAGGCATCCGGAACATCTACGCTGACTCAGACTGCCCCGGGTTACACCTCTGGCACGAGCACCCTGACGGTTGATCCGTCCGGGTTCACCTACTATTACAACCGGCCGCCATTTACGACCACCACGTTCTCCAGCCTGTCCCAAATCCCCGTCTACACCGCGAGCTTGCAAAACGGTAATCTCGTCAACCTGAACCTTCCGATCAGTCCCGGCGTCGCTCCGGCGACTGTAATTGTTAGCGACTCCGCACCAAGCGTGGGAACGATCTCGTCGGCCGCATTGGTCTTTGCACCCGGCGACGCAAATCACGTGTTCAACTTCCAGCCGGTGTCCGCCGGAGTCGCAACGATTGCGATTTCTACGCCTGCCGGGTACACCGCGGGCACGTATACAACGGGCGACATCACCGTCACCGCTCCGGTCATCACGGTCAGTAACACGGTGACTGGCGTCAGGCTGCAAACTGCAATGAACATCTATCTGCCGGTCGCACCACCGAATCCTGTCACTGTGACGGTTTCGACCCCAGGTCCGCTCATCGCAACACTGTCGATGGATCCCATGGTTGCGGGCGTCTCTGCAGCCGGAAAATCGACCCTGGTATTTACGAATGTCACCTCAACGTTTGTTGGCACGATCTATCTCCAGGGCCAGGGACTCGGCACAACCACGATTACGCAGACTGCTCCCGGGTACACAGATGGCCAGGGTGGTGTCACGGTGAATCCGTCGGGCTTTGCCTTCTATGGCAACCCTGGCTTCACGACGAACGCAGCTGGTGGTACACCTTCAACGCAACCCGTCTACGCGTGCATTTTGAATCCCGGAACGCTTACGGTTTATGACTTCAACCACGCCATCAATCCGGGCGTCGGCAATGTAAACGTTCCTGTCGTCAGTACGGATCCGGCAAGCGCCAGCGTCGCAAGTCCGCTGGTCTTCGGAGCGGGCGTTGGATCTGTCAATGCATCGATTCAGCCTGTTGCTACCGGTTCAGCCACAATCAACATCGGAACGCCTGCAGGCTTCAGCACAACGTCACAATATACGGCAGCCACGGTGACGGTCCCATGATGAAA
Organism: Acidobacteriaceae bacterium; assembly: GCA_903642265.1. GTDB lineage: Bacteria > Acidobacteriota > Terriglobia > Terriglobales > Acidobacteriaceae > Edaphobacter. The sequence goes on along the minus strand of CAHJWN010000001.1, from coordinate 144,721 downwards.
CTTCGCCGCGTTCTCTCGTCCACCTCGAAAGATGTTTCGCACCTCATAATGATGCCTGCGCTCATCTCGCGCAGCAGGCTTGCCCTCGTCCAGAGACTGGCGCAAATCCGCGGACGAGTGGGCATAGTGGTGATCGCCTGCGCAGCCTTGCTGGCGTGCTCGTTGAGTAGCGCAAACCTGCATGCGCAGGCGGCACCGACATCGCTTCCTGTTTTCGTGGCAGACTTCAACCACGACGGCATCCCCGATGTCCTGGTTGAATCGAGCACAACGCCCACGGCGACGATTGCGTTTGGTTCGGTTCCGTACGGGACGTTCAGCAGCAACGCAAAGGCAGTTACATTTCCAGCGGCATGCACATCGTTCAGTACCAATTCGTTAGTTGTCGGAGACTTCAACGGCGACAATCTGCCAGATATCGCATTTTTCTGCGGCACCAGCTCAGGCATATTGCTGGGCAATGGAGACGGGACGTTTGCTGCGTCAAAAGCGATCGCCGGGGGCATAGCAGGAACTGCAGTTGCGGCAGACTTCAACAAGGATGGGAAGCTCGATCTTGTTGTGCTTGGAAGCATTGCAGGGGATGGGGGGCCGGCAGTAGGCACGCTTCAGTTTCTTGCCGGGAACGGGGATGGGACTTTCGCGGCGGGCGTAAGTACGTCGCTCGATCAGAGCACCTACAGTGCGCCGGTAGCTGTTGATCTGAATGGCGATGGCTCTCCTGATATTGCAATGCTCAATGTCGTTCCGGACAATCCCTCATCCATCGCCATCTTTGGCAACAACCTGGATGGCACCTTCGGAGCAATCGCTGGAGGCGTTGCCACGGCAAACACTGCGGCTACGGTCGGAACCGGTGCGAGCACCATCCTTGTCGGTCACTTCTTTACGCCTGCTTCGATCGACCTTGCTGTTTTGAGCACTGGTGCGAACGGCCAATTTTCCGTGCTCAAGAACACCAGTACAGGGACCACGTATTCGTTTGCTGACCCGGTGACGATTGCTTCCGCCGGCTTTACTGCGGCCAAAGCAGGCAACTTCACTGGCAGCGGATATACCGATCTGGTGGCGTCGAATGGGACCAGCATCGCCGTGCTGGCCAACGACGGCTCGGGTCACTTCACCGCGAACTATCCGACGCTGGCAGTTGTCTCCACCTCTTCGTTCTTTGCGGTGGCCGATGCGAATGGCGATGGCTACAGTGACATCTATACTGCCGTGCTGCCGGCAGGCGCCGCATTGCAGCTTGCCGTGAATGTGACCTCCGGTTCAGCGACTGCAACTTCGCAGCCCGTTTCACTTGCTGTCGGAACCAGGGCTGTCTCAGCTTCATGGAACGGCAACGTAAACCTGCTTGCTGCGACCGCAACCGGCCAGCAGATCGTAACTGGGGCTGCGACGCTGGCGACCGTAGCGAGTAGCAAGAATCCGTCCAACGCTGGCGACGCCGTAACGTTCACCGTGATGGTGGCCCCATCTCTTGCCAGCGCCACAATCCCGACCGGGACTGTTGTGCTCGTCGATGGCACGGCCATGCTGGCAACGGGCACGCTCGATGGCACCGGCAGCTTCTCCTACACAACGAGCACGCTGACCCAGGCAACCCATCTCATCAGGGCGACCTATGCCGGGGACAACAATTTTGCCGCCTCCACCTCGGCGGTTCTCTCGCAAGTGGTGAACCATGCACCTGCAGTCGCCTCAAATCTGAACTGGGCGACGCCTCCTGCGATCGGCTACGGAACCGCGCTGACTGGGGCGCAACTTGACGCTGCTGCGGTCGATATGAACGGAGTCGCCATCCCCGGAGCGTTTGTTTATACCCCTACCGCAGGTAGCGTTCTGGATGCGGGAGCAAGAACGCTCAGCGTCACGTTCACTCCGGCAGACCTGTTGAGCTTCCTCCCAGCGACAAAAACCGTCGTGCTGACCGTGACTCAGGCAGCGCCTGTATTGACATGGGCCACGCCGGCGAACATCGCCTACGGCACTCCACTGACCGCAACGCAGCTCGATGCTGTAGCTACTGGCGTGAACGGCGCGGCACTGCCCGGGACATACACCTACAATCCTGTTGCCGGTACCGTTCTCGCCCCGGGAACACAGACACTTGCGGTCAGCTTCGTTCCAACGAACACCGTCGATTTCGCGACTGCAGCCGCGAGCGTAAAGTTGATTGTGTCTGGAGTGGTGGTGTCGTCCTTCACTCCGAACACAGCAAACCTTGGCGATCCGGCAACGAAGATCACACTGGCTGGCGCCGGCTTCGTACCAACTTCAGTAGTGCAAGTAAATGGCACCGCAATCGCAACCACGCTGGTGAACGCCACGACACTGACGGCGATCGTTCCCGCCTCGTACTTCACGGCACCCGGCACTCTGCAGATCACGGTTGCAGATCCTGGCGTGTCAAGCATTTCACCTGCGTTAGCGCTTACCGTCAACGCTCCGGCCATCAGTGCGACAGTTGATGCTCCACCTACTGCGGCGCCTGGTACCCAGCCCGGCATTACCGTCACCTTGAGTCAGCCATACCCGGTGGATCTCGTCGGGACATTGACGATCGCCTTCACCCGGTCAACTACGCCGCAGATCGTCGACCCGTCGCTACAATTCGCCGCCGGCGGCCTGACCTTTAGCTTCCCGATTCCCGCGAACTCGACGACCGTGCCAGTCATTCAGCTGCAGGCAGGAACGATCGCGGGCACGATTACCGTGCCCTTGACGTTGACGGCAGGCGGCGTGAATGTGACACCGGCAAACCTGCCGCCGGTCATAATCGTCGTTCCAACGACAGTCCCGACTGTCTCCGGCATGACCATCACGCGAAGCGGGAACCAGCTGACCGTGGTGATGCATGGCTTCTCAAATACACGCGAGGTGGTGAATGCGCAGTTCCACTTTACGGCTGCGCCGGGTGCGACGCTGGGAACGGAAGACCTGACGCTGCCAGCCGACACCATCTTCAACAGCGACTGGTTCGACACGGACGCATCCGACGCATACGGGTCAACGTTCACCTATACGCAGATCTTCAACACGAGTGGCACGGCGGAAGACATCGGATCGGTAGACACCACGCTCACCAACACTGTCGGTGCTTCTACCACCACGACGGCAAAGTGATGAACTAGAAGGCCTGCGCCTGCAGAAAGAGCGAGCCGGTGTAAGTTGCTGCTGGTTGTTGCGGCAGGCTCGACAGATTAATCTCCAGGCTCAAGACGTCCGTACGACTGCCACCCAGGCTGACTAACCCGCTTACAGACCAGAGTTGAAGGCTGGCTGCAGCTCCGCCAAATGGCCCTGTGCTCATAAAGCTTGTAAACGTTGTTGGCGTTCCGGTAGGGACCTTGCCCAGGATTGCAGAGGCAGGGATGTAGCTGACGGGTGTGCCCCCTGACATCGCCATCGTGGCAGAGGTGAAAAAGCCGTAAAGCGAGAAGGTAGAGAGCAGAGACACTCCGGAGAAGCTGGCCGTGATCGTCACAGGGCTTGATCCCATCGCGACGCCGTAGGGTACGAGGTTGAAGTTGACGACCGAAGGCGTAGCGGTGACGGTCAAGCTATCGCCAACAATCGCTTGTGGCCTTGGTTTCAGGCCGCTGATACGGATGACCTGCGCGCCGCTGTAGCTTGCAGGGATGCTCGACAATAAGAGCACCGCAAGTAGGTACCACTGCATAATTGAACCTGCTGAGTGCCTTGTACGACGAGGTGGCGAGACGATGTCGCCTTGATCTCCAGTGAGCAACTCAAAAGAGCAAGCAAGGCAGTCGATCCAGGCGGTACGTGTAGCGCCCTTCGTGCCTTATCGACAGTATTTGCGGAATGATCTTTTAAATAGTGGGACGTGAACATCTTTTGTTCACCGTCTGCTGCCGCGCCGCCTTTCGGGCAGGATGCGTTCTGAAGACCTACTCGGTCGCGTAACGTAGTTCCAATGTCCGCATGCGATAGCAGGAGTAGAGCAGGACCACGGTGATCAACAGCAGCAGGCCACAGCTTGCGACCCATGCAGAGACCGGTTCTGTCCGCACCGTCAGCAGCGCGAACAATCCCTGCGCCCCTACATCAACCGGCATCAGATGGCGAAGATACGAAGCAACGCTCAGCTTTTGCAGCAGGGAAGGCATGACCGGATTGATTGCTTCCCAGCCAAGAAAGAGCAACGCCCCTGGAGTCGGGTTTCGAAAGATCATGCTGAGCAGGAGAAAGACCGCTCCGTATCCAAGACACGCAAGGATGATGATCAGCAGATACGCTTTCAGTTCGCCAAACCCTGGTCCGTTCAAGAGATACTCGCGGCCTGCTGGGCCATAGGGCAGATACATCAGGGCGACATCGGCGAGTGTCGCCGTTACGAAGAGGCACAACGCGGTGATAGATCCGGCGACAAACTTCGACATCAGCAGCACTTCGCGCCGCACGGGCGAAAGCAGATAGAAGTGCAGGCTGCGCTCGATCATCTCGCCACGAATGAGCCGCGAGAAGATGCCCAGGCATCCGAAGAAGACCCCCAGGCGAACATAATAAAGCTGAAGGACGTTAGCCAGTACCTTGGTGTCTTGACTTAGGTCTGAAGGGTCGTGAGCGTTGAACACGGCATGTATGGCGATGATGAAGGTCGGCACAAAGGCGAGGAAGTAGATCCAGCTGGCTTTCCAGGAAAATAGGTTTCTCCGCAACTCAATCCGAACGAGGCGTTTTGCCTGGAGCAGCCAAAGACCCCACGGATGCTGCCCGGATGCCGTTTGCGGGAAGGAGCCAGTTGATTGCGTCATAGGGAACCTCCATCAGAGCCGATCAGGTACTGGTACACGGCGTTCGCATCATCATCCGCTGGCGCTACCGCCTCTATCTTCACCAGGCCCTCCGTCGCGATGTCGTTGAGGATCGAGTAGAACTGGTCAACATCACCGGTCCGAAGAAAGATACCCTTGTTGTCCGGATGCAGCTTTGCCTCAACGCAGTGATTCATGGCGAACATCTTTGAAGCGAGCACCTCCGGACGGTCGCATCGGATCAGCACCTGCATCGGCTTCTCGCGGACCTCTTGCCGCACCTGGTGGATATTGCCTTCTGCGATGAGGTAGCCACCTGTGATCAGCACCACGCGATCGGAGATGCGATCGACTTCATCGAGAATGTGGCTGGAGATGATGAGGTGGATCCCCTGCCGGCCAAGCTCTTCGAAGAGCGCCATTGACTCGGCGCGGGCCATGGGATCAAGGCCGTTCAGCGGCTCGTCGAGAACCAGCACGCGAGGCCGATGTGCGATCGCCTGGGCCAGCCGGATCTTCTGGCGCATGCCCTTGCTGTAGCTGTCGATCTTACGAAAGGCCGCTGTGCGATCAAGTTGCACCCGCTGCAGCGATTCTTCGGCTAGCTGGAATGCGGTCAGCTTACTCATGCCGTGAAGCATCAGGCTGTCGAGCACAAATTGCCAACCGGTGATGCCGCGCGGAAAGTAGTCAAACTGTGTGCAGTACCCCACCATGGCAAAGAACGAGTTTGCATCGCGTGAAGACACGCCCATCACTGAGATGCTGCCGCTCGATGGCTGTACCAACCCGGTGAGCAGGTTCATCATGGTCGTCTTGCCGGATCCGTTCGGACCCACGAGCGTCGTTATTCCAGGTGGAATGCTGAGCGAGATGCGGTTGACGCCGAGCACCTCACCATAAAATTTGGAGACGTTATCAAAGGTGATCTGGTCATTCATCCTCGGACTACCTCGCGCGCGCGAATGCGCTTGTTCAGCATGAACGCGAAGAGGCAGCTGGCCAGGAGCAGCATTGCCACAATTGCATCGGTGGGGAGCTGCATCGACCCGTCCGCACGCGCGCTGATGCCAAGCAGCCGCTGCCAGAGGCAATAAAGCATCATGGGCAGGTTGAGCAGCAAGCCCCACTTTGTGCGGAGTACGCCACAGACGATCGCTCCTACACTCGCAGGTACAAGCACAGCTGCGAAGATCACACCTGTCGCCAGCACCCGCCACTTCACCCAGGAAGAGAGCGCAAGACCAAGTACCGATAGCAGCGCAATCCAGATGACCGAACCTGCGACCATCCCGCCGGCCAGGCGAAGGTTGCTCGTTGCCCAGGGCACGGCTGAAGAGTACCCCTGGTAGAAAAACAACAGCAGACATGGGACCCAGGTGACCATCGAAAGCGCAGCAAACAAGGCGATGTATTTGCCAGCCACGTAGCCAAATCTCGAGATGGGATGGCTGAGCAGAATCGGCAAGGCGTTGTCGACAAGATCAAGTGTGATGAGACGTGGCGCAATCCACGATGCCAGGGCGAGCGCAAGCCAGCATTGAATCGCGAGCACGTTCAGGAAGAAGCCGCTGTCAATCAGCAAGAGCTGAGGGCCCCGGCTACCCATGAGCAATCGTGCTGCGGGATTGTTGGCAATGTAGATGGTGAAGAGAGACCCAAGCATGGGCACAAAGCAGATGATGAAGAGCGCGACCGTGATCTTGGACGACCACGCCTCGGCAAAGCTGTAGCGCGTGAGCACAAGGATACGCGTCCAGACTGGCGTGACGCGACCCGTATAGGCACGGTATTGATGCTTATAGATGGACATGTGCGGGGCGTCCTCCTTCTGTGTCCATTGCGCGTAAGAAGATGTCTTCGAGGGAGTCGCGTCGTATGTGCATGCGGCGAATCTGGACTTTCTGTTCGGACGCGATGCGGTACAGATCGCGTGCCTCTATGTTTGCTGGCAGCACAAGCTTGATGCGGCCACCGGGAAAGACTGCGCACTCGCAGCCGAGCCCGCGAATACTGATGGAAAAACTTTCAGTCGCTCCGACGGTTTCGAGCTCCATGAAGCTGCGGTTCGAGCGGCGCTCCTCCTCGATGTTGCAAAGGGCTGCGATGCGGCCGCCCTTGAGGATCAGTACTTCGTCGCAGGTCTCGTCGATGTCGCGCAGAAGGTGCGATGAGATCAGCAGCCGCACGCTGCCGTCCTTGCGGATCTCCTGGATCAATTGAATCATTCGCTGGCGTGCCATTGGATCCAGGCCATTGGTCGGCTCATCGAGAATAAGCAGTTTCGGCCCATGTGCAAGCGCTTGTGCAAGCTTCACAAGCTGCTTCATGCCCAGGGAGTAGCTGTTTACCTTGCGATACCGTACCTCGCCAAGCCCAACATAGAAGAGCGCTTCGTGGGCGCGCTCGAGTGCTGCGGCCGGCGGCAGGCCGGCAAGCTCGGCCATGTAGCGAACGAAGCGAATGCCGCTCATGTTGCCGATAAAGGAATCGTTCTCCGGCATATAGCCGATGCCGCCGCGAATCTGCGCACGATCGTTATAGGTGTCGAGTCCAAAGACGCGGGCTCGACCGCTTGATGCGCGGTGGAAGCCGAGCAGCGTGTTGATGAGCGTCGACTTGCCTGCGCCGTTCGGTCCGAGGAGACCTATCGCCTGCCCGCGAAGCTCTCCTGTAAGTCCATTGAGGATGGTGCGGTTGCCCAAGCGGACTTCAAGTGCGTCGAGCTCAATCGTGCTCATGTTATTGCTGTACGCTTCGGGAGGCTTGCATGTTCCCCCGCGTTGCCTGGCTTTGATCCGGATGAACCAGGGCTCCGAGTGCAAGCAGGTCAAAGCCCAACAGCTTGCTGTCACTCTCGGCTTCAATGCGGTCATCCTTGCCCCAGACGCAAATCGCAGTTGGCCGGCCATCGGCCGCCAGTTGGGTCACAGCCTCTGCCGCCTGACCACTCAGGTGTGCGAGCAGTGGTGTCAGGACAGGGCCGATGTTCTGATAGGCGATGGCGGAGTAGTTTGCGTTCTCATCCCGGGGCAGCAGCGTCTTGAACGCAGACGAGTGTGCGAGTGAGTTGCCGCTCTGATGAGCGTGCAGTGCCTGCAGCAACAGGGCGCGGTCAGGAGACAGGATCATGTAGCCATCCGCAAAGGTGTACTGCGCCAGCGTCGCTCCGGAGGTGAGATCGCGGACCGTGTAGAAGACAGCGTTGCCGGACTGCTCCGATTGGATGGCAATGTCATGGGGCTGAGCATGGTTCTCACCTTGGGTCACGACAGGGGTCCCGAGGCCGGTAGCATTCTGGCTGCGAACAGCATCCACCAGGCGCTCTAGTGACTTCTCAAGCTGGCCGGCGTTGCGCACTTCGATCACTGCCTTCCATGCGGGTGTTGGCAGCACCGCGCCATCGAGGGACAGCAAAAAGTCGCCGCCAAGATTTGCCGCCAGGTCGTTGCGCACATCGATCTGCAGCTTCTTCTGGGCATCGCTCCAGCCATTATTTTCGGCTGCGACTTCCGGTTGGGCCATCTTCAGGATGTCGTCCGCGATCGTCGCCGGGTCCTTTGACAGGAAGGCGACCGCGATCGAAGCATTTGGGGAGACGAAGTCGAGCGACCCGATGGGTGCGGGCGCAGCCAGCCAGGACGGAACACCTTGCCGGGTTCCCGAGAACTGCAGGTTGACGTGGTTCAAAGGCTGGCCGTTGCTTACGCGATGTTCGGCGATCAGGTAGCGGACGTCTTCCATGCCGCTGGCGCTCAAAGCGTTCTGCCTGCTTTGACCCGCAAGTGCCGAACCGGAAGCGGTATGCAGCATCTGATGGAGGTCAGCTGCCAGGATCATGCCTGCGCCACGGGCATACGCCGCAGCGATCTGCTTGCCAAAATCCTGCGTTGCGAAGCCGCTCGAACTCGCGTTCAGCTGAACGTTCAGCTGCTTCAGTGTGACTATGCTGTTCGTAAAGACAACTTCATGCGAACGCACGAGAGCGTAGAGGCTTGGCGGACCAGTGGTGTCAGCCGCATCCGCGAGTGAGGCTTCGTCCAGGACAACAATGGCTGGAGAACCCGGAAGTGGGGACTGTTGCTTCAGGAGATCAGCGAGGCCGCTCTTCTGAACATCGGCCAGGACTGCGAACGTGGCATCGGCTTTCAGGCCGTCAGGATGCTGCGCACCGAGCAGTACCACCTCATCTCCGAGGAATTCACTCACCTGGCGAAGCTTTTCAATCAGTGCATCCACTTCCTCGGTCTTCTGCGGCGAGCCCGATGACCACCATTGCTGGAGCGCCGGACTCTGCTTCAGTTGGTCATGGAAGATGTTGTTGGCGTCATTCAGAAAGTTACCAAGGTTGGGGATGCTTACGTAAAACAGCGTGTTTACAGGAACGCGCGGCAGCAGGTCGCTCGTGTACCGAAGCTGGGGCGAGGCGATCTGATCGATGCGGTGTTCGAGAATGCTGAATTGCGCCAGCAACGGCAGATACTTGTCGAGATCGCGGCTCCATGCAATCTGCTGTTCGACTGGCTGTGCGCCAAGATTTACATTCGTCGACAGCTGGTCACCGGCGTTAATCATGGTGTCCACGCCCGAGTGTGTGACATGCACCGTGCCTTCGAGCACAGCAACGCGAGAACCCTTAATGCCGGCATTGACGGAGAAGATGGTGCCGGTCACGGCAACGCGGCAGTCCGGCGTCTTAACATAGAGATGGCCGGAGGTCCGCTTTGCGGCCTGCACGATCACGGCACCATTATCGACAGCAACCGTGATGTCCTTTCCTCTTGCCTTTACGCCAAGCAGGCTTCGCTCATTCACTTCGACCGACGAGCCATCCGCAAGCCGAAGCACGGCATGGGCCCCACCGGTGGTGCGGAGATGATCGCCCTCGTTGAGCTTGTCGCCCACCGTCAGCAGATGATCCACCGCATCCGAGGTGCGATAGGCCGAGCCGTCGACCGAGACCACCTCTGCGCGAACGCCGGGCGGAACCAGCCAGAAGGCACGGTAGACGAAGAAGGTTACAAGCAGGGCAGTGAACGCGGGGACCATGGCCCATCCGAAAATGCGTAAGTTCCATGGCGCGGAACGCGCAATACGCGGTGCGGACCAGTCAAGTGCGGCGCTTCCGGTGCCGGCTGCGTACGCGCGATGGCATTCAAAGCAGTCGTGTAAATGCGCCTGGATCAGGATCGCACGCGAGCTTGAGAGGGTCTTCGCACGATACGCAGTGAGCGACTGCTGTACTCCGGCGCAGTTCTCGATGGCTGCAAGATGCAACTTTGCCGGCTCGCTAATTCCGAGGCGATCGGCCACTCGTGTCGCAGATGAGGAGAGCGTTGTCGCATCCGGTTCTGCCAAAAGTATTGCGCGGACGGCGTTGTTGAGAAGTGCTTCGCTATCGGGTCTCATTGATCTTCCTGTCCAGCTCTGTGAGCCGTTTCTTGAGCCTGGTCCGTGCATTGTGGAGCGTCACCGCCACTACTGCCTGCGATGTTTCCATGAGCGCTGCGATCTCTCGATTCCCTAGCTCCTCGAGGTATCGCAACGCGAACATCTCCGCCGCTCGTGCAGGCAGTTCGCTGATGGCAACTCTGAGAGCGTCTCCCAACTGCCTGCTGGATAGATCCGCTTCCGGCAGACTTCCCCATCCGGTCGCAACAATGTGCGCTGCGTACTCCAGAGGATCGGTTGCGGCAGTCGCTCGCCTGCGCAGCAGATCGAGTGCACCATTGATTGCGGCGCGGTAGATGTAGCTGCTCGCGTTCTCGATCGGTCGATCAGCGCTGGCCAGCCGCAGGAATAAGGATTGCGCGACATCTTCAGCATCGGCCATGCTGCCGGTGATGCGATACGCGGCCAGCAGCACGCGCCGGTAGTGCTCTGCGAAGAGGTGCGAGATGCTGTCTGTCGACGGGATGCTCACGCTGGCGGCTGCCAAGGGTTCACCTGCTTGATCGTTCATAAGGATGACGCGGCAGGTGCGGGATTGTTAATGCCGGTGAGCAATTTACGTGCAAACGCGCTGCAATGTTCCGCACCAAAGGCGTACAGACATACCTCTACTCCAGCCTGCTCGGACCGGTAGGTGCAAAAAACTTACGAGCCTGCTGCGCTGAACAAGCAGGGCTACTGCTTGCGTGCGCTTAGCCTGGCAAGATCGGCCCTTAGGGCTTCGAGCTTCTGACCTGCTTCAGCGAGCTTGCCTGCAGCGGTGAGTCGCTGATAGTCCTCGAAGTTCCTGCTTGCGTCACCGATCAGAGCGTTCAGGTCTGGCGGCATCTGGCTCGCCGATCGGCTCGATGAAGGCAGCGCGGCCTGCGACGAGGCTGTTGAGCTTTGTGCGGGCTGAAGAGTATCGGACGCCGTAAGCGATGACGGTTCGCCGCCAAACAGCGCCGCAAGCGCCGACTGGAAATTGGTGCCGTAGGCCAGCTTGTCTTGAAGGGCTAGGACCACGAGGCGGAGCTCCGGCATGGGGCTCTGCTGCGCCTGGAGGTAGATCGGCTCGGCGTACAGAAGCGCCCGCCCTGTAGGGATGACCAGCAAGCTGCCGCGCAGAACGTGCGAGCCCTGCTGGTTCCAAAGGGTAAGCTGCCCGGAGAGTTGCGCATTCTGGTCGATGCGCGCCTCGATTTGCTGCGGCCCGTCGATCAGGCGTGTCTTCGGGAAGTTGTAAACGGCGGTTGTTCCGTAGGCCTGGCCATCCGAGCGACCGGCAATCCAGCCGATAAGGTTGTTGCGGTTAGCCGGAGTAAATGGCAGGATCTGAACGAACTCCTCCTGGCTGCCGCCAGGGAGCTTCATCAAAACATAATTCGGCTGCATCGGCAGCGCGGACTGCTGCCCATTGGAGTCGCTGGTGGACTCCGTTGCGACCGTCCAGAGGTCCTCGCGATTGAAGAACACCTCCGGCCGGGTCATGTGATAAAGCCCATAGACCTCCGCCTGGAGATTGAAGATGCTCTCTGGATATCGAACGTGGCGGCGCAGGCCTGCAGGCATCTGCGAGGCATCAGTAAAGAGCGTCGGATAGATGCGGCGATAGGCGTTGAGTATGGGATCTTCGGTGTCGAAGGCGTAGAAGGTGGTCGTCCCGTTGTAGGCGTCGATAACGACCTTGACGCTGTTACGCATGTAGTTGACCGGCTCTTCGCCCAATGCGTAATGCGTCGAATAAGGATAGCTGTCCGAAGTGGTGTAGGCGTCAATGATCCAGGAAAGCCGGCCATCGTCACCGACAACCATGTACGGGTCCTGATCAAAGGTGAGAAAGGGCGCGATCCGGGCGATACGGTCACGGATATTGCGGTGCATCAGCAAGCGGCTCTCCGGGGTCACGTCGTCGGAGAAGGGAAGCGTGCCGAGGTCGCCGCGATCGAACGCAATCACGACGCGACGCAGGAAGCCGCCAAGCACAATGCCGCCGGTTCCCTGGTACGAGGTGAGGTTGTTCGCTTGTCCCTGTGGGTAGTCAAACTCCTGCTGACGTGTCTTAACGTAGACATCGGTGTCGGTAAGTTCGCCGAAGTAGAGTTCGGGGCGCGTCACCTTCAGTTCCGGCACGGTGCTCTGAACAGGCATGTTGCTGAGGAGCAGGTTTGGCAGGCCCTCCGGTGTAAACCCGTTTACCGGATTCATCGTGACGCCGTAGCCATGCGTGTAGATAAGCTTCTCGTTGATCCAGTTGCGGCTGCTCACCGGCAGTTTATCGACGTTGAGCTCGCGGACGGCAAGCATCACCTGGCTGAGCTTGCCGTTTAGGGTGTAGCGATCGATGTCGATGTCGGGAAAGTCGTAGTAGGTTCGAATCTCCTGGACCTGGCGAAGGGTGTCCTGCAGGGCGCGCCAGTCCCAGAGCCGGATGTTCTCGAGGGTGGGTTGATTGTGACTGGCATCGGCCGCTTCGAGCGTCGCTTCGGCGGGAAACTCGCTTTGTGAAAAGCGGTCCAGACCATACGCTTTACGAGTCATTTCGATGTTGTGAGTGATGTACGGCTCTTCGCGAACAAGCTGGTTGGGTTTGACAATGAAATTTGCAACATACCAGCCGACGACAGTAAGTACCGCGTAACACAGCACGGCAGGCAGCGCGGACGCGACGATCCATAGAACGCGGGAGTCGCGAAAGGCGTTCACGGCGGCGATGATGGCTCCTAGCACCAGGGCAATTGCGACGAACAGCAGGCCGCCCGAGGTGATGTGGGCATCGGTGTAATTCATGCCGTCGAAGAGGGTATGGTGGTCGAGAAGCAGTTCGAACCGCTCGACAAACACCGTCATCGCGAGCACAAGCAACAGGAACGCAGCCGTGCAGGAAAGTCCGCGCCATGGCGAGGGAGCAAGACTGAGCCGTCGAGCACCCAGGCTGCGAGAGCCGCTGGTGATAACGAGGAAGAGAGCGGCAACTGCACACGTCGCCACGGCCAGTGTGAGGAGCCAGGTATCGATCATGCGCCACGCTGGAAGGCTGAAGAGGAAGAAGTTCAGCGGCCGCGAGAAGATTGGGTCGGTGATCGGGCCTGATGCGTGAGGGGCATACCAGAAAAGGGCGAGGATGGGCCAGTCGGACATCATCGTGAGGCCGGTAAGCAGCGCAACGCCAACCGAAGCGACAAGCGAGATCACTCGCAAAGCGGGAGCGACAGAGAGGCTGAACGGCTGGCCACCAATGACTAAGGCATGCTTCGTTGGCAGGTCCGCGCTATGAGAGCGGCGGATCAAGAAGAAGGCCCCATAGAGTACAAGGAAGGTAGCCGTCGCAGAGATCAGGAAGACAGCAGACTCGATGACGACAGTCTTCCAGAACACGCCCCCGTACCCCAGAGACTTGAACCAGAGCAGATCGACCCAGCCAGAGAGCGCGATCCGGGCGACTATCCAAAGGGCGAACAGAAGTGCGGCAAAGATGATGTAACGCGGTCGAAGTCTGGGGCGCTTTGGGTTTAGATAGTCTGATGAGTCGATAAAGTCTGGCACTGATCCCTCCGCTTGCCTCAAGGAAGCAGTCGCGATAGCGATTCTACAGGGCGGCATTCTGAGGCGATGTCCCGCATATGGGCAGTTGGGTGGGATCAAACGTTCCGCGAGATCTTGGCAGCGTCCTCTCCAGCTTTATCCGAATCCAGAGGACGGAAGCCCTCGGCAGCTTACGGATGAGCCTGGACGGCAACGGGACTGGCCAGATGGAGTGTTTTACGCTCTGTAGGCAGCACCTGAACTGCTAGTCCCTGGGCAAGAAAGGGAGAGAGCACCTCCGGCCTTCCCCACTCCAGCTTCCATCCGTTCTCAACCGCGATAAGAATGTAGCGGCCCGCAGCTACATCAGGTAGGGAGAAGGTGCCGTCCTGGTCACTCTGATCTCTTCGAAACAGATCGGTATTCGCCATCGCGTCGACCGGTACCAGCACGATCATGGCTCCCGAGAACGGCTTGCCGTCGCGCACGGCAAGGCCTTCCACTGCTTTCGCGGTGCTGGCAATGACCAGCTTGAGAGACGCTGATTCGCCGGCAGCAAGTTGGCGATGGTCCTGGTTCAGAGGCTTGTCTCCCTCTGCGACCTGTACTGTCTGCCAGGTGTGGCCGCCTCCAAAGATCAGGAAATGGTAGTCGTCGGGTGGTACTCCGCGAAAGGTCACTGCACCGTTCACGTCCAGCATCTGTCTCTGATCAGGGCCCGGATGTGTGCCGAGAAGTGCGACAATCGTTTGCGCCGGCGGCTTCTCGCCACTGTCCACCACAACCGTTATTTGCATCGAGCCCTCCGCCACGCTGCCTAGGGGACCGATCTCAACTGATCCTCCAGCGAGGTCCAGTTCCCCCATCTGCGACTTATTTCCAACGCTTGGATCGAAAGTCTCGAACCTGTATGTCGCAGGTCCCAGACCTACTATCTGGCTTGCCCCATCGGGAGATGATTGCAGCTGCGCTGGCAATTGCTCAAATCCGCCGAAGACGGGCGTTTGCAGGCTGACCAGTCTGCCGCCCGGACCATCAGGGGAACTCCTGAATGAAATCTTCAGCGCCGGTACGGGGGACAGATGTACGTCGGTCCGTATCTGGTTTCCGGCCTTGAGAACGATAGCCACGGCATCGTCCGACTGTGTGACATCGCCATTGAACGTAAGCGGGTAGGCAACATCGAGTGCCGGGTCGACTCCCGTCAAGATCGGCGACTGCGGGTCGATGGGTGCAGCAGCGACGGCGTACCAGGGCGTCGCTCTGACTGCAACGAAATAGCGGCCGGACCGCAACTGGCTTAAAGCGAATTCGCCGAAAGAGTCCGTTTGCGTCACCGTGTAGGCCTTGACCTGCTTCTTCCCCGTCGCATAGCCCTCGCGGTAGAGCGTCACCTGTGCGCCTCGAACCAACTCGCCATCTTCATCCAGCACCCGGCCAAGTATCGTAGCTTCCGGCTCCAGCTGTAGCACCAGCTTCGTCGTATCCAGACCAGATCCAGTCACAATCGCCGACGAAAACTGGTCATGTTCTTCGTAACTTGCGCCGATAAAGCCCCTCCGCTGTCCAGACAACGAATACTTGCCTGGCGAAAGATCCTGAAAGACGAAGGCACCGTCGTCCCCGGAGAGCACAGACGCGACGAGAGCGCCGCCTTGTACGTTGCTGATCGACACGGTAGCCCCGCTAATTTTATGACCATCCGCCGCGCTGAGGACGTGTCCTGCAATGCGAGAGTGCGCCTTCTCTAGAACGCCGGGGCTTTGCTGGCCCAACATGCTGCACGCGAACAGAAGCACAACAAGCAACAGTTCCAGAGGAGTCTTCTGGAGCTTGTAATGGAAGCGGCGGCGGCCGATCAATCGGATGCCGCCTGCCCGGCCCAGTCGTTGGACGTGATCGCACTCTTAAGTTCAATAGTCAGCGTTTGCCTTGGTGCAATATCTACGATCATGCCCTTCGACTCATAAGCCATCATCGCTTCCTTGCTGCGATACTCCAGGTTGAGCGCCTGCCCAGAAACCGCGAGCAGGAAATACTTTCCAGGCACCGCATTCGGAATGCTGAATCTGCCTCCTTCGACAATGCCGCCATTGGGCCGGGTGGAGTTTTCATCCAGTGGAAACGCCATCACAAGCAGCGGGGCGGACAAAACCCCTTTCGCCCCTGACGTTGAGACAGTCCCGGTTATGGTCGCAAAATCATCCCGCACTACGATCTCCATGGCGGGAGCACCTGATCCGGCTTGAATCACCAGAGGTTCGCGCAGCAGGTTTACGCCATTGGCGGTGAGCGATGCAATGTATCCCCGGCGCGCGTTCGCCTGCACGGTGTACTTGCCCGGAAACACATTCTCAATCGACGATCCTTTGCCGCCGGGTTGATCCACCTGATTTCCCGCAACCATGCCGCTGGTTTCATCCGCGGGCGTGAGCGATACATCTACTGAGTGCGGTGGAGGCAACACGACTTCCTGCGCCTGGCCTGTCACGTTGATCGAACCCCCGACGACTCCACCTGGTGGCGCGGGATCCTCCTGTACGACCTGCGACGGCGGGGGTGAACTGCCGGTGTTGTTTTGTTCGTTAGGATCCGGCCCGGTGTATTCCTCGCGAACGTGGATCGGGACAGAGGCGCCGCGCATGCAGGTGATCGGCGGGCCATGCACAGGCTTGCCTGCAATGGTCAGTTCCTGAGTGCCAGTCAATATGCTTTGCAGCGCGCCCTGCTGGTCCGGACCCCCACTCTGGGTGACGGTGACGTGGTAGCTGCCATCCGGAAGGAAACCCTCGACATGCGGTGGTTGCCCGCTAAAGCCCAGCGAGAACCTGCTGCCATTCTCCTTAGAAACGGAGACTCCGACGACGCTCGCCGCAGTGTTGTTCAGCAGTGGAATATCGACTGTGTAGTACGGCACGGCCCTCAGGGTCAGGTCGGCCACGATACTCTGACCACCACCGAGATGAATGATCTCAGCGGTTGCCGGGCTGGTTCCGTTGGGATAAGCCTGCGGCGGAAAACCAAGCAGGGGCTTATCGCCAGGCAGCATCAACTGCCCCAACCGCTCGATCCACTCCGCCGTTTCCACCTTGTACTGACCCGGCACCAGTGCGCCAAACCTGAACCTTCCATGAGCATCCACCTGCAGTGTTTGCACCTGCATCCAGATTGCCCTCCCGTCCTGCACCTGCCGGGAGAGCAAAAGTACATTCAGGCCAGAAATGGATTCGGCATTGTCGGTAGACACTGTTCCGGCGATCATCGCCTCCGGCATCAGGTGGAGCAGCAGCTCTGCCTTGAGGGCATTCTGACCGCTGAGTGGCACATCCACTGGCCTCTGGTCCGCGAGATAGCCCGGTTTTCGCACAGTTAGAAAAACATCGCTGGTGAAAGATCTAGACCCAGCCCCGTCGTCTGCGGGAGCAGAGTTGGCCGGTACTCTGGCCTCGAATTCGAACCTGCCTTTGTCGTCGGTCATCACGGCCATGTGCTGGTCGAGAGTTGTAACCAGAGCTCGCCGGATGGGCGCCTGCGTTATAGCGTTCAGAACAACGCCGTGCATACGGACGGGCGCTGCGTCGGAGGGCGAAATTGCTTGTGCGTGCGCCGCAACAGCAGGTGTCCAGGCGCAGACCAGCAGGGCTGCCAGGCACCTGTTGTAAACGCGTCGAGGGTTCACCCGCTTCTCACGCTGCATGCACACTATCCGGTTTCGCTGCCCGTCATGGCAATACCGCTACCAGCGGCAGGTTAGCAGGTTTGGGATATCACAGTTTGCTGCGGTTTGAACTCAGTTCTTGAATGACTTATCCGGGTAGGGCGGAGCAGGAGGGGCAGGCCGTGGATCGGCTCTGATCTGCTGCTTGAGCAGATCGATGGCTGCCTCAAGTTGTGCGTCGTTGCCGGAGAAAGTCAAGTGTGGGAGATTGTCGACCGTGATATCCGGATCGACGCCGTGGCCTTCAATCAGCCATTTTCCTTCCGGTCCATAGACGCCGGTCTCAGCCGCGGTGGCTACACCGCCATCCGCCTGAACGTTGCCGCCGCTGAGCCAGATCTCTCCACCCCAGGTTCGGGTTCCGATGATCTTGCCCATCTGAAAGCGCTTGAAGCCCTCGGCGAAGGCTTCGCCATCAGACGCAGTCTCAGCATCGGTGAGCACGACGATGTGTCCCCGGAAGGCCCCCTGCATGTTCCAGTCGGATTCGCCTACCCGTGGCTGCCAGTAGAACCAGGCCTTACGAAGCAGCGTACTCAGAAGCCATGAATCAATATTGCCGCCCTGGTTGTGGCGCACGTCGATCACGAGTCCCTGCCGTTTGAAGACAGGGTAGTAATCGCGCGCCCATTGTTCAATGTCATCGGACCCCATGGCGCGCAGGTGAACATAGCCAATGCTGCTGGCTGATGCTGCTTCGACCTTGGTGCGCCGTGTGTACTCCCATTCGTTGTAACGGAGGTTCTCATCATCGCGAGCAGACACCGGCTTGACCAGAACATTGCGACCATCGCCGGAGACTGGTTTGATATGCAACAGCACAGGCACGCCCACCTTACCCCGCAGCAACTCCCGCTCATCCTGCACGCTCAGAAGATCTGTACCGTCGATTGAAGTGATGACCTCACCATCACGAACAAAGGATTCAGGCCGCGCGAGGGGCGGGGCTTGGCCCGGCAGGTCCGGATCATATTCATAGACATGCTCAACGACGTAGCCGCCGGCCTTGTCGTCACGATGAAGTCGCGCGCCCAGCGCGGCAAGGTCCACATTATTCGCTGGCTTGCGAGCGTCGCCGCCTTGAACGAATGTGTGCAGCGCAGAAAGTTCCGAGACCATCTGCGCGATGACGTTATTGAGTTCTTCGCGGGTGGAAACGCGTTCTACGAGCGGCAGGTAGCGGTCGCGCATGCCCGTCCAATCGACGCCCTGCATGTGCCGGTCATAAAAGTAGTCGCGTTCCAGGCGCCACGCATCGAGGAACAAGCCGTGGTATTCCGCCTGCGGCGTTGTCGAGAAGGTCCAATGGGAGAAATCGATATGCGCCTTCGCCAGCACTTTTGCGTCGCTGAGACCGGCGCCTTTCACATCGGAGTCCAAGATCCAGAAGTCCTCGCCCTTGTGCAGCAGCAGCTTCTTGCGATCAAGCGAGATCTCGTAGCTGCCGACTTCGCCCATCACGGTGTCCGGTTCGTCGCCCTTATTGTCTACATCCAGACACTGCAAGGCAGACTTCGCATCCGCTTCGTCCGTCGCGCTTAGCCAGCAAAGGCGCTTCTCCGCCGCCTGCAGCGAGTAGTAGTTCCCCGGCGCGGCAGGAACTTCAGTAAGGCGCGTCTGGATGCCTGCCAGGTCAATCTTGACCTCCGGTATCTCAGCGCTCTTCTTATCGTTATCCTTACTCTTTTCCGCATCTGCTTTCTCGTCTGCGATGGTCTTGCTGTCCTTGCCCGCCTTATCGACTGCCTTCCCCTTGTCCTTCTTCGCTTGCTCGTCCTTCTTCTCCCGCTTCTCTTTCTCTGCCTTGTCCTTTTCCGCATCCTTTTCAGGATGGAGTTCGTCCGGTGGCAGGAACGGGGAACGCAATCCGGCTGTGAGTGCAAGCTGGTAGACGCGTACCGTGCGATCGAAGTGCGGAGCGGGTTGACGCGGTCCCCATGGCGACTGCACGGTCGTCTTCAGGTTGCGATCTGAAAGGAAGTAAAGCCATTTACCATCGGAGCTCCAGATCGGACTCATGCTGTTGAAGCGGTCAGAGGTAAGGGTCTCGATCTTGCCCGTCGATATCTCAAGCAGCTTGATCTGCGAGAACTGGTTCGTGGCGCCTTCAACGAAAGTCAACCAGCGGCTATCGGGTGACCAGGAGAGGTCGCCGAAATCGCCCGTCATGGATTGGCGGATCAGCTTGTTCTGCTTTGTCCTGGTGTCGAAGACCCAGAGTTGCTGGTCCTTGTCGTAGTTTGCGAGATAGTGGCCATCAGGTGAGGTGATGCCGTCCCATCGCAGCACCTTGGCGTCCTTCGTCCACTCCTCCGGCCTGGTGTCCGGTGTGACCTGCCCATTGGCCGGGTACTTCCAGAATTCTGTCTCGCCGCTTTGAGTGGAGAGGGTCAGAATACTTTTGCCATCGGGCAGATACCGGGCGTCACGGAAACGTGTTGCGGACTCCGCAGCGATCTTAACAATGCGACCGTTCTTCGGCGCTAGTGCGAAGACCTGTCCGCGTGCCGTAAAGACAGCTGCGCTGCCATCAGGCGCCAGGTGCGCGGAACTGACGTACTGCATGGGCTTGGTGACCCAGTGCTCACGCAGTTGATCGAAGTCCGAGACAAGGGTGATCGGCAGAACTTCTTCATGGCCCGAAGCAGGATCGAGCGCCCACAGATCGGCGCCGGAAGAATAGATAATATGGCCGTCCGACACGGTAGCCGATTGAACATCGAACTTGCGCTGGTGGCTCAACTGCTTAAGGTCATGCCCCTGCTCGTCCATGGAGAACACATTCATGACGCCGTCGCGATCGGAGAGGAAGTAAACTCGGCCGTTCGAGTACATGGGTGCATGTGAGGTTCCCGTGTAATCGGCGGTCAACGGGGTGGCTTCGGAGTGGCCGTCGAAGCGCCAGATGTTCTCTGCCCAGCCCCCTTTGTAACGCTTGGTTTCACTCCATTGCCGGTGGGAGCGGGTAAAGAAGAGAGTCTTGCCATCGGCTGAGTACACAGCCTGCGAAGCTGTAGCGAGCGGGATGAACTCCCGTTCGCCATGACTGTCCACCAGCAGGAGCTGATTGTCGGGCAGCGTGGAGTATCGGTTGGTATTGACGATGAGGCGCCCATCGGGACTCCAGCCCGCGGGGGATGCGTCGCCATCCCACGTCCTGCGCTGTGGCATACCACCGCCGACAGGGATCGTATAGACCTCCGACGGACCTTCGTACTGTGCGCGGAAGGCAACAGTCTCTCCATCAGGAGACAGCTTCGCGCCGGTCTCAATGCCGGTTCCGGAAGTAAGCCGATGCGCTGCGCCGCCGCGTATCGAAACCGACCAGAGATCGCCCTCAGAAGTAAAGATGAGCGTATCGCCATGCAACGCAGGGTCAGTGTAGTAGCCACGGTGCGGCTGAGTTGCACTTTGTGCGGTGATCAGAGGCGCAGCAAGGCAGGCGATCGCGGTCGCAAGACATAGTTTCTGGAGCAGGAGCATGGGGACGGATACCCTCTCATGGCAGCGATTTTGCACTGCAGGTGACTTGACTACGGATGGATGCTTTGCGAGGAGAATACCACCGCGATCGAACGTAGCCACACGCTTGGCGATCAGAACGATAGAGGCGCTTACAAGCGCCAGCACATCTGTGGGGAATCCCGGATTCGGAGAGAATGGAGCCGATGAGCGGAGTTGAACCGCTGACCTACTGATTACGAATCAGTTGCTCTACCAACTGAGCTACATCGGCTTGATTGCAGATCGGGTCTTTGATGGTTGAGGGCAAGATGTGCCGATCAACCAGAGGCTCACAAGTCCTGCACTTCGAGGTGGCCGACTCATTGCTGGGCTGGCACCACCTTATCAGTCTACCGGCAAGGTCTCCGGCGTGCAATGCCGATACTCTGAACCCGCTATTGAAAGGAGAGTGGATGAAAGCCGCTTGAGTCGGACAGCGCAAGCTGAATGGGCCGCGGTGGGCCGGAGAACGGCACCGTCACCTCGACCCACAACTCCTGACCCTTGCTCAATGGAGAAGGGAGCTTTGCAGTATCCGGTATAAAGAACTCCGTCACCGAGTTGAGCGGCACGCGCTCGCAGCTCCGGTCTTCGGATTGGCTAATCGATTCGAGGTTTCCGCGCGATCGGGCGTGTTCTTTAAGCTTGGGAACCAGATGTCCATCCTGCAGGCCCAGCGACGTTTGCCAGGTATAAGTGCCCGTGCTCATGCTGGTGGGGTTGACGCGATAACCCGGCGCGAAGTGTGCCGGATCATGCGGCAGCCCGCAGGTATTTACTACCAGTTGAAGCGCGAGATACCGCCCGCGCAACGGTTGATTGGGATCGAACTGCGTTGTCCGCACCCAGACGCGCGGGCGGGTTCTGCGTTCGTACAGGTACTTGCCCGCGATACTCACCACCAGGGCGACCTGCACGATCACCAAGGCCGCTGCTGCAACGGTCCGGTTCACGCCACACCTCCAGCCATGCTCTGCACCAGCCTTCGACGCGTTTGTTCCAGCGCCCAGCCGCCAGCAAGAAAGAGAACGCCCAACCCTATCAGGCCGAGCGAGCGGCCCAGCTTGTCCATAACGCTCGAAAAGTAGAACCACATGACAGTCAGCGCAAAGGCAACCATGCCGTAGTTCACAAGCGCCTTCGATGCGAACCGCACGCCCCAGGCAACCAGCAGAATCGCTGCGACCGCAACCATCGCATATGTAAGCAGGTTCGGTTCCGTGTGCGAGTACGGAGATCCATTGGCGTTTTCCATGCTCACTCGCTGTGACCAGGGCAGCGCAAACGCCAGCCCAACACCTATCAACGCCGGCGGAACGCTCCATCGATCATGCAAGCCTCCTGCGATCACCGCAACGGCCATGATGC
This sequence comes from Acidobacteriaceae bacterium, assembly GCA_903642265.1. Taxonomy (GTDB): domain Bacteria; phylum Acidobacteriota; class Terriglobia; order Terriglobales; family Acidobacteriaceae; genus Edaphobacter. Next base: position 122,395 of record CAHJWN010000001.1, on the reverse strand, counting down.
CGTAGGCGATAAAGCGATACATATCCGGGACCGCGCCCCACTGTTCTCCATAAGCGCTTCGCCAGGCCTCCTCGGCCAGAAAGCCGATACTCACCGGCACGAGGACAGCGCCCACAGCAAACAAAACACCGAAAACGGCGCGCTTTTGCGATCGGAAGAACGCAGTCAAATAGACCACGCCAACAACCAGTCCGATACGAGCAAGGAAGATCGTCGCGCTGCTGTAGCCATCTGTGCGTTCAGACCACTCAGAGACGATCCAGGCCGGAATAAGCAGCAATGTCAGCGTCTGCTGAAATTGGTCTCGCAGCAGAAGCCATCCGGAGGCCGCGCATGCCGCCCACAACATCACCGCAGCAGGCCAGTGCTCCTGCATGTTAAAGATCTGTCCGACCAGCGCAATGGCCGCGCCGGCAGAGATCGTACCCACCGCATGCATTGCGGTGGCAAAGCCGGAGAAGCGCTGTCGCATCACCATGCCAAGTCCGTGGAAGAAGACCAGCATCGTCAGCACCATGCCCAGGCGAACCGCCGGCGAGACGTCTTCCCAATGCGCCGCCACGAAAAGTAGCACCCCCGCGGCGAGCAGGATCGCACCCAGGATGAGTGCCACCAGCACCTGCCACTGTTGACCTTTGGGCCTTGCTTGCAGGGCTTCGTACGCTCGAATGGACGTGGCTGTCTGCTCGTTGAGCAGGCCGGCGCTCTGCCACCTCGCAAGGTACTCCTCTGTCTTTTGCATGATTGCTGCCAGTAAACCAGACAGGGAGGCAACCGACAAGGAGTATCCGGCAGCGAGCAAAGGAGGTAGGTTTTCAGGGCTGAAAGACAGGAAGAGGCCGCCCGGCAACAGGGCAGCCTCTTCACTAGGGAGAACAGTTCCAACGGAGGCAAAGCCATTAGAACTTTCTGACCGCATACTAAGATTTGAGAAATACCGTGTCAAGACGAAAAGATCAGCCTGGTAAGTCGTTATTGTGCAATGAGTTAACGAGCCTTGATCTAAGGTGCATCTTCGCCTAAGGTTCGCTTTAGGCGAGTAGCTGAAGTCATCAACCTGATTCAAATGAGCGCGTTAGGGGACGGGGTGCACAGCCTGCGGTGCAAACCTTGCTCTACGAAGTTCTGTTTAGCGCAATGGCTTGTAGGTGGTAGTCTCGCCGGGAGCCCCGCGCAGGTTGATACGCAGGAACTCGGGTTCGGTTGCGGCAGGTTTCCCCTGCAGCACACGGATCGTGGCACGGCCTCCGCCAAAGAAGAAACCAAGCACCAGGGCGATCAGCGCCAGGGCTCCGCTCAGCTGCAGAATGCTGGTGAGCAGACTGGCGGTCTTCTGCACCTCGGCGTGGAACTCCAGCGGCATCGGCTTGTTCCACGACAGTTGCTCATCGAGATGCGTGCTTTCGGCGATAGCCTTTGCCTGGGCCGGCGTCCAGGCACCCGTGGCAAGCACCACCAGCGAACCTTCGCGCCGCAGCTTCACCGTCCCAAAGGAATGCCCTGCAGCGATCTGCTTATTCAACTCCGCTTCGATCTGGCGGCCATGGTCTCCGGCAATCTGCGGAGTTGGATAGAGCAGCAGGGTTAGGGTTCCGCGCCCGGTGTACTTCGCGGTCGCCACCTCGGCGCTCTTGTCGAAGCCAATGATGGACGCGGGCAGGAGACCCCCCATCTGCTCGTAGCCTGCGGAACCGAGAGAGTACTTCAGGGTTTCGGCCTCCAGACCCTTCGCGGGAAGCATGGTCGGAAGCAAGGGCGAAAGACCCTTCGCGCCGCTTGCCTTGGGCATCAGCGACACTAGATCGCTCAGATCGGCAAAGTGGCGACCGCCCTGAAACGCTGCAGCAATCACCGAGACTCCGTTCCAGATGAGGAGTGAGTCGCCCTTCTGAACGGCGCTTGTCCCAAGTGGCGGTGCAGTGAGGGGGCGGTCTTCGGGGCTGCGCAAGTAGGTGAATGCCGAGAAAGCGCCGGTTGCGTCAGCAAACTGGTACGCCTTGATGTCGATAGTTTCGGCGCTGCTGTCCCGTTTATATGAGGAAGCAGCAAAGCGTGCGAGGCCGTCTTCAAGCAGCACATCTTTCGCGGTCGCATCCGGTCCGGCGGCGGCCGCAAGATCTGCCTGCTGCTGCCATGATCCAAACTGTTTTGGCAGTAATGGGGCAGCTGGCTCGACCAGGGTGACAGATGTCTTGGCGGGAGACTGCCCGAAGGCAGGTGAAATCGCTAGAAGGAGGGAAACGCCGAGCAGTGGTCGGAAGAGGAACTTGAAACGCATATCCCGGTCAGACTACCACTTTGGCCGGATCGTGAGCACTTGGGCCAGTCCTGGTCCACCCTCAGCGGCCAAGCGAATTTGGTTTTGTGTTCGCACTGGCGCGGAGCGTGGTGGTTTTTACTCCGCTCAAGCCTGCCTCATACCGAGCAACGCCCTTGTAGAGGCTTTCGGCGACGCGTTCGCGATACTCCGGCTCCAGCAATTGGCTGGCATCTCGCGGATTAGTGACGAAGGAGATCTCGGCAAGAATGGATGGCATATTAGCGCCGATCAACACAACAAACGGCGCCTTCTTAACGCCGCGATTCTTTAGTCCAGCATTGCCTTTTTGGAGGCCCGTGTAGAGGCTGTCCTCCACGTCCGACGCGAACTCACGTGACTCGTCAATCTTGTCGCGCAGCGTGATCTTTTTGACGAGGTCGCTGAGTTGATGAATCGACTGGTTCGACACGGCGTTCTCTCGCGCCGCAGTCTGCAGGGCATCGGGCGAGGTTGTGAAGTTGAGGTAGTACGTCTCGACGCCGCGCGCTGTGGGGTCATCTGAGGAGTTGGCGTGGATCGAGATGAATAGATCTGCCTGCGCCTTATTGGCGATGGCCGTGCGGGTCTCAAGCGGAATAAAGGTGTCGTCCGACCGGGTGTAGACGATCTCCGCGTTCAGGCGCTCGTGCAGCAGCTTGCCCAGGCGCAGAGCAACATCGAGGACGACGTCCTTCTCTTCAATGCCATCGGCGCCGATGGTGCCGGAGTCGTGGCCGCCGTGGCCGGCGTCGATGACGATGCGGCCGATCTTCAACCCAAGCGCCCGGACGAGCGAGGTAGAGCCGTCAGCCGTTGGAACGGCGGCGCGGGCAGGAAGCGCGTCACCCGCGATCAAGCCATCGGAGGGCCTGGTCTTCTTCTTTGCGGCTTTATCGGTCGGTGCCGGGATCGGAGACGAAGGAGTGCTTGCGGGCAGCGAGGCTTTCGGCCGGTCGGCAACTACGGCCGATATTGGCTGCGAAGTTGGACGCGTTGTCGCTTCCACCTTGCCCGGCTGCTGGCTCAGCGTAGCCACCTCGGCCAAGGTGGTGGAGCGGACCGCAACGGTATTGGGCACCGTTGAAGCCGGCTTGCCCGAGGTGAGCGGCGTGCTGGGGAGGCTGCTACCGGTTGGCCGCCGGATGCTTAGCTCAGGTTGAGGCGCCGGTGCCGTGGTGAGCGCTGCCTGCGAGCTTGCAGGGCCGGTCGTCCTGGCGCCGCCATGGATGTCGATGATCAGCCGGTACGGGTTGGGGAGCAGGAAAGCCGAATACTCCGAAACATCATTTACGTCGAGAACAACGCGTGTCATGTTGTCGGAGAACTGCGCGGCACGGATCTTTTTTAGGAAGCCATCATCGGTGACGGCGAAGCTCTTGCCTACGAGCTCCGGCGAGAGCCGCGTGTTGTGCAGGTCGAAGTAGATGCGATCAGGACTGGGAACACGAGCAGCCTCGAATTGCACGTCATCGCCGAGATCGATAGCGACCCGGGTATAGGTCGGTGTCGACCAGTGACGAATTCCTTTAACCTGTGCAGGCGGGCCGGCATGTTGCGGTAACTTGTGCGTGGAGACGGGCACAGCATTGCCATCGAGCGGGCTTGGGATTGCTGCGTCTTCGGCGAGTGTCTCTTCAGTGTGGGCTGAGCCACGCTCGCCCACGCTGTCGATTTGTGAGCGTTGGACAGGAACCGGCGTTGCTCTAACTATGGCGATGGCAGGCGCTGGAGGCGCAGACTTGATGGCCGGAGCACGCGAACTGCCGCTTGCGATGCTGCTGAGTCCAGCGCTCGCCTCCTCCGCTTGCTGGCTGTGCGGGTACTGATTCAGCAGCAGTTTGTAGCGCTCTTTCGCGGCGGATTCGTCGCTGAGATCGTTGGCCTCGATCTGTGCTTCAGCAAGAAGCGCCGCCACGCGCAGGCTACTGCCCGGATACTGAATACGCAGGAATTCATACTGGCCGATGGCGGCCTTGAGGCTCTTCAGATCGTGAAGGCTGCGGCCCTGTTCAGCCAGTAGCTCTGCGACGGCATAGACGCTGGCTGCAGCGTGGATGTCGCGCGGGCTCGCATGGTAAAGATCGCGAAAGCGGTCCATCGTAGCGGCATAGTCGGCCTTCGTGCGGGTGTCTGGCGGTGTGGCCTCGAGGTCTTCACGAGCGTGCTCGGCCTGCTCCCACGGGCTCGCTGGAGCCGGGTGCTGCGAGCTACTCGTCCACGCAGGGTGTGTCGAGGCGGCTGCCGCGAACAGCACGCAGAACGCGGCGGCCCGGCGTGGGCGAGTTCGAGATGGGGAGATCCAGAGCAATTTGGCAGAGCACCCGTTGGGGATAGTTTAAGCGGGCCCGGGGCGGAAGGCTGTTCCAATCCGGTAGGGGTACTCCCGGCGGTACCTCATTCTGGAACGGCGCCTAGGCCAAGAGCTGGCCAACCAAAGAAGGCGAGCTGGTTAGGGTAGCGTCCAGTGCGCCTGCATCTGATCCGCCGGCCTCGGCCAGATCAGGTCGCCCGCCGCCTTTGCCGCCCACCTTGGCGGCAAGCAGCCCGACGATCTTCCCGGCCTGCAGCTTCCCGGTCAGGTCCTTGGTCACACCGACGATCAGCGTCACTTTACCTTCAGCAGCCGCGCCGAGCACAACCACGCCCGAGCCAAGTTTGGTGCGAAGCTGATCGACGAGATCACGCATCTGTGATTTCTCAAGCGAGTCGACGCGCTGCGTAAGGACTTTCACGCCCTTTACCTCGACTGCGGACGATGCGACGTCTGAGACCGAAGCGCTTGCGGCCTTCATGCGAAGCTGGTCGAGCTCGCGGCGGAGCTTCTTTAGCTCGTCTTCCTGTCCGGAGAGCTTGCTGCGCAAAGCGTCGGGGCTGCTGGTGCCAGCCAGCTGCGCAACGGTGCGGGAGAGATCGAAGTCGCGGCGGAATTCGGAGAGCGCGCCGGTGCCGGAGAGCGCTTCGACGCGTCGTACGCCCGACGATACGGAATTCTCGCCGGTGATCTTGATCAGGCCAATCTCGCCGGTCGCTCCGGTGTGTGTCCCGCCGCAGAGCTCGGTCGAGAAATTGCCGATCTTGACCACGCGCACGCGGTCGCCATACTTTTCGCCGAAGAGTGCCATGGCGCCCAGCTCGTTCACGGCGACATCGATGGGTACGTCGACCATGGTTTCGACTTTCTCGTTTGCAAGCACCTGGTGGTTCACGATGGCTTCCACGTCACGGAGCTCCGGCTCTGCGATGCCAGCAAAGTGCGAGAAGTCGAAGCGGAGGCGGGTCGCGTCGTTCAGCGAGCCGGCCTGCTTGACGTGCGTTCCGAGTACCTGGCGCAAGGCTGCGTGGAGCAGGTGTGTGCCGGTGTGGTTGCGTTCCGTGGCGAGGCGGTTGTCGCGGTCGACGACCGTGTCAACAACATCGCCGACGGCAAGCGGCTGCTTCGCGGTAATTCGATGCGCGAAGACACCCTGCACCGGCTTGGTCGCGCCGCTTACGTCGGCGACGACTGTGCTCTGGCTGTGTGATCCGCCTGCGTAAAGGTGGCCGATGTCGCCGACCTGGCCGCCGGAGTCGGCGTAGAAGCTGGTCGCGTCGAGCACGGCCTCGCCTTTCTCGCCCGCTTGTAGTGCAGGAACGCCCAGCCCATCTTTTACCAGGGCGAGAATGCGTGCGCCGTTGACGCGCAGAGCGGTGTAGCCCTCGAACTCGGTCTTGGGGAGCTCGCGGAAGGCAGGCGACGCCGACTTCTGCGAGCCACCCTTCCAGGAAGCGCGGGCGCGCGCTTGCTCTTCAGCTTTCGTAAGTTCGAAACCCTCGAAATCGAAATCTACTTCTGCGTCGCGCACTGCGTCGACGATGAAATCCAAGGGAAGGCCGAAAGTCTCATATAAATAGAAGCCGATAAAGCCTGACAGTAAAGGGCGTCTCAATGAGGGCGCACTTAGTAAGCCTTCAGGATCTATCCCGTGGGATTGCATCGAGTCTTCGAAAGCGGGAGAGCTATTGATTGCAAATTCCGCTTTGGCAGCCTCGATACTTGCTTCAAGCTTCAACGCCCCAGTTGCGATTACTCGCCCAAACTGCTCTTCTTCAGCAAGCACAACCTTTGCGACGCGTTCCGCAGTTTGCGTAAGTTCCGGATAGGCCACCTGCATTTCGTCGCGAACCGCAAGAACCATCTCGTGCATAAATGGCTGCTCTTGCCCAAGCAGACGGCCGTGGCGGATACCCCGACGTAGGATCTTCCGCAGCACATATCCCCGACCTTCGTTTGCGGGGTTCACTCCATCCGAGATGAGGAACGTCGCGGCGCGAGCGTGGTCGGCGATGATGCGGAGCGAGGCGAAGCCCTTGGCGTCGGAGAGGGCGGCTTCGGCGAGAGTGGAGAGCCTGTCGCTGGACTGAGGAGCGCGGTCTCGCTCTGCTCGATTGCCCACCCATTCTGACGATGAAGCTGACAGATTGAATGGGGCACCTGGTTCCGTGGATACTTGTGACGCAACCAGGGAGAAGTTGGTGAGTTCGACGGCGCGAGCCAACAGCGGCGTGAAGAGGTCTGTCTCGTAGTTCGAAATGACGCCCTGCAGGACGGCGGCAATGCGTTCAAGACCCATGCCGGTATCAATAGAAGGTTTGGGCAGCGGTGTGAGGTGCGGGCCTTCCGCCGTGATCGTCCGGTCGAACTGCATGAAGACAAGGTTCCAGATCTCGACGTAACGTTGCTCGTCTTCCGGGAAGGGCTTATCGACAGGCTGGCCGTCCGCGTCGAGGTGTTCGCTGGCGGCAGGACCAAGGTCGTAGAAGATCTCGGAGCATGGTCCGCAGGGGCCGGTCTCGCCCATCTGCCAGAAGTTGTCCTTGCCGGGCATCTCGAAGATCCGCTCAGCCGGAACGCCCGTCTCAATCCATAGCCGCTCGGCTTCATCGTCGCGCGGTACACATGCATCGCCTTCGAAGATGGTCACGTAGAGCTTCGCCGGGTCAATGCCGAACCACTGCGACGAGGTCAGCAGTTCCCAGGCGTAGGCGATGGCCTCGCGCTTGAAGTAGTCGCCAAAGCTGAAGTTGCCGAGCATCTCGAAGAAGGTGTGATGGCGGCGGGTGAAGCCGACGTTTTCAAGGTCGTTATGCTTGCCGCCGGCGCGCACGCACTTCTGCGAAGAGGCGGCGCGGGAGTAGTCGCGGCGCTCGGCACCTAGGAAGACGTCCTTGAACTGGTTCATGCCGGCGTTGGTAAATAGCAGCGTCGGGTCGTTCTGTGGAACGAGCGAAGACGAGTGCACGCGGCGGTGCCCCTTGGTTTCGAAAAAGCGCAGGAAATCTTCGCGAATCTGGTTGCCGGACTTGTATTGCATAGAGGGCAAGTTTATCAGTGCAGGTCACGGCCAGTGAGGACACGAAGCATTTGCTGGCGCAAGATCCATGCGGCGCGGAGAGTTTTTACGTCGTTCTGCCAGCGAGGAAGTATCAGGCTCATGGCGAGGCCTTCGAGATTGACAACGATCCCTAGTAGGATCGCGACCAGGATGAGCGGATAAAGTACGCCAAAACTGAGCACGCCGGTCACCGCAACCGCAATGATGAGGCCCCAGCTCTTGGCGAGATAGGAGTGGTAGCTTGCGGTGCGGCGGAACTTTACCAGGTCAAGAACATAGCGAATGGCTTCGAGACTGAACAGTGCCGCGAGCAGGCTCCGGTTGCGAAGAATGATCTGCGGCTCGCGGAGCCAAAGTGCTTCCACAACACCGAGATAGAAGATGGTGTCGGCTAAAGAGTCAATGACGCGCAGGGTCGGGGTCTCGCAGTTCCAACGGCGGGAGAGGATGCCGTCGAAGATGTCGGAGAGTACAGCGAAGAGAACAATCAGTCCAAGTGAAACGCCAGGCCAACCTCGATGAGCTGCCAAGACTATGAGTGGACCGCATACAACGCGAAATGCGATGAGAAGCCATGGGATCAACTGAAGGGGGGCGGAGGTCATGTAAGGGACGTTAGACCCGGTCTCCAGGTGATTCCTTCAAGCTGGAGAGTTGGATCAGTTGTTGTCTCCAGAAGCGGAAGTTCAGCGAGATGGCCGGTCATCTCCAAAGTGCAGACGAGCGCATCGAACGCATCTTCGCTCGATTGGGCCGAGGCAAGCACTTTGCGGCTAAGCGCGGAGTATGCGGGGTCAGACTTGCGGCGTTCAGCGAGGTAGGCCTTGCGGGCGGCCGGATTAGATTTCTTCACTGCGCCCGTGAGCAGCCGCGTATACATCTCGAGCAGTAGCGGCTGCGGATTTTGTGCAGCGAGAGCAGCGGCTTCGAACGGCCAGACGCGAAAGCCTGCGGCTCGGAGCTCCAGCAGATGCGGCATGGCGCGCAGGCTGCCAGTGCCAACTGTTCCGGAGCCGCCGATCTGGAACGGCGATTTTGGCGTGATGCCGAGAACCTTTGCGGCGCGCACAGGATCGTCGCGCAGCAGCTTTGGGGTGATTTTGTTGTCGATGTCGGTGAGGCGCATCATGCAATGCAGCTTCTGCCCGCAGAACTCCTCGGGTCGCTTTCCACTCCGGGCGCGACCGGATTTGCCCCAGAAGCGGTCGTCCGCGCAATCGCGGTGAAGCCACTCTTCGCCCTTGCCATCGGCGACGGCCTGCCAGAAATCAAAGACGTTGGCGCAGCCATGCTCCTTCAAAAACCATGCAGGATAGCTGAAGCAGCAGTCGATGCCGACGGCCATGCGCGGCGTCTCGCGGGCAAGTTCGATCAGCCAGCCGGTCAGTTCTGCGCGAGTGCGGCCGGCTTCGAGCTTTACTGTCTCACGGGGACAAGCGGCAGAGGCAGCCGTCCAGACCCCTGCCCAGATATGTCGGCGCTGGCCGGCTGCGTCCACTCGGCCGGACCAGTCAACCGCGACGATACGATCTGGAGTCGATACCACTCTGTCTGAGATGCTGGATCTCCGGGCAGCACGCAACGCCGGCATGGAACCCGGTCCTGAATTCCGCGTATATATCTAGGTTGGTGTTCTTGCCGCAAAGGAGAGTCTGGTGCTGAAGTTCTTCTTGTTCTGCATTTTGCTGATTGTTTGCTGGCCGCTGGCGCTGCTGGCAGTGATCATGTATCCGGTGATCTGGCTCGTGTTGTTGCCGTTCCGATTGGTAGGGTTCGCAGTAAGTGGCGTTTTTGACTTGATCGCAGCACTGTTCTCGCTGCCCGGGAGGATGGTTCGCGCCCTGTAAATCGTCCCTAACGCTACAGGTTGAACAGCTCGCGAAGACGCTTTGTCTGGGAACGGCTTACGGGGATCTCAGTCTTCTTCGCGTCATCCATGCGCAGCTGGTAGCTGGACTTGAACCATGGAACGACCTCACGAATGTGCTGAATGTTTACGACGAAGGAGCGGTGGGCGCGCCAGAAGGCGTTCGGATCAAGCTGGTCGATCAGTTCTTCCAGCGTGCGGCAGTTGGACTGCCCTTCAATGCCTGCGGCGACAACACTGATGGCGCCTTCGTCAATCGAGGCGAAGCAGATCTCGCGCTGATCTACCAGTAGAAGGCGATTTTGCGCGCGAACGACAATCTTGCCTGTCTGGCTCCTGCTCGCCGGGGTGCGCGATGGCTGCACCTGCTCTGCCATCAGCTTCAAAAGCGCGTCCAGCTTGGCATCCGACGCAGATTCGACAGGTGCGGCGATGCGGGCGCGTGCCTTCTCGATCGTCTTGTGAACGCGGCTGCGATCAAATGGCTTCAACAGGTAATCGACCGCGTTTACCTCGAAGGCACGGACAGCGTATTGATCAAACGCCGTGGCAAACACAACCTGCGGCAACTTGATCTTCTTGTCGAGCAGTTTCTTGATGACCGCAAAGCCATCGAGTCCGGGCATCTGGACATCCAGAAAAACCAGGTCAGGTTGGTGCGTTCGTATGAGGTCGACTGCTTCGATGCCGTTCGTTCCCTGGGCCAGGACTTCAACGTCGCCCGTTTTTTCCAGAAGGTAGAGCAGCTCCTGGCGCGCGAGTGGTTCATCATCGATGATGAGCGCGGTAAGTGTCGCGACAGAGGACGATGCAAAGGGCGGAACTGGTGAGGCAGCGGGCATTGTCTAGTCTCGGAAGACGCGGAGCCGAGCCGGAGCCTGGTCTTCGGCAAGATCATGGCCGCACTGTGTGCAGAACACGTCGGTGATCTGAACACCCCGGAAGCATTGGCCGCAAACCGGGGCCATCTGAAACTGGCATTGCGGGCAGAAGTGATAAGTGGAAGCGATCTCGGTAGTGCAATGCGGGCAGCGCGTCAGCATGGGCTGGCGCAGCAGGAAGTAGACAACCGCCCCCACACCGCCAGGCATGATGATGACGATCAGCATCCATAAAGCGGCGGGCATTCCCCGGCGGCGAACATCGCGGCTCACGTAGCCAATCATCAGGATGTAACTGGCAATCAGCGTGCCGCAGGAGTAGCTCATCATCAGCCGCATCGGCAACATGCCGGGCTTGTTGTGCGGCATCACAAAATGGAACAGGTATTGCGCACCCAGAAAGGCCACAACAGCCAGCGCGATCGACCAGTTCGGGATCATGCTGAGCTCGCTGCCAGACTCTTCTGCGCGATCTCTCTCCGTGTTGTTCCGGCTCCAGATTGCTTTCATTGGACCTAACCAAACTTAATTTTTGAGACTAGTAGCTGCCGCGGCTGACCGAATCTGACCGCGACTGACGGAACCATACCACGGCAAGCAGAGCAGCGGAAACCGGAATTGACCAGAGCAGCGGGACCAGCACCTGGTAGCTTGCCACCTGGCTTCCAGCCGCAACAATCTCGTACTCGTCGAGCACCATCCAGACGGCAACGCATACCGCCACCAGCACCGATGAAAAGATGACTACTGGAAGCCAAAGACTACGGATCTTTGAACGCCGCTCCGCCAGAGTCTTTGCCCGTTCGCGAACAACACGATGGGTACGATTGACACGGTTCACTGTAGCCCCGTCCGTCTGGACCGATTGCAAACCTGACTTGATCTCGGCGAAGGGCTCAAAGTCGCGGTTCTCCATCAGCGCAAACCTCCAGAGACCAGCGGTGCTCTGCGAAGGCGCTCCATCTCAGGCTTAAGTGCAGCCAGACCCCGATAGAGCCGGGACTTTACAGTTGAGAGCGGTGCCTTGGTCATCTTTGCAATTTCGTCGAGGGACATCTCCTCGTGGAACCGCAACACCAGCACCTCGCGGTAACTCGGTTCAAGCTTCAGCAATACCTCTGCAACCTCGGCCGAGTCTTCGCGGGACCGAAACTGTTCGAGCGGCGAAGGGCCATCGATGGCGATCTCGAACGGGCGTTCATCCTCACCCTCGCTCATCTCATCCAGCGAGGCCATGGTGCGCTTCCGGGAAAGGTCGATGACTAGGTTGCGGGCGATGGTGAAAAGCCAGGTGTCGAAACGTGCCTTGCCGTTGTACTGAGCGCCGCGCAGGAGCACACGCATCCAGGTCTCCTGGAATAAGTCTTCAGCAACCTCGCGGCGTCCAGTCAGGAAGAGCAGGTAGCGCAGCAGTCGATGCTGGTATAGCTCAATCAGCTTGTCGATCAGTTCAGGGTCCTGCTGCTTGAGTCCGCGCGCGATGGCCACGTTTTCACGCTCGTTTTGTTCGGCGACGGCGGCGGAGATGGGCAGACTTACGGCTGGCACAGTCATTTTGACGGATGTTTGCAGGAAAAAGACGCTTTTGTTTGCGGGTCCCGGCGATTGAGTGCAATCCTGCGGTTCTGGCTCAATCTGGACACCCAAAGACCTGTGCAGACCAGCTTCGGACGGTAAACTTGAAGAATGGAAGTTTTGTACGGTCTTCACCCGGTGGAAGAGGCAATTCGCTCCGGAGCGCGCGCCCTGGATCACATAGTCGTTGCCCGCGATCGCAAGGATGAGCGTCTGGAACGCATTATCGCGCTTTGCCGCGTTGCAAACATCCGGGTGGCGACGGACTCCCGCGAGCAAATGACGCGGCTGGCAAAAACCGACGCGCACCAGGGCGTACTGGCGATGGTGCGGGAGCGGCAGTTTCTCGGCATCGAAGACTTTCTGTCAAAGAAGAAGGCTGTAGCGCCGAATAAATACAAGTTCTTCCTGGCGCTGGACGGTGTCGAAGACCCCCACAACCTTGGGGCTCTCTTGCGGACCGCCGATGCAATTGCCGTTGATGGAGTTCTGATTCCGGAGCGGAGGTCCGCGCCGATCAATGCGACGGTGGCGAAGACCTCTGCCGGAGCATCCGAGCATGTAAAGATTGCGCGGGTGACCAACCTGGTGCGGTCGCTTGAACAGATGAAAAAAGAGAATGTCTGGGTGCTAGGGCTCGATGAACGCGGCTCGCCGGACTATATGGACTTTGACTTTCGCACTGACTGCGTGCTGGTGCTCGGCCGCGAGGGTGCAGGTCTCCACGATCTGGTGAAGAAGACCTGCGACCACCTGCTGAGGATCCCGATGGCGGGCGCGGTTTCGTCCCTGAATGTCTCGGTAGCAGGAGCGGTTGTGATGTACGAGGCGATGCGGCAGCGAAGGCAGCCGGCCGAAGTCAAACCGGAGCCGTTAAAGCCGAAGCCTCGCAAGGGGTTAGGTTCTTGAGGCCTCTTCTGTTGGCAGGTTTGTTGAGCTTAGCAATGAGCGGCTTAGCCCAGGAGCCCGCAACGGCTATCCCGGCCCAAAGTGTTCCGCCGAAATACAATCCGACCCAGGCTGCGCCCGCCCAAACTGCACCCGCCCAGCCTGCACCCGCCCAACCTGCACCCGCCCAGGCTGTGCCAGCCCAGACTGTACCAGCTCAGCCTGCTCCGGCCCAAACTGTACCAACTGAGCCTGCTCCGGCCCAGACCGAAGCAGCGCCCGCCAAAGGCAAGGTCCTTTTTCAGCGTGAAGAGAAACAGCAGGATGCGGGTGCACCGGATGCACCCGCGACTCCAGAGGACAAGCCTGTCACTTCCGAGATCGGGGAATCATCCAGCCTGCACTCAGACACGCAGACGCCGAATGTCCCAGATGCAGACATCACCGTCTCTGATGAAGAGCGCGAAGCCGTCACCTTCACGGCGTACGATCTCGACCTGCACCTGACCCCGGCGAGCGCGGGCATCGAGGCCCATGCAAACTTCACCGTGCGCAATGATGGCAAGGTGCCATTGACGCGGATCACGGTGCAGCTTTCGTCGACACTCGTGTGGGAGTCGCTACGGCTACGGTCAGGTGCGGGTGCATTCGTGCAGCACCGCATCAACACCGACGCCGACCACACCGGCACAGCGCGAGAGGCGGTGCTGACTTTACCTGCGCCACTTGCTCCGGGGGCTTCGGTTCAGCTCACGGCAATCTACAGCGGCAGCATTCCACAGTCTGGCGAAAGGCTTGCGCGCATCGGCGCCCCGGAAGACAAAGCCCTTGAAGCGGACTGGGACACCATCGCAACCGCCGGCACAGCGCTGCGTGGATATGGTGATGTGCTGTGGTATCCAACTGCGGGGGCACCCGTGTTTCTTGGTGACGGAGCAAAGCTGTTTGATTCTGTCGGCCGCACCAAGCTGCGTCAGCAAGCGGCAACAACGCGTCTGCGATTGACCGTCAACTACACCGGCGATGCTCCGGATGCCGCTTACTTTGATGGCCGCAGGCAGTTGTTCACTGCTGTAAGCGATAACGACAGCGTGCCGGTCGCCTCCGGACAGGGAGTCGCTACGGCGGAGTTTGCCGAGCGGCCCCTCGGTTTTCGCGTGCCGAGTCTATTTGTGACGGACCGGGCAGCGACTACGACTGACGGAGCCCTGATGCGCGCCGTGACGGACCAGTCCGGCGTGCTTGCGGACTACGTCTCGGCTGCTGAGAAAGTGCAGCCGCTCCTGATCGACTGGCTGGGTGACAATCCGCTTGCGCCGCTCGACGTGATTGATCATGACGTGACTGGTTCTCAGGCCCAGCCGTTCGAAGATGGCACCCTCCTCGTTACACCATTGCGCGGTGCTGAACCGGCAGCGCTCGCACCTGTGCTGGTGCATACGCTGGCGCACTCCTGGTTTGCGTCAAGCCACGCGTGGCTGGACGAGGGTGTGGCGCAGTTCATGTCGCTGCTGTGGGTCGAGACGAACGATGGTCGGCAAGCGGGGCTCGACCGGCTGCAGGCTGCTGCTTCGACGCTGGCGCTGGCGGAGCCGGACTTCGCCGCTCCTGACAAGACAGGCACATCAGCGCCTCGCGGGCAGAGCCTGATCGATGCCAGCAGCGATGTGTACTACCGCACCAAGGCCGCGGCGGTGTTGTGGATGCTGCGTTCCATCAGCAGCGATGAAGCGCTCAAGCAGGCATTTCAGCTCTACCGCAAGAACCATGCTGCGGATGCAGGCACCGATGGCTTTCAGCAGGTGCTGGAGCAGACCTCACACAAGGACCTAAAGTGGTTCTTCGATGACTGGGTGTATCACGATCGCGGTCTGCCTGATTTGAGCATTGCTTATGTCTCGCCGCGAGAGCTCATCGAAAAAGGCGGCAAATCGAGTGGATGGCTCGTTGCCATCAGCGTGCGCAACGATGGCGCGGCCGCGGCTGAAGTGCCGGTGACGGTGCGGTCCGGCACCTTGACCGCAACCGAACGCCTGCTGGTTCCCGGAAAGTCGAACGCCGCGACGCGCATTCTGTTCCAGCAGGTGCCGGAAGAGGTCGTCGTCGGTGATGGCACCGTGCCCGAGGTGCGGGAGAGTGTTCATGTGAAGAGGCTTGTTGCGAAGACGGAGTAAGGCGCTGATCAGCGAACGTGTCTTACCGGCGCCACAGAGCCGGGATTAGACTGCTTTCATGTATCTGCGCTTTGTGACGACGCAAATAGATGAGGTGTCACACAAGCCTCAGGGAATTTTCCAAGCCGGCTATGAGCTATTAGAAGCGGGAGAACTCAACGCTGACGAATGGAAGCAGTTGCGGAGCGTCCTGGACTGGTTCGTAGTAAATCTGCCTACGCCCCCGGAACAATTTAGGGCTTCACGAGCGACCTTCTGGTTCCGATCAAGCGCGCACGAAAGCGTCAACCGAATTTGGGAGTTGGTCGAGTTCCTGCGTCAACATGGCCGTTATGTCGAAGTCTATAAATGCCGCCATCTTAGGAATATTCATTGGTACGATCATTTCCAAGTTGCAGCCTATCCTTCCCACGAAGATGGAAAGGTGACGGTCCAGTAGTAAGCCTTTGACTGTTACATCACCGTGGATGCAGGCTGTTCGGATCGTACGGCCCCTTCGAGTTCCCAGGCCCACCCACAAATTGCAATGTCGGTATTCTCTGGTCAACATCAGGCAGCGGGGGAAACGCCATGTGCGGCTCCGCCTGATACCAATACGCGACCGAGTAGAAGTTGTCCGAGCGGTGATTGGCGTGGCCATGTTCAATGCTTGCCCGCATGGACTTCGTGAACGGTATCGGCGAATCGAAGTGGAAGCGATACATGCTGGATCGCTCCCCCGCAAGCTCTTTGCCGACGACCGGAGCGCCGTGCAACAGGAATTCCTGTGGGCCGCCAAAGGCCCACGAACCAAGGAAGTAGTCCTCACCGCCAGTGCCGACGATGGTCGGCGCGTCGCCATCGATCTGGAACATGTCGTTGCCTTCGCCCCACCATGCATCCTGATTTTGCAGCACCGAGAACGTCACACCGACGAACTGGCCGTGGCCCTTTGCCTCGAACCACTCATAGTTGTCCTTGCCGTCGAGATTGCGCCTGTAGTTCACGATTGGATCGCCATTCTCATACCAGTTGCCGGTCCAGCCCTTGTTTGGCTGCGCCTGCCGGTATTCGGCGTGGAAGTAGAGCGTGTCAGCGGGCAGCGGTTCAGCGTTCACGCGATAGTCGATGTTCCAGTAGAGATGGTTCAGCGGCAGCTTGCCTTCATCTGTAATAGTGATGCGGGCGTGCTTCGCATAGGGCATGGGGAAGCAGCTGTTCAAGGCTTTATCCGCACCGGCAGAGAGCATCAGCGACTCCCACTTGTAATAAATGCCGTTGCCGAGACCGAAGAAGTCGCCAATAGGTGTCTCGACGCTGGGCGTCGTCTCGCCGTCCCAGTACATGCGCAGCACGATGCGCTTCAACGCATACGGCTCGGAGTCGTCGAGCGTGAACCAGATGTGCGAGATTGATCCCGGGCCATCCACATCGAGAACGGTCAGCGTCTGGCCAGGAGTTACGGTGCGCGCATCCGCGTTCGCTCCTGTCGATTCGCGGCTCGAAGAACGATCAAGTGTATATGTCTGCTGCCGCGTTGGGTCAGGCATGAACGAGGGCATCTGTGCTCTGGCGGCGAAAGAAGTGAGCAGGATCACACTGATAAGCGGTCGAATAAACATCGGAACTCCTCGAAGGAACACATCGCAACATCGACACCGGCAGCTATGTCTTCCATGTCACGCAGCGGAACGCACCCATCCTATTTCAATTTGTGCGGGGGCGTCTCGACGCACGGTCACAGGGATACCTGGTTGAGGCTAACGCCGCTTGTCTGGAGCGGTATGCAGAGAACTGGAAGGAGACTTCGTCCAACTTTGCCCGCCGCCCCACAGGCGCTCGGAGGTAAGATCGATCGAAATCGGCAGCTCCTTTGCCGGCAAAGTCGCCGGTTGAGCAGGCAGGACGCCAGTGAGACCATCCCCGAACTGCGGGACTGCATTACCAAGGGCGAGCAGGCGCGACGGAAGCACACTTCCTGCAAGGTGAAGCGAGTATCCATTCTGGTCAAAGTGGCCACTGAGGGTCGCAGGCTCTTTGCCACCAAGCGTAACCGCAGCGGGGGACATATTGAAACCACCGGCCACTTGTACCGGCGCTACTTGCTGTTTACGAGATCTTCGCTGGGGAGGCGCAAGAGGCTGGGCCGCTGTAGCGGACGCGACGGTGAGTTCGCCGAGCATGATGGGTGTCTCACCGATCTGGCCGCCCGCAAGGCTGGAGGCGCTCAGCGAAACCTGCCCGGAGTACCCGCTTGGCGCTTCGCGAGTAATGCTGCCGGACAGCGACCCCGTGGCAATGATGTCGGGCGAGACCCGCAGACTCGCGATCCGCAGCCAGTTCAGTAGGATTGTTGCGGGGATTCCGGGTGTTCCTATCTGAAAAGGTGCAGTCCTAATGCTGTGAATGTCGGCAATGTCACCGGTAAGCGCGATCAAGCTGGGCGCGGCAGGCGGCGGCCAGCTGCAGCGGATCTGGTGAAGCGCATGAAACGTATCAGTTGCCGTCGCCTGGCACTCGGCACGTAGATCCAGCGACTGCGGCGGAACGAACTCGGCGCGGCGACCATCGCGCAGCTGGATCGATGTCTTCACCAGGCTGTTGCCAATGCTTCCGTGAACAGCGACCTCGAGCCGCATGTTGCCGCGCAAGCCGGCATCGCGGCCGATGACGACGCGGCTGGCCTCGCCCAGCGGGACGTCTTTCCACTCGCCTGAGAGTTCGATGGGGATGAGGTCAAAGTGCTCGGCGCGGTCGAGCGTGCCTTCAAGCGAGATGGTACCGGTATCGGAAGCGCTGGTATCGGTGCGCGTCGGCTTGCCTTCGACCCGCAGTCGCCACTGCTGCGGACGCGGAAGCCACAGGGCGAAGTCAGCCTCGGTGAGGGAAAGTGGCAGCTTCTCATCCCCGTACTTGATGTTGACCCGGGCACCAGTGGCTTCAACATACGGGAAGCGAGGATCAGGGCCTGCCTTGGCCTGGGCAGTTGGCGCGGCAGGGATCCTTGCTGCCTGCAACAGGATGCTTTCCACGTTCCAGCGTCCCTGCTGCGAACCGCTCGGGATGTGGACCAGGTTGATGCTCGGCTCCTGGAGGCTGATCCTCGAGAACTCCAGCTTGCGTCGCCAAAGAGAACTGAAGCGGATGGTTGCAACCACGTTGTTGGCGCGGATTACAGGTTCAGCGCCGAATGCCGGGTCCTCCTCAACCACAAAGTTTTCCAGCTTGAAGCCTGGGAAGGGAAGCACGATCAGTGACACATTATCGAGGTGGACGGGGCGGCCAATACTCGCGCCGATACTCGTGACGATCCGACGTTTGAAGCGGTTGACATTCAGCAAGGGCGGCAGTATCGCTAGTGTGACCAGGGCCGCAAGCACCAGGTACACAAGCATGAATTCCCATCGGAGGATGCTTTGCCTGGCACGTAGACGTGGCGCTGGGGGCGCATCGTGTGTAACTTGCGGGGCGCGCACGGAACTTGGGTCTATGTCTTGCATGGATGGCCGGTCCGCAGCAGCTCGCCTAACGAATGATATGAAGCGTTCGTTTCCAGCGGGTCTGGTCGAAGAAATGCAACACGATGTGGCTTATAAAGCCGATGCGGTCGCCGGCGCTGGTTTTGTAGATCTGGTCAGCGGGCGTTTCAAACGACCAATAGACGAACATGGGCCGGCCTACAATATTCTCCTGCGGCACAAAGCCCCAGTAGCGACCATCAAGGCTTTCGGTGCGGTTGTCGCCCATGGCGAAGACCTTGCCGGGAGGAACAACCAGGTCGTCCCCTTCGAGGTGCGTCGGCATCTCCAGCGCCCAGCTTGCCGTGGTGCCTTCTTCGACCGATGCGGGGACACTGGGAAAGTCGTCACGATAGGCGTTGTAGGCGTGCTGCGGTTCGCCGTCGTACGCTGGCTTGCCGGCTTGCGGCTCGTTCTGAGCGACGCCGTTCAGGTACACGATGCCCTGCCGGAGATGGATCCTGTCGCCAGGCAGGCCGATTGCACGCTTCACGAGGAAGAGGTCCGGGGACTCAGGATTCGGCTTTAGAAATACGATCACATCCCCGCGATGGACGGGGCGAAAATGGAGAAAGGGCGCCCATGAAGTTTTCGGGGCAAGGGTGACGCGGTCGACCAGCACATGGTCGCCGATCAGCAGCGTCTGTTCCATCGATGCCGACGGAATCTCGAACATCTGGAAGATGAACGTCATTACAAAGAGACCGACAGCGAGCACAGCACAGATGGAAGAGATCGATTCAAGAGGCGTCTCGGGGCGCTCTTCCTCTTTCACTGGAGCGTCTGCTAAAGCGTCAGCGTCCGCCACTTCCTTTGGCTCGAGTTCCCGGTTTGGCGGCTCCGCGATCTTGGTCAACGCTCTCTCCACTGGTGCTTAGATAGTGTACCGCCAGAGATCACACTCGTGGCGGTTTGCTAGCGGATGACTTGCAGCGTTCGGTCCCAGCGGGCGATATTCAGCAGGCCGGCAAAGTGGGCAGGCTCGCTTGACTTGACTAGGGGCCGTGCGGAGGCATGCGGAGTTGTGGGAGTTTCCGGCTCAGAGTCATCGTCGGAGTCATCCCGGCTGGCCTGGTTAAGGGAAAAATAGATCAGCAATGGCTTGCCGACGATCGCTGATGCAGGTACAAAGCCCCAGTAGCGACTGTCTTCGCTGTCGTTGCGATTGTCGCCGAGAACAAAAAAGCTGTGTGCGGGAACAGTGAGTTCGCCATGGTTGACCAGCGATTTCATCTGGATCCACCAGTTCGAAGCGACATCAGGATCAGGATTTCCAAGGCGCGGGAAGTTGTCGCGGTAGTTATCCGGTGGGCTGGGTCGGTAGACCGCGTACGGCTCCTTGAGCGCCTGCCCGTCGATGAAGACATGGCCGTCGCGCAGGCGAAGGTGGTCGCCCGGCATGCCGATCACTCGCTTGACCATGTGGATTGAAGGATCAACGGGATAGTGGAAGACGATAACATCGCCGCGCCTGATCGGTGTAGCTGGGAACGGAAAAGCGTCTTTCGCAAATGGCACCTGCTGCTTGGCGACAAGAAGAAAGTCTCCAACCAGCAACGTGGGCTCCATCGATTCCGACGGAATGCGAAACGGCTGCACAGCGAACGTGATGACGAAGATTGCGACAATGATGATGTAGAGCAGCGATTGCGCTGCGTGCAGCAGCGTGTGTGCTTCGCCCTGGCGGACCATGGGAGCCGGGACGGCAAGGGCCGCGTCCAGTTCACTGTTCGGTGGCTTTACCTGCGCACTCACGAGTGGCCCGCTTTGGCACCGGTCAGCTCCTGCTGGCTGCGGGCAATGTCGGCAAACGCGATGCGCGCCGCATCCTGCTGGGCTGCTTTCTTGGTTGTTCCTTCCGATTCGGCGAGGATTGTCGAGACGCCGTCCGTCGTGCTGCGAACTGCAACACGAAATCGTTTGCTATGGTCGGGGCCGCTCTCCGCAACCAGTACATACTCCGGCTGACCTGCGCCAATAGCCTGAAGATGTTCCTGGAGGGCGGACTTGTGATCGCCTACAGCACCCGCAAAGGCGCCTGAGTCGCCGACGCTGGCAGCAGGATTTGGGCTTGCTGCAAGCGCCAGGTCGAGCTCGGGAATGGCAGGCTCGAGCACCGTGCGTTCAATGAAAGCCTGCGCCGCACCAAGTCCACCGTCGAGGTAGATCGCCGCAATGATGGCTTCAAGCGCATTCGACAGTAGCCCCGCTTTCGCTCGCCCCCCGCTGCGTTCCTCGCCTTTGCCCAGAAGCAGCATGCTGCCCAGGTCAAGTCGTGCAGCCATTGCGCTCAGGTGCTTGCGACTGACGAGCGAAGCGCGTAATTGGGTCAGTTCTCCTTCCCGCGACTGCGGAAACCTGAGAAATAGCGCCTCGGCTACAACCAGTCCAAGCACCGCGTCTCCTACAAACTCAAGCTGCTCATTGTCCGCTTTGGTATTCGCAAGGCTCTCAGGGTCGGTCTCGTAGGCAAGCGATCGGTGGGTAAGTGCACGCTGGAGCAGAGTCTTGTCCTTGAAGGTGTGGCCAAATACTGCAGCTTCCGCTTGGGAGGTTGCAGCCGCCGATTTGGACTTTGACCGCTCACCAGGCGATGGTCGCGATGTCTTCTTCGATGTCATTCCGTTCGCGACCCTCCACTCTCAATGTAATGGAATCGAGGCATTTACTGAGGCGGCGGCTTGTATGCGTCCTTCTCCGCCTTGCCAGTCGGGTCAACTGGCGTGTAGTCGTCCGTGCTGTCATTGGGGTCCGCAACGTCGCGCTTGGGTGGGGCGAAGGGCTGGCGGAGCCCGGCTTCAGCGGCAGCCTTGGTGTCCGGCCGTTCGTCGCGCAAATTCAGCGCCAGCCTATACTCCGCTACAGCGCGCTTGCGGTCCGGGTCCTGCTGCATGTCATAGAGCCGCCCCAGGTAGATGTGGCACCAGGCGAGGGTGCGCGGATCGCGAGAGCTGTCGAGTGCGGCACGAAAGTGGGTCACAGCCTCATCCGGATTCTGATCAAGCAGATTGATCCTGGCGATCAGGTAGTTGGCTTTAGCATGGTCGCCCGAAGGTTCCGCCAGTACCTTCTCCGCAATCTCCTCTGCACCATCCTTATCGCCCTTCATCAGCTTCATCTCACCAAGATCGAGCCCGGTAAGCTGCCGGGGAGCACGGCGAACAACATCATGCGTCACCTGCGGCAGAAAGACGATCTGCTCATCGTGGTGGCGCTCGCGCTCCACGTCCATACCGTAGATCATCTGGCCAATATCGTCCTTCAGACTCGAACCTTCACGTTGCATCTCGGCAAGCCTGTCGTAGAAGTAACCAGTAAGCACCCAGCCCTGACGCATATCGAGCTGCACCGAGTTGCGACGGGCGGCCTCGGTCTGGCGATCGTAGACCACCACATCGGCCGTGTATTTCTCCTGGTCTACACGGTCGATGCGTCCTCTCGCCGGATTCGGCTTTTCCGGGTGCGGCAGACCCACATCCATCGTGTGGGCTTCCACTGCTTTGATCATGCACTCGGCAATCAACGAAACAATGTCCGCCTTGTAGTTGAAATCGATTGGAGCACCCTGCACGGTTCGCAGCAGCGGCACCAGGCGATTCATGGCTGCGGCGCGGGAGTAGACCAGCGGCTCTACCTCGTAATGCAGGTAGGTGTGGCGTATCTGCTCCATCTTTACGCTGCCTGGAGGGTCGTTGGCTGGCGAAGTTACGACGATGTAATCGTTCGCGTAGATGCGGGCGTTTGTCTCCGACGGTGCAAGCATCGGTTCCAGCAGGACGAGGAAACGGCGCCCATCGTAGCTGCTTGCCGGTGCTTTCAGGTAGATGTTCGTATTCAGAATGGTCCGGGTGAGCGGGTCATGAACGAGATCGATCAGCGCGGTGTACTCGGGACGGTATTTGAACCAGAGAGCGTTAAGGTGCACCTGTTCTGCAAACGCACGGAGCAGCGGCAGGATGTTCACGACCTGGGTCGAGTCGGGAGGAAGATCGGTCTCGGCAACGGTCGGCGTCAACTCAGGTGGTGGAGACAGATACATCGCCAGCGAAACGTATTGGGCAAGATTCAAGCCGCCGTCGTTCAGCTCATGCTTGTGGATGTATTCGCAGAGCGCGTTGCGGCTCTCGTTTGCTTCCGGTGTTGCAATCGACGCCGCCGTCACATCAGCGCGAATCTTGGCGCGGACCGGATCGGAATGTTCAAGGTCCTCATCGTAGCCGCAGGCGTTGAGTGCGACTGCGATTTCAAAGAGCGGCTCGCTAGTTTCCAGCGTGACGGCCGATCCGCCCGCCTCTACTTGCGGTCTCCGTGGGCCGGGCTGGCTGCTCGAATCCGTACTCTGCCCAGGTTTCTTCGACGAACTGCTTGATTCGCTTGAGCTAGAAGACGAAGACTGCGCCTGCAGGGGCATCGCCAGCACAAGGCTTGTAAAAACTCCCATGAGGCAAAGAGACTGTGTGATGGCCGGCCAGCTCAGGAACGGGAAGGGAAGAACGAGGGGCAAAGATTTGTTTGGATGGACCACGATAGTTTCGACGCTCCACACTAGAGTATGGGAGCAGGTCGGCAACCGGCAACTCGAAGCATCGCCCGCGCCGGCGTCAGCGGGTTCTAGCCTCGGACCGAAATACCCGCGAAGGTAACAATCGCCCGTCCACGAACCGGGGAGTCAAATACCCGGGCGGGTTCGAAGACGCTGAGCATAAGCTGCTCCGCAACTTGCTTCTCCACTTCAGGGCTTAGTGGTCCGGAGACGATCTTGTAGTCATAGACCTGGCCCGCAGCGTTAATAGCCGCTTCCACCACAATCGTGGTCTCCCGGTCCGTGAGGATCGGCCGTTCGCTTGCTGCCGAATAGAGGTAATGAGGTACAGTCACAGCGCCAAGCGGAACATCATGCGCCATCACAGCCTGGGGCGCAGCCACCATTCCAAGCAACAACACGATGCCGCCCATCAGAACTACCGTCCCGGCAAATCCTGCAGAAGCCTGGATCACAAACGGCCGCAGCACATTGTCCCACCGCACACCGAGGCGGTCGGTCCAGCGGCTGTCCTGGCGCGCCTTCATCTGGGAAATGGCGACCCGCAGCTTCAAACCCATGTCCGACGGCACCTTTGGAGCCCGAAGCTCGCCAAGCGCCTGTTGCATCGCTCTCCAGGAGGCAAACTCTTCCTTGCAGGACACGCAACCCTCGAGATGGGCGTTGATGGTGAACATGTCGTGCCCGCTTACAGCTCCGTCAAGATAGGCCGAGAAGGAAGCTTGCACCGACTCGCAGTACTCGGGATTGTTCAGGATTGAAGTCACCGCGTCGTCTCCACAGGCCTTGGATTCATCGGCGCTTCCACTCGATTCGTCTTTCGCGCATTCTTTTCAGATGTGTCCTGCGCAATCAACAGGGTTCGCAGGGCCGCCCGGCCACGCGTTAGACGGGACTTCACCGTTCCAATATTTACTTCCAGAATCTCGGCAATTTCTTCGTAAGAGAAGGCCTCAATCTCGCGCAGCACCACGACAGCGCGGAAGACATCTGGAAGCTGCCGTAAACAGCCTTCTACTCGCAGCCGTATCTCGCCCTGCGCTGCCTGTTCAAACGGCGAATCCCCGCGATCGGCGAGTGTAGAGGCGAGCGAGAAGCTCTCGCCCGTATCTTCGCACTCGCTGGAAGCATCAATGGTGATCTCCTGCCGCTTGTGTCGCGACCACCAGCGGCGCTGATTGGAAGCCTCGTGCAAGGCGATCCGGTAGAGCCACGTCCGCAAGCTGGCATCGCCATTGAAGCCGCGAATGCTGCGGAAGACCTTGATAAAGACTTCCTGGGTGATGTCTGCAGCATCGGAAGGATCGTTCAAGCTGCGCGCTATCAGCGAGAAGATTGGCTGATGGTATTGCGCGATCAGCAGGCCAAACGCCTCTTCGGAGCCGGCCTTGAGGTCGGCAACGAGCGACGCTTCTTCTGTCCTGATGCCAATCGCGCTTATTGCATCTGCCATAGTCAAGCCCGCCATGCCGGGTGCCCTCTACGTTACGGCCTCAATGGCCAATCTGTCGAGTAGAGCGAAAGGAACTGCGCCGCCGGCGGCCGAGTGCTCGCTCACTCTGGTTACTTAGACACCATATGGGGGCAGATATGTTCCCCTGTAACCGTAACCCATGCTTGTGCGCATTGACGAATCGGGCCCAGTCCTTGAAGATAAGAGCAGTCCTTCCCGAGAGTGGGCCTGTGGCGCAGCTGGGAGCGCGCTTCCATGGCATGGAAGAGGTCATCGGTTCGATCCCGATCAGGTCCACCAAACACCCCCTTACAACTGAATACACATAGGGAGCAGGCTCGCTCCTCTCCTCACCGACAGGTCAGAGTTCGCTCAACGCTGCTTGTGCTCCGTGTTTACCGGGGCGGCTCGGCACTCGCGATGCAATCGAGGTTCATGATCAGCCGGCTAAGCAGGTCAGCCAATTGCGCCGTCTCCTCTTGGGTAAAGCCATCCAACGCCTCGCGATTTCCCTGGAAGAGCACAGTGCAGGCATCTGGCAGTCGCGCCTCGGCGAGCTTTGTCAGCGAAACAAGACTGCTCCGTCCATCCGACGGGTCAGGTGTCCGTCGAATCAAGCCATCCCGCTCCATCCGCACCATCATCTGCGCCATAGAAGATTGTTCCATCCTGGCGTATCGAGCCAGGTCTCGCTGTGTCTCTGCCAGACCATTCCTGAGCGCAACCAGTACGGGCAGATGCCCAACACCGAATCCAAGCGGCTTTAAGCGTGCTTCAGCCAAACGAGCAAAGCCGCGAGCTGCCAGGCTGATCAGGTGACCGGGGGTTTGTAATACCTTCAGCTCGACTTTGTTGTGCATTTGCATAGGCGACTCTTTATATGTATATGTACCTATGTAGATTCTAGTCGCAAACAGTTTCCAGAGAGGGACATCATGAACACGCAAGCACTTATCTATAAGGTCTACGCTGCCTTCAACAGTCGCGATGAAGACGGCACCCTTGCGCTCATGAGCGAAATCGTTAGCTGGCCGAAGGCGTCCGAGGGTGGCCGCGTTGTCGGCAAGCAGGCCATACGGGAGTATTGGACACGCCAGTGGGCTGACTTCGACCCGCAGTTGGAAGTTCTTCAAGTGATCGACTACAAGAACGGCAAGACTGAAGTCAAGGTGCATCAGCTTGTCAGAAACCTTGCAGGCGAAGTTCTATCAGACACGGAGCTGTGGCACGTCTACACAATTCAAAACAGCCTCATCGAACGCATGGACATCCTGGAGGCCGATGGCAACACCGAAGGTCAATCAGCTGCTTTCTCCGGTCACCGTCCCTAGCGATATGCAATCCGTGGGCATGCAGTGAGCCGGAAAGCGCTACGGTCAGCAGAGCCCTGACTCGCAAAGCAAAGCCCACAATACCGTGACAATATCGTGACCCGGATGTGACAACTCCTGCTCAGTGGACGGCTAGTCTCGATCCAATGCTGCAGCGATGCGGCCATCTTGCAGTTGTTCTTTGCCAGGCGGGCCGGGGAGATGAAGTCTTGCCAATGCTTGCCGAGGAACTTTATCGAATTGACTCCTCCAATGTTCAAGGTTGCGCGTCTTCACTTGCACCACACTGCCCTCTTAGCCAAAGCGCCAGCCTGACGCCAGCAAGACATTTAGAGCAAAACGGCAGGGTCGGCGACGCCGTTCTGAGCCGAGAGCACAGACTTCGACGGGCAGTGCTGCTTAGCTTCCGCGATCCTATGCCGGCGGAGTGCATCGAGCTCCATGAGGTCACCAAAAGGGAGTGGCACGGCCTGTTGCATTGGCTGGATGTAAGCGGCCTGGCATTGTCTTTTCTCGATCGCCTGCGCAGGTCGCAACTCGCTCCGACTATCCTTCCAAACGACGTGCTTGCCCGGCTGCAGCAGAACTTGTTGGACAACATCGAACGCACGCATGGCATGATTGCGGAGTCGGTGGCCATTCAGGAGGAGTTCCAGGCAGCCGCACTCTCCTACGCGGTGTTGAAGGGTTTTTCGCTTGCGCCGGAGTCGGTCTCAAACGCGGAGCTACGTCATCAGTTTGACCTGGACTTCCTCGTCGCAGAGGAGAACATTGTGGTCGCTCGAGCCGTGCTTGAGCGGCAGGGTTATCGCTTGTACGCAATCAGCGGCAGGAGCTGGGAGTTCAAAAAAGAAGAGAAGATCGGCATCTCGATGGAAGACTTCTATAAGGATACGTCTGGTCGGACCGTGGAACTTCATCTTCAAGCGCGCGCGGAAGGGTCTGCATCCATACTGAGTCAAGTGCAACAGCGGGACTTCTACGGCATTGACATGCCAGTGCTTTCGCCGGTCGATCTTTTCCTTGGGCAAGCCATGCATGCCTATAAACACATCTGCGGTGAGTTCTCCCGAGCATCGCACCTGCTGGAGTTCTATCGTCATGTGAACACGCGGCACAACGACGATCTCTTCTGGAGCGAGCTGCGAACGCGAGGCGAGGAGAACCCAAAGGTCTCGCTCGGTCTCGGAGTGCTCACGCTGTTGATCACCACCGTTATGGGGGAATTTGCGCCGGTCAAACTCACGGGATGGACCGTGGACAGGCTTCCGCCGGCAGTTCGCTTGTGGGTAAGACTTCACGGAGTTCGTGCCGCCTTTGGTGACGTCCCCGGCAGCAAGCTTTACCTGCTGCTGGTACGGGAGATTGAACCTTCCGGTCAGGTGCTGGGCCGCTCGCTTTTCCAGTGGTTGTTGCCGCGCCGTCTGCCACCGCAGGTAGTCCTGGCGCTCGAAGGCGAGAGCATGTGGGTGCGGGCGCGGCGGTATCGCATGCAACTGAAGTATGTGCTTCTCCGGTCGCGCTTTCACGTTGTTGAAGGTCTCCGCTATAGCTGGGCAGCCTATCGCTGGGGCAAGCTGACGGAGGGGCTGAAATGATGACCTCCTTGCGGCCGGCGGCTGTTGCGTTCGACGCGATTGCTTCAACCTTCGACTCCCGCTTTGGCGGTTGGCTCAGCGTCTCGGCACAGCGTCGCGCGGTCCGTGATGCCCTGCTGCGCGAGTTCCCGAAGGCTGGGCAAATCCTCGAAGTTGGCGGTGGAACAGGAGAAGACGCGAGCTTCCTGGCGGAACGTGGGTACCAGGTGCTTCTGACAGACGCCTCTCCGACAATGGTGGATCTCGCCAGGATCAAGCTCGGCCCGCAGGGAGCACGCGCTGAAGTCGCTGCCGCTGAGGAGATGCAGTCCTTTGCAGCGCAGCATTTTGCCGCAGGTGGCAAGCGGTTTGATGGGGTCTTTTCTAACTTCGCTCCGCTGAACTGTGTTGATGACCTATCACTGGTTGCACGTGGCCTGTCGCAGCTACTTAATCCCGGAGCTCCGGCGATGCTGGTTTTATTCGGCACGCTATGCCCCGGGGAGATAGTGACTGAAGTTTTGCGTGTCCGGCACCGCCTGGCGCTGCGGCGCCTGAAGCGCGGCGAAGCCCCGGCGAAGCTGGCCAAGCGCGAGTTCCATGTGTTCTACCATCGCAAACGTGAGATGGTGCGTGCCTTTGCCCCATGGTTCGTTTTGGAGAGGCGCATCGGGATTGGCATTGCCGTGCCTCCCAGCGCCGCTGAGCCGTGGATATCGCGGCACCCGCACCTGCTGAACGTCATGGAGACGCTTGACCGCGGGCTTGCTGGTCCACTGGCAATGCTGGGCGATCATGTGCTCTATCAGTTCCGCCGGACCAACGTTCCTGCGCCACAGTAATGGCCAGCTCAAGACAATTTGCCGACCCCCTTTAGAGCAAATCGCTCAAGCTTCAGCAGCGCCAAACTAATGACGCCAAACAATAGCTGCGACCAGATGACGCCAAATGAATGGCGGCAAACAGCTGCAACCAGCTGACAGCAAACAGATGACACAGACCCGACAATCATGAGACAACTCTTCGTCCCTGCCCAACTACGCTAGGTCAATCAAAGGTTCATTCGGCTGCTTTTGTTGCTGAATCAACTCACGGCGGTCTAGCTAAGTGCCTACCGCCGCAGAAGCCTTCGAGGTGAATTGTGGCGGACATTCTCATCACGCATTCTTATCATCTGGGCTACGATCCCAAACAGTTGCGGAAGATGCAGCCGTACGCTCCGATAGGCACGCTCTATGCAGCTTCTGCGTTACGCCAGGCAGGCATCTCGGTTGCGGTCTTTGACACGATGCTCGACGAGCCTTCGGCGGCTTTCGTCGCCATGCTGGAAGCACAGCAACCGAGGATCGTGGTGGTCTACGAAGACGACTTCAACTTCCTCTCGAAGATGTGTCTCACGCGGATGCGCGAGGTTGCGTGGGAGATTGCACGGCTGGCCCATGCCCGGGATGTTGTTGCGATCGTGCATGGGTCCGATTCGACCGACAATCCCGCGCTGTTCCTCGAGAAGGGTTTCGACTACGTGCTCTGCGGTGAGGCTGAAGAAACGTTGACGCAGCTATGTTCCGCTGTGCTCGCAGGCGCGCCAACTCCCTTAGTCGATGGGCTGGTGCAGAGCGGTACAAGCGGCCGGCCGGTGCACAGTCCAAGACAGCTTGCGAAGAATCCCCAATGGTCGCAGCTTCCGTTGCCCTCGCGCGATCTGATTGACCTCGAACCCTATCGCAAGGCATGGATAGACGCGCACGGATACTTTTCTATGAACATGGTGTCGAGCCGAGGGTGTCCTTATCGTTGCAACTGGTGCGCGAAGCCTATCTCGGGCAACAAATTTCATCTGCGTCCAGCTTCGGCAGTAGCTGAGGAGATGGCGGTATTGAAGAAGGCAGGGGCCGAGCACATTTGGTTCGGAGACGACGTATTTGCGCTCAATCAACATTGGGTGGAAGAGTTCGCCACAGAGGTAAGTCGGCGTGATGCCTGCGTGCCGTTCAAGGTCCAGTCTCGTGCCGACCTGATGACGGAATCTGCGGTCAAGCACCTGAAAGCGGCGGGCTGTGCGGAAGTTTGGATGGGCGTCGAATCTGGAGCGCAGAGCGTGTTGAACGCGATGGACAAGGGGCTCAGCCTGCCCGCGGTTGTCGTTGCGTGCCGCCGGCTGCAAGATGCGGGGATACGCGCTTGTTTCTTTCTGCAGTTTGGCTACCCGGGGGAGGGTCGGGATGAACTCCAGGACACGATTGAATTTGTCCGGGCGAACCGGCCCGATGATATCGGGATTTCCTTCTCGTACCCGTTGCCGGGCACCGCATTCTACGAAAAGGTGCGGACGCAACTTGGGAGCAAACGCAATTGGAGCGATAGCGGCGACCTCTGCATCATGTTCAATGCTGCGTACACGACGACCTTCTATCGTGCCGTGCGCGAGGCGCTGCATGCAGAGGTGGACTCGTGGAGCGAGATGGCTTCGAGCGTCACGATGGCCAGGGTGGATGACCTTTGGGCCACGGTAAACGCACTAGAGCCGGAGTGCCGGGATCCTGATGCCTTGCAGGACTTCGACGAAGTGTTGACGGCCGCGTCTTCATCGCTGGTGCAGATCGAGAGCTTCGTTCCTGCGCGGGCCGCTCTAGCATGACCGCGGCTGGCTTGCACGACGGCACCGAGGCCAGTCGCGCGTGTCTCGGAGTCGTTGCGCTCCGTTGCCCTCGCTGCTTTGCCCAGGTTGATGCGCTGGACTGCGGCAAATGCGGATTTCAGATGAGCATTACCGGCGGAGTGGTTCAGGCGTTGCTTCCGGAGACAGCTCAGCACTATGCGCGCTTCATCGCGGACTACGAGGGCATCCGCGCGGCTGAAGGTCGTGGCAGCGAGTCCGATGACTACTACCTTGCACTTCCCTACAACGATGCGTCAGGCCGTAACCCAAGCCAGTGGCATATTCGCTCCAGGAGCTTCGAACATCTCATCAATCATGTCCTGGCACCCGCAGGGACTGCGCTCAAGATCTTAGATCTCGGGGCAGGAAACTGCTGGATGAGCTACCGTTTGACGCTTGCAGGCCATCAGCCTGTAGCTGTTGATCTGCTGATGAACAGGCAGGATGGGCTGGCTGCTGCTGCGCACTACGACAGGTACCTGCCACAGCCGATTGCGCGGTTCCAGGCAGAGATGACGCGCCTGCCCTTTGAGGATGGACAGTTCGATGCGATCGTGTTCAATGCATCGTTTCATTATGCGGAGGACTATGAGACGACGCTGCGCGAGGCGCTCCGATGCCTGAGGATTGGCGGACGGGTGATCATCAGCGACACTCCCTGGTATTCCAGGGAAGAGAGCGGCCAGCAGATGATCGCGGAACGCCAGGCTTCTTTCATTCACCGATATGGCACTGCCTCCGCCTCCGTTGCCAGCCTCGAGTTTCTTACCGATGATCGCTTGCGTAGGCTCGAGGTACAGCTATCGCTTCAATGGGCCGCGCTTCACCCGGCTTACGGCTTAAGGTGGAAGCTGCGCCCGTTCCTGGCCGGGTTACGCCGTCGTCGTGAGCCTTCGCGGTTCCGGATCTATGTGGCAGAGAAACATGCATGACCTTGCTCATAGACCGAGACTAGGCGATGCGCTTATTAATGGAGCACGTATCGCAAATGGGCCAATCGATAGTGAGTGGACCTCGATCCATATCGATGCGGGCAGGGTAACGCATGTTGGACCGAATGCATCTTCATCGGCCGTTCCTCGAAGCGAGAAAATCGAGATCGACTTGACCGGATATCTGGTCCTTCCAGGGCTGATAAACGCGCACGATCATCTCCAGTTCGCGCTGTATCCGCGGCTTGGAGACCCGCCCTATAAAAACTATGTGGAATGGGGAGAGGACATCCATTGCAAGTTCGCCGACGTGATCGCCACCCATCACTCCATTCCTAAATGGGTGCGGCTGTGGTGGGGCGGGCTGCGCAATCTTTGCTGCGGAGTCACTACGGTCTGTCATCACGACCGGCTTTGGCCGGAGCTCCAGCGAGCAGACTTTCCTATTAGAGTGGTCCAGCAGTACGGATGGAGTCACTCTCTCGCGCTTGGTGGCGACCTTCTCAAAAGCTGCAGAGAGACACCAACCGGCGCGGCTTATCTCCTGCATGCCTGCGAAGGCATTGACGCACAGGCACAGCAGGAGATTGTTGAACTGGATCGGCTTGGAATGGTGGGTCCAGGCACGGTGCTTGTTCATGGCCTGGCGCTCGATGATGCAGGACTCAATCTGCTGCGAGAGCGGCGTGCCTCGCTCGTCGTGTGTCCATCGTCGAATGAGTTTCTATTCCACCGCGTGCCCGCCATGGAGCGTCTGAATGCGGTCGAGAACATTTCGCTGGGGAACGATTCTCCCTTGACCGCAGAAGGCGACCTGTTGGATGAGATCAGGTTTGTGATTCGACGAGGCGAAATCCAACCGATCAAAATGTATGCCATGGTCGCGGATAATCCGATGAGGGCCCTACGGCTGCGGGACCACGAAGGAACGATCAGGACGAACGGCGTCGGCGACCTAATTGCGGTTCCTGATAAAGGTGGAACACCGGCGGACGCGCTGGCCTCTCTCTCCATGCAAGACGTGGAACTTGTAATGGTTGGCGGCTGCGTGCAACTGGCCTCTAAAGCTGTATGGCAGCGTCTGCCGCTTACGGCAAGAGATGGACTAGAACCGCTACGGATACAGGACACTCTGCGATGGGTGCGAGCACCTGTAGACGAGTTGTTGCGACGCGCGGAAGCCGTGTTGGGTAAGGGAAACGTGCGGTTAGGTAGCCGCCCGGTTAGAAGCGTGGCCGCTGCCCGAATCGATGCATAAGATGTCACACTTCGGAGTCTTGTCCTATAAGGGAGCGGGCCATCTAAATCCAATGATTGTTTTGTCGAGGGAGTTAGTTGCCCGTGGGCATCGGGTCACGTTCTTTCAGACAGCGGACCTTGAGGACCGCGTATGCGCGCACGGACTAGAGTTTTGTTCCATCGGATCGCCTGTCGCTCACTTACTCAGGAACAACCGGCGCGTATATAAGTGGACGATTATGCGGGAGATCATTGCGCTCCGTGACGGCATCGACCGCGTTGTCTTCGACATGGAAAGGTTTCTTCGGCAGACGGCGCCAGCGATGGCAGGTTACGCAATCGACGCGATCATCATGGATGAGATTGCGCTGGCCGGTCCTACGCTGGCGCAGATGTTGCGCCTGCCTTATGTAGTGATCTCGACTTCTGTGCCGCACAACTTCGGTTGGGACGGACCGCGGAGCATAGCGCCGAATGTCAGCGTCTTAGAACGAATTCAGCGGATGTGTCATCAGGTCTCGGTGCTGCGCATGCGCGGACCGGTTCGTAGCCAACTGGACGCTCTTCGGAGAGCGAGGGGATTCGGAACGGTCCGAAAGATAAGTCGCGATTACCCGGAACTCGCCCACATCACGCAGCTTCCGCAGTGTCTGGATCTTCCGCGGACTACATTTCCGCACACTTTTCACTATGCAGGGCCATTTGTGGAGGAGGCCGCGCGCCCTGCAATGGACTTTCCATGGGACCACCTTGATGGACGAACGATGGTTTACGCGTCGCTTGGAACTTCTGGCAGCAGCGACCTTGTGATCTTTCGTTTGATTGCGGAGGCTTGCGAGCAACTCTGTGTACAGTTGGTGATCTCGCTCGGTGGACGCCGTGAACCAGAAGATCTCGGAGGTCTGCCGGGAAACGTGATTGTCATGAAAGATCTTCCGCAGCTTGAGATCCTGAAGAAGGCTGACATTGTTATCTGCCACGGCGGCCTCAATACCGTGCTTGAGACACTGAGGGAAGGCAAGCCAATGGTTGTGATTCCCAGGACTCTTGATCAGCCTGCGGTGGCCGCTCGTCTGGAGCGGTGTGGCGTTGCGATTGCCCTGCCTGCAAAGAAGCTCTCGGCGGGGAAGATCAGATTAGCGCTGCTCACCTTACTTAATCAGCCCGGCTGGCGCGATGCGGCCATGGCGATCAAAGCGGCGGTCCGCGCTTCAGATGGCGTCGCACATGCGGCAGATGTCATCGAAAACTCGTTGAAGCGGCACATGCAATCGCCCCCCTCGAGCGACACACAAATCCTCTCGAAATGACAAAGATGTGACAACTGGGCTGGTCCGGCTCGATAGGCTCTTGAGGGTGACACTCACCCTCAAGCAACGCGTGGCCTCGTGGTTGGAACGCACGCTCATCGGGTTGGCGCTGCTCTACCTTGCAGCGCATACGCTGCCAAAAGCATGGACGACCCTGAACACAGATTTCCCCAACTACTACATGGCGGCGAGGCTGGTGCATGACGGCTATGACACGGCGCGGATGTATGACTGGACCTGGATTGAGCGGGAGAAGGATCATCGCGCCGCGGACATACCGGTCATCGGCCTTTTGCCGATCACGCCGTTTTCTACGCTGGCGATGCTGCCCGTCGCCGGACTTCCTCCTCTGGCCGCCAAGCATGTGTGGATCCTGCTGAGCCTGGCTTCGCTGGTCCCGATCATCTGGATGCTGAGATCGATGACCGGGCTTAGCTACCAGCTCGTCGTGCTGGCCCTGGCGCTATGCTTTCCGCTGCATCGGAACCTGGATTTCGGCCAGTATTATGTAGTGTTGTTGTTCATGATCGTGGCTGCCTGCTGGTCATATCTTCGCGGATGGCATGTGGCGGCAGGTGTGCTCATAGCAGTCGCCGCCGCCTGTAAAGTCTTTCCGGTCCTGTTACTTGTAGTGTTCCTGCGGCGCAGCAAGTGGAAGGTCCTGGCTTCGGCTCTTGTAACGCTGTTGATCGCGGGTGCCTTATCGATTGCGGTCTTCGGCTGGAGCGTCCACAGAACTTACCTTCAAGAGATTCTGCCGTGGACGCTACATGGCGAGGCAATGCCGCCGTATGTGCCGAGCGCTTCCTTCTCCGGCATTCTGCATCGGCTGTTTCTTTCAGAGCCGCAGTGGAATCCGCATCCCTGGCATAACTCAGTACTGTGCTTTGCGTTGCTCATGCCAACATTGCAGATGCTCGTGCTGGCGCCGGCTGTGCTGCTCATCCGTAAATCAGATGGAAGCCGTGATCGCCTCCTGCTCGAGTTGTCGGCTCTGTTGACGGCCTCGCTCACAATCTCTACCGTGCCCGCGCTGTATAACTTCGTCCTTATGGCGCTGCCTGTCTGCGTACTTGCTGCAGTGTTGATCAAAGCAAGACGTTATGGCTGGGCTTTGGCCTTGCTGATCGTTTATCTCTGCATCGGTTTGCCTTTACCCAGTCCAAAGAAGATGGCAGGAGCATGGGCGCTGCTGCAGATCGCCAGGCTGCCACTGCTGCTTGCGTTCTTGTCTGTGAACTATGGGTTGCTCTGGGTCGGTTCGGCTGGCAAGAGAACTGAAAGTGGGATGGCGAAGTATGTGTGGGGCGGAGCCATGCTCGTTGCCACGATCTATAACATTTCTTCGACCCTGCATCGAGAACGTGCTGTGCGGTCGGAGTATGCGTACCGATTGCCGTTGCAGCAACAGGGATTTCTAAATGCGCAGCCGCATCCCGCACCTCATGGAGTTCACTATGTCTCATTCAGCTATGAAGGCTATCGCCTGGTCACAGAGGCGCAGGAAAATGTAGCGGCCGCAACCTCGGCCAGGCTGCCAGACGATCTCTCGTTTACCAGCACCGGCCAAAGTAGCGGGCCAGGGAGCATCCTCGTGGAACGGGTGGGAGCGCCGCATTCGCAGATCGTCGATCTGCAGCGTGGTTCGCAGGTAGTCCTCGACGACGCGCGCCAGCCCATGCTCTCCGCCAATGGAAGAGACCTTGCGTTCCTCCGCGACGATCATGGACGGGGACGGCTGATGCAGCGGACAGATTTTATAAAAGAGGGTGTGCGGGAGTCGGCACTTACAGCACCTTCGCTGAAGGTCTATGAGGCCTCGTTTCTCTCAGGAAGAGAGTATGCCTTCTCGGCGGTCGCGAACGGACGTGAGCCGGAGATCTATCTTACGGACACATCGCATGACAACAGCCCGCTTCATCTGGGCGAAACACGCTATCCCGCGATTTCACCGAATGGACGTTGGATGGCATATAGCCGGTTTCAAAGCAACGGTTGGAATCTGTGGGTTCGCGACCAGGCAACAGGCATGACGCGGCGTATTGCGGATGTACCGTGCAACCAGGTTCAGCCGATGTGGGAAGAGGATTCGAAGACACTGCTCTATGGCACGGATTGCGGCCGCAGTCTTTGGTTCACCGCAATCGCGCGGCGAAGGGTGATTCCATGATCGTCATCTGACTTCGCGTAGCTTATATGGTTGCTACCAGGCGATCCAGTTCGTGGATTGCATCTTCTAGATCGCTGTATTGGAGCTCAAACGTAGGCACAGGCGCGAGGCTCTCCAGGATCTTCTCATGCTTCGCACGTATCTCTCCGGAGGAAAAGAGCTCCTTCCGTGTGCGCTCTGTTGCGGTCCCAACGGGCAGCGGGACAACTCTAGTCCGAAGAGATTGACTGCGGTTCAGATACACAATGCAGTTGATATCTGCTTCAACAGCAGTCGAGTGTACGGGCAGCTCGGAGGCCGGAATCTCAAGCGAAGGCTTGCCCTCCATTCGCGGCGTCACATCGTAGTTCGCCAGTTCCGGAAAGAGGAGCTTTGCTGCGGGACGGAATCGCATGCGATGCGAATGTCCAATGACGCGAGGCGTCGTCGAATCATTGATGAGGTAACTGGTGTCATCCGAGGTATAGGTCCATCCCGCCCGAGCACAGGCATAGGCGAGCGTCGACTTCCCGGCACCGGACTGACCACAAAGCAGAACTCCTTTTCCATTCTTACTGACGCAAGCGGCGTGAAGGTCGGTCACCACGGAAGCGCCGAGTAACAGATAGACCACCTTCTCCAGAAAATTATAGCGAAAGTAGAGCCTGTTCTTTACCGCAGAACGACTGAGCCAAACGAAGCTGGTGCAGGTCTTGAGGTCCAGGATGGCGTGGTTTTCAGGGTCAGCCGTGAGTGAGTAGAGATGGTTGTACTCGCGCCGCACAGGTTCAGGTGGACAGGCACCTCCTTCGGTAGCGGTTACCCCAACGCGAATCTGCAGGGCAGCCTTGCCATGGCACATGCGGCGATGGCCAAAGCTCTCCTGGGCCGCAAGCAGAACGGCTGGATCATTTGTCAGGATGTCGACCGCAAAGCCGAGCGGATAGAACGTTGTATGGAGAGCAAGCTCCATATCGTAGAGCAGCGCATCCTGTGGCCGGTGCCGTTCGGGTACAGCTCCGCCAGGTTGTGAGGCGTGTATAACTTCTGCTTCTAACATTGCGCCGTCCTTTACGACGAACCTTCAGCAATCCCGAATGGCTCTCGACTATTTGTGAG
The DNA here is from genome assembly GCA_903642265.1 of Acidobacteriaceae bacterium. Taxonomy (GTDB): domain Bacteria; phylum Acidobacteriota; class Terriglobia; order Terriglobales; family Acidobacteriaceae; genus Edaphobacter. The sequence continues at coordinate 85,530 of CAHJWN010000001.1, read as the reverse complement.
GATAGTGAAGAAGCATTTGGGGTTTGTCATCCTGACGTCACGGAATTGTCACTGTTGCGTGATCGTGTGCGTGACAATCAATTGACAAACACCAGACCATCCACAGACACCTTCGCAGGTGGAATTCGCTATCGTCGCTCGTAGTACCCGGACCTACGCGGGTTACTGGAGGAGACAGCCGTGAGAGCTTTTCACGAAGTAAGTGGATCGGAGCTTAGTCCGGCAGTTCTGCAAAGCGAACTACGTGCGAGGGGCTACGTACTTGTCCGCGACCTGCTCAACAAAAAGGCTGTAGACGCTGCCCTGACGGACGTAACGCGGGTTCTATCGCAGGCCGGGTGGCTCCAGCCGGAGCACGACTCGACGAACAGACTAGCGGCCGCGGGCGCTGCCTGCGGCGATCCCGACCCAGCATTTAAGCGGGTGTACCAGCAAGTCTTCAATCTGGAGTCGCTGCATCGGCTTCCGCATGAACCATCCCTGCGGAAAGTCATGACGATGCTTGCAGGCGAAGAGGTACTGGTTCACCCAAAGCCAATCGGCAGACTTATCTTCCCAAATTGTGAGCGCCTCGTGACCCATGCTCACCAGGACTTCGAATTCATGGGCGGAGATACAGAGTTCTATACAGCGTGGATACCATTGCACGACTGTCCTATTGAAATGGGGCCGTTGCGGATCCTCGAAGCGTCGCATCGCCGTGGTGTCCTGCATCACGAGCGCGACAACCTTCACGTACCCGAAATCCAGGAGACAGCAGCCGTTGCAGATGGGTGGGTTGGCAGCCATGTGTATGCCGGGGACGTGCTGATCTTTCATAGCCTGACGGTGCACGCAGCTTCACCCAATCTGACGGACCAGATGCGGCTCTCAATCGACTGCAGATTTCAGGATGCGCGGAGAATCATCAATCCGTCAAACCTCGTCTTTGCTGGCGAGTCGGGTAAATCGTGGGAGAAGACCTACGCGGGCTGGACCTCTGACGATCTGAAGTTCTACTGGAAGAAGTTGCCGCTGACGCTCCAGCCTTCAAAGGCGGATCTGGTGGTTTTCGCTGAGACGGCGGAGCCAGCAACTAAACGCGCCAGGTATCTCAGGATGCTGAGTCAGCTGGATTAGGGCAGTTGCGGTGACAGGATGCTGACAAGGCTTGTCGGCATCCCGGGACTACGACGGCCTTGTTCCATAAGTTGCACTGAACTGGAGGACCGACCAGATATCGCCTGGTCGAAGCGCCCTGCCCGGGCCAACCAGGCTCGGGTTGAAGCTCGCGGCCCTATGGATTCAGAAAGCGGAGTAGCTGCTTTTCCTCTTCTGCGCTGAGCGACGCTCGCACGCGCATGTGTTTGACTATGGTTCCAGAGATGCTCGGTGAGAAACCTTCCGGAGCGTTGTGGCAACGCGAACAGTTCTGGTGAAAGATCCGGGCACCGTCATTGTCGTGTTGCGGGTTGGACTGCGCTGCCGTCGGTTTCTTCGCGGATCTCGTGGAAGGAGCCTGGTCCTGGGACGCCGCAGCCGCAAAGGAGGCCGAGGATGCAAGAAGGCTTAGCGCTAATATCACGTGCTTTGTATTCATCTTAGTTTCCTTTCCATGCCGGGAACAGAAATCGGTAGACGACGCCTGTCTGCCAGATGTTGGAGTTTCCGGTAGATGCAAATTGCCGCGAATAGCTGGTCAGTATGCGGGTGTTGTGCGGCAGGTTGTAGTCCATGCCGAAGTCTGCACGCTGTGTGTTGACTCGTGGCAGGCTGTCACTGAACAGGATGTCGCGACGGAAGCTCTGGTTCATGCGAAATACGGGTTCGACCCGGCCCACGATGCTATTGAAGCCGCCAAAGGCGGGGGTGCGATACGCCGCTTCAACCCAGTAGCCCTGGGCGTGGTGGCCGCGAGCGAACTCGGAGCGCAGTTCGAAGCCGGAGTTTGCCGGCTCCCACCAAAGGTGACCGCCATAGAAGTTTTCATGTGTGCCTTGCAGGACTCGATTGTAGGAGAGGCCGACCTCCAGACGACGCTTGGGAAGGTACAGGCTGGAACGTCCTCCTGCGGAGCGATTGGAGGCAAAGTATTGATTGCCCACACGGCTGGAGAAATAGCCGTCGTAGGTAAGCGAGTATCTGCGGCGGGAGATGGCAGATCCGCTCAGCATCCCACCTGTCCCAGTTCCTGTACCCTCGGTGCCTAGGCCGGCAGTAAGCGGTCCGCCTTGGAAGTTCCCAATCCATATCTCGGAGAGCCGATCGTTATACGTGTTGAACGGGATGAGGAAGCTGCCGCCGATGATTGTCAGATGTCGCGTGACCAGATATTCGCCCTGGAGATAGGTGAGGCTGACGAAATGGGTGTGGTCATAGCCAGGGTTACTGCCCCCATGGGGTGCGAAGTTCTCCAGTAGGATCGCGCGCGATTCCACCAGCAGGCGGGAGCCAAGAGGCGCCGCGAACAAAGGCTGGATCGTCGGCAAGTAGCTGGTCTGACCCGCATTGGTCGAGGTGAAGAAGCCAACACCGCCGGAGAGCAGCGGCGTGTCCTGGGCGACCCCGAATGGCGCGAGAGCCAGTACGGTCAAGCAAAGAGCGGCCATGTGAAGCTGCCACGCCAAGCCTGAGGGTCGAAGTTTGAATGAGGGCTGTGCCATAGCCCGAACTGTAGCGGGATCACCGGGGCAGTGTGTCTCAAAGAGGTCTGATGATTGTCACTTGTTTGTCAATCGAGCGCGGGCACTTGCGCGAACTCGAGATGTCAGGTCGCCCCCGATTGCAGAGCTCGACTCTCTCCGCTCAACAAAAGAATGACATTTGCCAGACGTTCCGATGACACCCCCGCGTCTGCCTGTCTTTACGGTAGAGGACGAAGAGACAAGAAACTCATGCTGACATGCTCCACTCCTGGTTCCACGCGCAAACCGAATCAAGGCCCTGTCTCGGTTGCGACGGAGCGCCTCTGTAGCTTGCAGCTGGTTGCAGCGGTGACCTTGTTAGGCTCCATGGGGCTGGTGGCGCAATCAGCGCCCGCGCAGTCCGCGTTCCCTGGTTCGTCTTCGCAGGGCACGACACAGTCATCTTCAAGTCCGGACCTCGGAACGATGGACACGTCTCAGAGCGACGGCTCTCAGGATGATCGAGCCAGGTCCTTGAGCAGCCCTAGTTTTGTGGTTCCTGTGTCGCTCTCGTCGGACCAGATTGTCCGTATGCTGCAGCAGAATCCCGACCTGATTGTGGAGTTGAAGTCGCAGGTGGCAGACCGTCTGCAGCAGCAGGGCACGCCGATCGACGCCAACGATATCTCCGACCAGATGCTCTACGACCAGATCGCAGAGAACAGCGATCTGCGGTTAAACATCACCACGTTCCTTCGCGCGCGAGGCTATGTATCGCAGGACGATCTTCAGAGTCTGGGTGCGAACTCAAGCAACGTGCTGGCAGCTCCCGGACTTGCTGGACAAAGCGCTACACCGGGGGGATTGGACTCTGACAAGCTCACGGCATTTGCGCTTGCACCGCCCATTCGGGGAGATGGACCGACCGGCATGGTTCGGTCGATTGGCACGCCTGACAATCCCTCCGGGAGGGATTTGAAGCGAGACCGAGAGACCGTGAACGCCTCGACCGATGCGCCCAGGGTCCTTCGCCAACCAACGCCTTACAACCTGCAATCGATGCGTGATCTGTATACGCAGATTCCCCAGCCTACGGCCCCGCTCAGGCGATTTGGCTCGGAGGTCTTTGTGAACCGCGATGTCTCTGCGGCCTCACGCGCTGGTTCGGGACGCGACACTCCGCTGGACGTTTCGTTGGGCCCCGATTATGTCCTGGGTGCCGGGGATACGCTGACGATCAATATGTGGGGCGGAGTCACTCAGAGTCTCAATCGCATCGTCGATCGCGATGGCCGTATCCTGTTGCCTGACGCGGGTTCGCTCGATGTTTCCGGTCTTCCGCTGCAACGTGCGGAGAGCCTGATCGAAGATGCGCTGAAGAAGCAATATCGCGATGTGAAGCTCAGCGTGACCGTGTCGCGCCTCCGCTCGGTGCGGGTGTACGTTGTTGGCGATGTGCAACGGCCGGGCGGCTATGACATCAGCTCGCTTGCCACCCCCTTGAGCGCGCTCTTCGCAGCAGGCGGGCCCACGGCAGTCGGGTCGCTTCGCATCGCGAAGCATCTTCGCGGAGAAAAGCTCGTCGAGGACATTGATCTCTATGAGTTTCTTCTTCATGGCGTGCGCAGCAAGGGCGTTCGCTTCGAGAGTGGAGATACCCTGCTTGTGCCTCCTGCAGGGGTCCAGGTAGCGGTCTCGGGTGCAGTCAAGCGCCCGGCGATCTACGAGGTGGGGCCCGGTCAAACAACTCTGGGCTCTGTAATCGAAGATGCTGGCGGCTTTACGGCTGCCGCCTCGCTTGCGAACATCACGATCGAACGGATTGATACGAATCAACAGCGCGAGACGTTAACCCTGGAGGCGTCCCGCACAGCGACCATCGCTTCCGACTACACCGCCATCGCCGCATTCCAGGTCCAGGACGGAGATCGTATTCGAGTCGCACCGATCCTCCCTTATAGCCAGCGTGCAATCTATCTCGAAGGACACGTCCTGCGTCCCGGCCGCCAGTCGTTCCGTGAAGGCATGCGCCTGGGGGATGTCCTGCACAGTTACCAGGACCTCCTGCCGGAGCCTGCTCCGAATGGAGAAATCATTCGGCTGGTGCCCCCCGATCTTCACGCCGAAACGATCAACTTCAACGTGCCGGACGTGCTGATCGGGAATGGGAACGTCGAGCTGCAGCCGTTTGATACGATTCGCATTTTGGGCCGCTACCAGGTAGATGCTCCGAAAGTGACGATCCAGGGCGAGGTCTTGCACCCGACCACCTATCCCATGTCCAGGGGCATGACGGTCGCTCAGCTGGTTCGTATGGCTGGTGGCTTCAAGCGCGACGCCCTGCTCGACAACGCCGACTTGACCAGCTATGGAGTGCTGAACGGAAACCGGGTCGCCGGGAGCCTTGTGACGGTGCCTATCGGCGCGGCGGTGATGGGTACTGAGCCGGGAGCCGATGTTCTGCTCAAGCCAGGCGACATCCTCACCATTCATCAGATCACAGGCTGGAACGAGATCGGCCAGTCAGTACAAATCAATGGTCAGGTCCCGTTCCCCGGGATCTATGGCTTCCGCGAAGGGGAGCGGCTCAGCTCCGTTCTCCGACGTGCCGGAGGCTTTCGCGAGACAGCCTACCCTGCTGGAGCCGTGCTGGTGCGCGACCAGGTGCGCGCTCTTGAGCAGAAGAGCCGCGAGGAGATGATTCGCCAAATTGAGACGAGCTCGGCTTCAGCACGTCTCGCACCCAACCTGGGCTCGGCCGATTCTGGAGCAACCCTGAAGCTGATCCAGGCACAGCAGGACCAGGTGCTGGCGCGCTTGAAGACCGAACCGCCAACGGGCCGCCTGGTTGTGCATATCACTGCGGACCTCAGCAGCTGGGAAGGCACACCCGTTGATATCGAGCTGCGCCAGGGTGACGTGCTGACTGTCCCCAAGCGTCCGGGATTCGTTCTTGTGACCGGGCAGGTCTATAACGCCACCGCGCTTACCTTTACCCCCGGCAGAACAGCTGCGTGGTATCTGCAGCATGCCGGCGGCACAAGCGACACGGCGAATCGCAAAGACATCTTCGTGATCCGTGCCAATGGGTCGGTCATTGGACGGCATTCAGGCGGGCTCTTCGACCCCTCCGTTCTCTCGACGAAGCTCGATCCGGGCGACGTTGTGGTCGTGCCGCAAAAGGTGATCGGTGGCTCACTGTTCTGGCGGAATCTCCTCACCACGGCGCAACTTGCTTCGTCGATCGCCATCACCGCAGCCGTAGCCACCCTCTAGGTCACCATGACGCCGTTTCTAAACACCGCACTCGTCTTTGCTCTGATGTTGCCAAATGCGATGCCTCAAGCCATCTCCAATTCGAGCAGTCCAGGGACGCACCCCAGATCAGACCAGCCGTCGACCTACGTACCGATCGAGAGCTGGATCTACTCCGCCCTCGATCGGCTGGCAGCAGAAGGATATCTTCCAGGCGCTTTTGTAAGTCTGCGCCCTTGGACCCGTATGACATGCGCACGGCTTGTGGTCGAGGCGAAGCCGCACATCGATCTTAATCCCCAGAGCGACGCTGCATCACTCATGCGCAGTCTCGAAGAAGAATTCCTTCTGGAACGACAGCGCATGGACGGAGCACATGCTGCCGAATTCCGTTTGGAGTCAGTGGACCAACGAAGCACGTCGATCGCCGGCAGGCCCTTGACCGATGGCTACCACTTCGCCGAGACCATTGTGAACGACTACGGCAGACCGCTTGGCCACGGTGAGAACAGCTACACGGGCGTGTCCCTGCGCGCGACCGCTGGCCCCTTCGCCGCTTACGTGCGCGCAGAGGTGCAGAAAGTTGCGTCGGCACCGAGCCCGGGCACGGCGACCCAGGCGGCGATCGCGGCGGCCGATTTCACTTCGTCCGCTGCGTTTGGCCCGCCATCGGACTTCACGCGTGGCCGACTGCTCGATGCAAATGTCTCCTACATCTTGGCAGACAATCAGTTCACCTTCGGGAAGCAAAGCCTGTGGTGGGGGCCTGCTCGCAGTGGCTCGACTTTGTTCAGCAACAACGCAGAGCCGCTGACAATGCTGCGTTACGACCGCGTCGAGCCGTTTGCCCTTCCGGGTCTCTTCTCGATGCTGGGCAGGATGCGGGCCCAGGCATTCATTGGACGGCTCTCCGGTGCTCAGTTTGTACAAGCTGAGCACCGCATCCTTGGACAGCCCGGTGCTGCGCTGGACGACCAGCCGTTCATTCACGGGCAGAAGATTTCATTCAAGCCAACGGACAACTTCGAGTTCAGCATCTCGCGCTCAGTCATCTTTGGTGGCGCAGGTGCTCCGGTAAATACGCGCACCTTCGTGCGCAGCCTGTTTTCCGCCTCGACAGGTGATGAGCAACGCGATCCCGGGGATCGGCGCATTGCCGTAGACGCGCAGTATCGAATACCCGGTCTACGAAGCTGCCTGACCGGATACGTCGATGGATTCTCGGACGACCAGCCCTTCCCGGTTGTGTATCCGACCGAGAGCGTATGGCTCTCCGGATTCTACCTGCGCTGTGTCCCGAGCCTGCCGCGCGTGACCGTTCGTGCCGAGGGCCTCTTGTCCCCGCATCGTGACCTAGCGTTTCCGGGGTTCTTCTACTTCAACGTTCACTACCTGGGCGGATACACCACCAGTCGCCAATTGATAGGAAGCTGGATTGGCCGCGAAGGAGACGGCGAACAGGTGTGGACGACCTGGAACCTTTCCTCTCATTCGTTCATCGAGGCCAGCTTTCGTGGCATGACTGCCAACCGCGAGTTCTTACAGGGAGGAGCGCTGCACGACGTCAGTGTGGCCGCCAATCTTCAACTGCGGCCCGAGTGGCAGCTTCGACTTGAGAACCAGGCAGAGTGGTGGCGCTTCCCGGCACTTGCTGCCACGGCCCAGCGTAGCGATGCATTCACTGTTGGGCTCTCCTATCACCAGTTACCGAGGATAAAGCCGTGAAGGAAAGCTTCATGACATCGTCTCTCAAGGACATCGCACCGGTGGTCGTTTCTGCTCCTGCGGATTGGCTTAATCGCGGAAAGCTGCTCTGGCTTCATCGCCGTATGCTGACGCGCGTCACAGCCATTGCGCTGGCGGTAAGCCTCGGTATCGCCTTCGTCATACCCAGGCAATACAAATCCACGGCGAGCATCATGCCACCGGACCAGCAGGGCTCAGGCGCGATGCTGCTGGCCGCCCTGGCAGGACATTCTGGTGGTCTCGGCGGCCTGGGCAGTCTTGCCGGCGGTTTACTCGGCGCACATACCAATACGGCGCTCTACGAGAGCCTGCTTGAGAGCGGCACCATCGCCAACCATCTCATTGACCGGTTCGACCTGCAGAAGGTCTATCACTCCCGCTACCGTTTCACGACGGCCAGGCGTCTGGCCAGGATGACCAGGATTGCGGACGATAAGAAGAGCGGTGTGATCACCATCGCGGTCGACGACACCGATCCGGTGCGGGCCCGCGATCTGACCCAGGCCTACCTGGATGAGTTAAACAGCCTGCTTACGCGAACAAGCGCATCGTCCGCGCGACAGGAGCGCATCTTCATCGAGAGCCGGCTGCGCTCGGTCGGCGTGGACCTTGAACAGGCGCAACTTGCGTTAAGCGAGTTCTCCAGCAGGAACAGCACGATCGACCTTAAAGAACAGACCCGCGGCCTGGTTGATGCGGGTGCGCGAGTGCAAGGCGAGCTCATGGTAGAGCAGTCCGGCCTGCAATCGCTGCGCCAGATCTATGGCGATGGCAACATACGCGTTCGCGAGACCGAGGCCCGCATTGCATCGCTGCGGCAGGATCTGCAAAAGATGGCAGGCACCTCGGCGCCGCTGGCTGCGACGGATCAGACCGCCAATTACTCTGCGGCCGGTGCTGAGGACAAGGGAGCTCTCTATCCGCCGCTGCGCCAGCTTCCCCGCCTCGCCGTTCCCTATGCCGACCTGTATCGCCGCGTACGTGTCCAGGAGACCGTCTTCGAACTGCTGACGCAGCAGTTCGAGATGGCGCGCATTGAAGAGGCCAAGGACATCCCCGTCGTCTCGGTCATTGACCCGCCTGGCATACCGGAGAGAAAGTTCTTTCCGCCGCGCCTGCTGCTGACGCTGTTGCTTACCTTCCTTGCGTTCGCGGCGACAGCGGCGTTGATCCTGGTCCGTCAGCACTGGCGTGCCATTGACCAATGCGATCCGCGGAAGGCATTCGCAATTGAGGTCTTTTCTACTGCACGCAACCGGCTCGGCCGGATTGTGAGAACGCGCCAGGGTGCCGCATGAAGCGACACCTGGTGAATGGTTTCTACGGTGTCCTCGACTACGGTTCCTACCCTTTCGGAATGCTGCTGGTAGCGCCTATCGTGCTGCACAAACTCGGCGCGGCGGAGTACGGCGTCTGGATGATCTCAACGGCGGTGATCAGTGCCGGCGGAATCATTGCCTCGGGTTTCTGCGACGCGAACATCCAGCGAGTTGCCAGGCTTCGCACCATCGGACCAGCGGCAGCCGATTCCATGGTGAACGCCGCGCGCAGCATGATGGGAATCAATCTGGTGCTCGGCATAGGGCTTGCAATCGTAGCGTGGATCGCCGCGCCTTATGCTGCAGCCCGCATTACGGTCGCGTCTTTTACGCCGGCCCGAGAGTGCCTCCTTTGTCTCCGTATCGCGAGCGTATTGATCCTGGTTCGCGCCATCGAAAGTGTTAGCGTAAGCACGCAGCGGGCGTTCGAGCTGTATCGCGAAGCAGTGCAGGTCAGCGTCGCCGTCCGCCTTCTCACGCTTGCTTCCGCCGCGCTGCTTGTTCTGTCTCATCGCGGCATCGTCTCGATCCTGGCTGCCACGGCTTTCTTTCTCATCGGCGGAACATATCTGCAGTTTCGTCAGCTTTGGAGGCTTCTGGGCATGCGCTCGTTGTGGCCGGCCTTCCATCCGGACGAGACACGCGCATTGCTTGGCTTCGGGGTCTTTGCCTGGGCACAAGCTCTCGGGGGCATTGTCTTCGGACAGCTCGACCGAGTCATGCTGGGGATCTATCTCGGCGCAGTCGCCCTCGCTCCGTATGCGTTGTGCATACAGCTTGCGCAGCCCATCTTCGGGCTCACTGCATCCGGCCTAAATTTTCTCTTTCCCTATATCTCCGGTTGCGCCGTTACTGCTTCGCAGCAAGAGCTGAAGCGCATGGTGCTGAAGTCGTTCGCCTGCAATCTGCTGCTGGTTTCTGCCGGTGCAGCTGCGCTGCTTGCATTTGGACCGAAGCTGATCCGTATCTGGGTCGGGGAAGGTGTAGCGCACAGCGCTGCTGCGCTTCTTCCGCCCATCGTGATCGGGTCTGCGCTGATGGGTCTCGGAGTGACAGGTACTTACGCCATGCAGGCCTTGGGACGGTTCCGAACGATGGCCTCCATAAGTCTGAGCGGAAGAGCCGCCGTGCTCTTCCTGATGATCTATCTTCTGCGCCACGCCGGAATTCAAGGCCTGGCAACTGCGCGTGTCTGGTATGGCTCGATCGCTCTGATCGTGTACCTTCCTCTCGCCTATGAACTGGGGGTGGGCCGCAGGAAGGCAGTCAGCGTGCCACCTCTTATGGTCGGTCGCGAGGCGGACCAGGGCGCAACATCATGAAAATTCTCGTGACAGCCGCTTCGTCCTCCCCACACATCTCCGGAGTTCAACGTCACGCCTTCAATCTGGTGCGCTGCCTGTTGCTGAACCCGGAGATCTCAAGGGTGGACTTGGTTCTCGCTCCCTGGCAGCGTGCGATCAGCGAGGCATCAGGCCTCGGTCCCGACAGCCGGCTTGCGATCCACTATCCGGTGATGGGACGTGGGTCTATCGCAAGAAACCTTTGGTACTACATGGAGCTTCCGAAGCTGGCCTCCTGCCTGTGTCCCGACGTGGTTCATCTCTCGTACCCAATGCCGATCAACGCAAAGGCTCTTGCGTGTCCGACTGTTCTAACGTTGCACGATCTCTATCCGTATGAGATCCCAAGGAACTTCGGACTCAATCAATTCCTCTTCAATCGCCTGGTTCTGCGGCACTGTCTTCAGAGCGTCGATGCAATCGCCTGTGTGTCGGATACGACGACAGCCAGGTTGAAGCACTATGCCTCAGTGAAGGCGTACGGCAAAGCGACGCGCATCTACAACTGCGTCGAGCCGGAGCCATGCGTCACGCAATCGCCTCCTCCGGGATTACAGGGCGAGCCGTTCCTGTTGACCGTCGCGCAACATCGTCGCAATAAGAACATCCCGCTGCTCATCCGCTCACTTCACCGCCTGCTGCGTAAAGGCCAGATCGACGCCTCGACAAGGCTCCTGGTGCTCGGTATTGAAGGTCCAGAGACTAGAACTATCCAGGCGCTGGTGTCTCGATTGCACCTGCGAGACCGTGTGCTCTTTCTCGAAGGTCTGTCGCAGCCAGAGCTGCAGTGGTGTTACTCGCATTGCAGGGCGGTTGTGCTCCCCTCCAGGACTGAAGGTTTCGGCCTCCCTGTGGCAGAGGCCCTCCTGGTAGGCTGCCGCGTCGTCTGCTCGGACATTCCTGCGTTCCGCGAGATAGGCGGGACGCACTGCGGATACTTTGCTTTGGGAACTGACGCAGAGATAGCTCTTGCTGCCGCAATTCGAGCCGCACTGGACCATCCAGCCAAGGAGCCGGTGTTGTTTGCACACCTCTCCGCAGAAGTTCTTGCGAAAGAATACGCGCGGCTGTACCGCGGTTTGCTGACAACCGCCGGCCATGCACACAGCACCGCGGCTGCGACTTCGATCCGCTTGGCAACCACAGAAAGGCAGTCCCTATGAAGTCAGGAAAAGGCAGGCCCGCGGCCCATGTGCTCGGCGTAAGTGTCGACGCAATCGACATGGCAGGAGCACTCAAACGGGTGGACGGCATACTTAGAAGCTCTTGTAAAGGTTACGTGTGTGTCGCCGGAGTTCATGGCGTGATGGAGGCCCAGCGAAGCTCGACGCTCCGCGACGCTTATGCCGCTTCAGAGATGACAATTCCGGATGGCATGCCGCTGACCTGGGTCGGCCACATGCAGGGTCACCCCAACATGGAGCGCGTGACCGGACCTGATCTGATGCTGGAGATCTTTCGGCGCAAGCAGTTCGCGCATGTGACTCACTTCTTCTATGGCGGGCGTGAAGGCATCGCAGACGAGTTGCGCGTGAGGATGAGGGCGCGTTTTCCTTGGACCAGGATCGTTGGCACCTATACCCCTCCGTTCCGTGAACTCTCTGACACCGAGACAGCGGAGTTCGCCGCGACCATAGCCGTACTGCAGCCAGACATCATATGGATCGGCATCAGCTGTCCTCGGCAGGAGGTCTTCATGGCTCGTCATCTGCCGCAGTTGAATACGAAGCTGATGTTTGGCGTAGGTGCCGCATTCGACTATCACACGGGGCACATCCGCGATTGCGCCGACTGGATCAAGCGAGCCGGTCTGCAATGGCTGCATAGGTTATTGCAAGACCCAAAACGTCTTTGGAGGCGCTACCTGCGCAATAACCCCGCCTTCATATGGCACATCACGAAACAGATCATGCGCGAACGCAAGAGCGTCTCGAGTTGGGAAGCGAGAGCAGCCGAGACGCCGCTTCCGGTCCAGTTTACGCTGATGCATCCACTGCGCAACAACATCATGACATTTGACGAACCAGGCCATGACAACTTGGGCGCGCGCCACCGCTAGTGTAGATATCACTCGTGTCGGCATTGCCATATCGAATGAGCTCCAGATAGACCAGGACTTGATTACCAAACGTCTGTAATCACAACGCAATTCGCGCAAACAAGGGAGACTTTATGAAGAACAAGTTCATGCTGAGTTCTATGTTGTTGGTTTCTTCAATAACAAACGGTTTTACCGACCGTGCGGTTCATGCGCAGGCCGGCCCGCGCCAGATCGAAGTGACTGCCAGGCGTTTCGCCTATGCTCCTGGTGAGATCATCCTTAAGAAGGGGGAGCCTGTCGTGCTGCTAATCAAGAGCGCTGACGTTGCCCATGGCCTTCGCTTTCGCGAGCTGAATCTGGACGCAAGGATCGATAAAGGTGGCACCACAAAGCTGAGCTTCACGCCCGACAAGGCAGGTGACTTCGTGGGCCACTGCTCAGTATTTTGCGGCTCCGGCCATGGTGAGATGACCCTGACGCTCCATGTGGTCGAGTAAGCATGCGTCCATCTGCCGCATCGGCTTCAGAAGAGGTGCAGAGTCATACAGCCTGCCAACATAAAGAGATCCTGGACGGTGGCATCTCGCCTTCCGGTCATCTGCTGCCGGCGGCAGGCCAGGCTAACCCGGAGAGGCAAATCCATTGAGTCTCTGCAGCGACTGAACGAACAATGACGAACAATCAAGACACGATGGCTGTTCCACAACACAGGTCAAAGGGGACGTCCCTCGCATTCTGTGTTGGCTTCTATTTTGCCGCCCGCGTTCTTACAACAGTGTTCTTGGTCCGCATGCTTGGAGCAGAGCCGCAAACGGGTGCCGCAGCAGCATTGGCTTCGACTTTCCTCTTGCTCGGCTTCGTCAGCCTGTCGGTGTTGGGTCGCGGCCGAACAAACCTCACCTTCGATCTTGCGGATCTTCGATGGGTCTTTCTTTTCCTGGGATTTTCAGGGTGCAGCCTGCTATGGAGCGAGACCATATCGCATCCCGTTGCGGCTGCGTATTGGTCTGGCACCGCATCCGATGTCGCGATTGTGGTTCTCCTGCTCCGCAGCCATCCTGCGACGATAACGGCAGAGTCCCTCATGGGAGGCTTTGTATGGGGGACCTGTTTTGTTGCTGCCATCTCGTGGGTCATGCCCTCGCAATACGATATGCGTCTTGGAGACGAGGACTACTTCAACGCGAACACGATTGGAAACCTCTGTGCCTTTGGCGCCTTCTTCGCTCAATACCTGATGCGTACCAGGAAGGGCCGATGGGGTCTCGCAATCTTCTTTCTAGCGGTGACGCTCGTGCGCAGTCTCAGCAAGACTGCGATTGTGGCGTTCCTGATCAGCGAAAGTTATTGCCTCATCCAGGACCGGGTCATGAGTCGTCGAACCAGGCTGTATCTGATGGTCGCGGCGGCTTTGGTTGTTCTCGCGTTTTGGGGTCTGTTCGAGGCCTACTACGACCTCTATACGACCTACGGCAATCAATCGGAGACTCTGACCGGGCGCACAGCAATCTGGGCCTATGTCATCGATGCCGCGTCCTCCGGGCTGTGGATCGGGCATGGCTTCGACTCGATGTGGAAGGTCGTGCCTGTCTTCGGGACCTTCGAGGCGAGGCATGCGGAGAACGAAATCCTGGAGCAGTTCTACTGTTATGGAGCGGTAGGCCTGGTGTTGGTGTGCGGCCTCTATGGCAGCTTGTACAGGAAACTTCGTAAGCTCTCTGAACACTCTCATAAATTGATATTTACCGGATTGCTCCTCTTTGTAATCGTTCGCGGCCTGGCAGAGGCCGAACCCTTTGATCTTCTATTTCCTTTATGGGCTATCGTCCTGGTCACCTCACTGACGGCTCGAAACAACGCGGCCGCTAACGTAGGCTCCGTTAAAGCGCACTCTTCCGACTTGGCCCAAGTGCCGAGCTCAAGGCCATTGCAGACATAGCCTAGAAGCCTGGGCTCCTCCTCAATTGTCATTCCATTGTCATTTCTGAATTCTTTCGTGTATCTACGGGCGTCCATCGGCGAAGATGAAGAAGAGGTACACACGATATGGTGGTAGCCGAGGATTTGGTAGGAGATGACTTGGAGATGGATGCGGCGGGCGCGGCCAATCTCGGCACCATCCTCATCATCGAGGATGATCCGCGCATGCAGAAGGTGCTGCGCAGAATCTTTATCGAAGAGCACTATGCAGTCTTGGTAGCCGGAGATGGCCAGACCGGACTGGATCTTTTTCGCACGGCTCGTCCGCTGGCCGTTGTCCTCGACCTCATCCTGCCCCGGATCTCAGGTCGCGAACTTTGCCATACCTTCAAGTCGATCGCTGCAGAGACACCAGTCATCGTGCTCAGTGCCATCAGCGAAGTCGTGGACAAGGTGCTGCTGCTCGAACTCGGTGCGGACGACTACGTTACGAAACCGTTCAGTCCTCGTGAGCTCACGGCCCGCATTCAGGCAGCGATTCGAAGGCAGCGCAGGCCAGCCACCGCATCCATATTCCGCTTTGCTGATTGCGAGATCGATTTCCAAAGCATGAGCGCACGGCGAGGCGGGGTGCCGGTTACGCTCACCGCAAACGAATTCAAGCTGCTGAAGTACTTCACGGACAACATCCACCGGGTTCTGACTCGGGAACTGCTCCTGAACGAGGTCTGGGGTTACAACTCCTATCCCACCACGCGGACGGTCGATAACCAGATCCTCAAGCTGCGTCAAAAGTTGGAGTCCGATCCTGCCAATCCGAAGCATCTGCTCACCATCTACGGTGCAGGCTATAAATTCGTTCCATGAGCATCCACCGGCGTCGAGGCAGGGCCACGCTATGACCGACGCAAGAGCTGAGACCGACGCAAGAGCTGAGACCAGCGTGCAAGCGGAGATCAAGGAGCAGCAAGGCGTCCGCACTCACATCCTGCTGGTCGTCGCCATGGCACTCGTAATTGCAGTCGTTACCGGCGCCTCCTTGTTGCTCGTTCGTCATCGCTTGCGCGCTGAGATTGCCCTCGACCTGTCGCAGGAACTCGGCCACTCCGTCATCACCTTCCAGAACCTGCAGGCTGAACGCATCGGCGCGCTCGAGCGCGAGAATTCGCTGTTAGCTGAGCTTCCGACGCTGAAGGCGCTGATGACGAGCGGTGACGACCTTACCATCCAGGATGGCGCCACTGAATTCTGGCAACTCAGCGGCAATGACCTTTTTGCGCTGATCGATCCAAGTGGACGGGCGGTCGCCGTCTATACGAAAGGCACGGCCTCCGATTCGACGCTGCGCCGCGAGCTCATGACGTTGGTCGCGTCGCCGGAGAAACACTACCTGATCCACGGGTCTGAATTGTATGTGTGTTCGTTGCGTCCGCTGCACTTTGGAAGCGACGAGGATGGCACCCTTCTTGGCTACGTTGTCAGCGGCATCTCCATCGAACGCACCGTGCGTCAGATCAGTGAGCTCACAGGAGCCGAGGCCACGTTTCTAAGCGGCGGCGAGGTGGTCGCAAGTACGCTCAGTGCGCCCGACCAGGCAAGCCTGGCCGCAGAGCACCTGTTGTTGCCCGGAGCACAGCCTGCTTCTTCCACGGTCAATTTGGGATCCACGCGTTTTATCGCCGCTGTCGAAGACCTGTCGGCTGCAGCAACGTCTCCGCTCAGCCTGGTTGTTCTGAAATCCTTTGAGCCGGCCGAACGCTCCATACACCGGATCGACCGCGCCGTCTTGTGTGCGGGACTGCTTGCGCTTCTTTCCGGGACCGCGCTCATGATTGCTCTTTCTCGTTTAGTCACGCGTCCGCTTGAAGAGCTCTCGCAAAGCGTCGTTGCATTCGGTGTAGGCGATGGAGAGTATCGAATTCCCAGGTATGGCACGCAGGAGGTGCGGCGGCTCAGCACTGCCTTCGCCGGAATGCGGGAAGAGATCCAGCAGAAGAGCAGAGCGCTGCTGGAATCGGAACGGCTGGCAACGATCGGGCGCATGGCCAGCTCCGTCTCGCATGACCTTCGGCACTACCTGGCTGCAATCTACGCCAACTCAGAGTTCCTTGCGTCCCATCGCCTGACTGAACAGGAGCGTGCGGATATCTTCGCTGATGTTCGCACAGCGGTACACGGCACCACGGATATGATCGAGTCGCTTCTGATCTTCAGCCGGACCGGGGCCAGCATCAAGCGCTCGCCAGAGCTAATGACAACTCTGGTGGAACGCGCCGTGGCGGTGGTTCGTGCACATCCCGATGCAGAGCGTGTCTCGCTCTCCGTCCGATATGGCGACCCCGCCCAGACTGGCATTGTCGCCGACGGGAAACAGATTGAGCGTGCCCTCTGCAACCTCCTGCTGAACGCTTGTCAGGCAAACCGCCTGCCAGAGGCTGCGCTGACAGTTACGTTGGTTCTTGAAGCACGGGAGAAAGAGATGGTCATCAGCGTCATCGATAATGGCGAGGGAGTTCCGGATGTCATTCGAGACAGCCTGTTTGAGCCGTTCGTCAGCGAAGGCAAACAGAAGGGGACAGGGCTGGGACTGACGCTCGCTAATTGCATCGCGAACGAGCATGGCGGAGAGGTCGTCCTCCTCAGCACTCGCCCGGGCGAGACTATCTTTCAGATGATCGTGGCGCGCGGCTTCCAGCCGTGGGACGAAAAGATCGCACAGCACGTAAATCCTCAGGGCGGGCTTATCGAACATGAGAATGTACAGTCCTAAGAAAACCCGACGTCCTTTCCGCGCGCTTCGACTTCTTCAGCGAGCAATGCCCTTACTGGCCGTGTTTTGCTGGTCTCTCGCTCGCAGCGGATACGCTCAGACCCAGGCGGAACCGACTCTGGCAAAGCAGCTCGCAAGCCTTACCGAAGCCATGGCGCGGACCCAGGCACAGGTCGAGCGATCGCAACGCGAGTTGCAAGACATGCGGAAGCAGCTGACCGCCTTGCAGGCTCTGGCGGTCCAAAGCGGCTCGTCTCCGTCAACCATCGAGTCAATCTTGGAGCCCTCCCCGTCTTCATTCCCGACACCAGCACCAGCGCCCGAGCCGAGCATCGCGATGGACGACCTCCGCGAACGCCAGGCAGTAATTGAGTCGGAGATTAAGACCCACGAGCAGACCAAGGTGGAGAGCGAATCGAAGTATCCGGTCAAGATCACCGGGCTGCTCCTGATCAACGGGTTCGTCAATACACGGCAGGTAGACTCTGCGGCTACACCTACGCTGGCGATCGGCGGCCCTGGCAGCACCGGTGCCTCGGTGCGACAAACTGTGCTCGGATTCAGTGCGCGGGGACCGCATCTGTTTGGCGCCACCAGCTATGCAGATCTCAATGTAGACTTCGACGGCAGCCCCCAGTCACCCGCTTCCACATCCAGCTACACCGGTTACAACGCATCGAGCGCTACGTTGCTGCGCCTGAGAACGGCCCACGCAGGCATTGAGTGGCAGCACACGCGGGCATATTTCGAATTGGATCGTCCCATCCTTAGCCCGGATACACCGACGTCACTCACCGCGGTGGCTCAGCCGGCGCTCGCATGGTCCGGCAACCTTTGGACATGGAACCCGCAGCTCGGCGTGACCCAGAACCTGCCTATTCGCGCCAGCACGGTGCGTCTTCAGGGCGCATTGATCGATGTTGGCGATGCCCCCTCCTCAGTCGTGACTACCTCGGGAGCTACCGGCAGCACGCCTGCGACAGGTGCGGAGCGGAGCCGCTGGCCAGGCATGGAAGCGCGAATATCCCTGCTTGGATCCAAAGACGATGAGGGAAGCCATCTCGGCTTTGGCGGCTACTTCTCACCCCACCTGGATCCGACGGGAGGGCGCTTTGACGCTTGGGCTGGGACGCTCGACACGAAGCTGGTCCTGCCCAGGCATCTCTCGTTCACCGGAAGTTTTTACCGTGGAGCGGCGATCGGGGGCCTGGGAGCCGGCGCCTTCAAGGACTTCGGCTACTCCGCAAGTACCACCTCCGGCGCTTATTACTTCCAGCCGTACGACGACGTGGGCGGATGGGGGCAGTTGAAAGAGAAGCTCAGCCAGCGGCTGGAGCTGAATGCTGCCTTCGGACTCGATAACGTCTTCGCGGGCCAGCTTCGACCCTACGCCGTCCCCAACGGCACAAGCTACCAAAACCTCGCAAGGAACCGGACGTATACCGGCAACGTCATCTATAGTCCAAGCGCGTACCTGCTCTTCTCTATCGAATACCGCCATATCGAGAGCTCGCCCGTAACCGGCTTGCCTGTCGGGAGCAACGTCATTGGGCTTGGTGCAGGTTACAAATTCTGATGATCAAGAACCTGATCGGCAAGTGGCTCCTTTTGAGCATAAGTATGTGCCTTACTTCCGGGCTCATGGCTGCCCAGACTCGTTCTTCGGCGACTTCCCAGGCAGAGCTTCGGCTGCGGCTCCTTCTGCCCCAGACTGCTATGCATCACCCGGTGCCTGCGGTAGCGTGGCTGGAACCTTTGACACAGATTCCAGGCTTGAGTTTTCCGCCCCGCGGTCATGCCACGCTGTTACAGAAGAACCGCATGTTCGTGCCGCATCTACAGGTAATTCCGGTTGGTACAGCAGTTCAGTTTCCGAATGTCGATCCTTTCTTTCATAACGTCTTCTCGCTCTTCAACGGCAAGCGCTTCGACCTGGGGCTCTACGAGGCCGGATCAAGTAAGTCCGTGACTTTCTCGCGAGAGGGTGTGTCCTACATCTTCTGCAACATTCATCCGGAGATGAGCGCAGTGGTGCTGGCGCTGTCGACGCCTCTGTATGCCCTTGCGGACCAGAAGTCTGCCTTTGTTTTTCAAGGGGTTCCGGCCGGCGAGTACACCCTTCATCTCTGGGTAGAAGGCGTCCCGGAAGCAGTTACAGAGCGGCTTAACCGCCGCGTACATGCCACTGGAGGTAGTGGAGACCTCGGTGTTCTAAGCGTTCCCACACCTCCTAAGGAGAACGAAGGTCACAGCAACAAGTTTGGCAGCCAGTATGACCCCAACGCCAAGCCGTCTTACGCTCCGTAGGGCTCAAACCAGTCGGCTTCGTGCTGGCTCGGCCCTGCATGGGGATGTGAAGAAGCATCAACTCACTGCATTGATTCCAGGGCCTTCTGCGCATTCGAATTGTTCGGCTGTAGTGAGAGCAGCTGAAGAAGTACGGCTCTTGCTTGCGCTTTCTCGCCTCTCCCGGCCAGGACCCGTGCCAGATTGAGGTATGACTGATCAAAGCCGGGCACGAGTTTCATGCAAAGCTCAAACTGGACCTCCGCTTTGGCGTAATCCTGAAGCTGCACAAAGATCACGCCCAGATTGTTGAGAGCCTCAGGGTACGCGGGGCGCAAGGCAATGGCCTCCTGCAGGAACGCTTGTGCTTGCGGCAGCTGTTCCTGCTGTGCGTAGAGCATGCCCAGGCCATAGTTGATCTCCGGGTCGCCCGGTTCGATCGCCAGTGCGCGCTTTAACGACTCCTCCGATCGCGCAAAGTTCTTCTGGCGCCTGTATACGTTCCCTAAATTCAAAAGGGCAATCGCGTAATCGGACCGCTGATCGATAGAACGTTTGAAGTTCTCGATTGCCTCGTCAGGATGACCTTCATGGGCGGCAATCATTCCCAGGTTGTTCCATGCCTCTGGATAAGTGGGGCGGAGTTCCACCGTTTTCTCGAGGTATCTACGCGCCTGCGGATAGTCGTTGGCCCGCAGCTTTAGAGTGCCCAGATTGTAGTAAGCCTCGGCGTACTTCGGCTTTGCGGCGATCACCTGCTCGAACGATTCAGCTGCCTGTTCGAGATAGCCATGTTGAAACATGGCGACACCATAGGTAAAGTCGTTTCGTCCGAAGCTGTCTTGAAACAGTGTTCCCCTGAAAGGAAGCGCCTTCGCGATACGCTCGTTCGCCGTACCTGGCACAGACCGCAAATCTCTCAGTAGGATGTCGGCCCCGACAGGCCCTTGATACACCTTCACGATCATTCCTTGCCCGTCAATCAGGAACGAGGTGGGAATTGCCATGTCTCGGCGCCGGTCAAACAGATACCGAAAGATAAT
Source organism: Acidobacteriaceae bacterium (assembly GCA_903642265.1). GTDB lineage: Bacteria > Acidobacteriota > Terriglobia > Terriglobales > Acidobacteriaceae > Edaphobacter. Next base: position 65,204 of record CAHJWN010000001.1, on the reverse strand, counting down.
GTTGTAAATGCCGGCTACCTCCTTTGTAGCCATAAGCATCGGCACCGATATCTTTTCTCTCAGGGCCAAAGTCCTCACCGTCGCACTCTGCTCAATATCGTTCACGTTCATTGCCAGAACGGCGAGTCCTGCACCGGCAAGAGCAGCCTTACTATGCTCGAGCTGCCGCAGTTGATCGAGGCAGGCAGGAACGCCAGCCATCCAGAAGCTCAGCAGGATAAAGCTGCCCTGAAGATCGCTAAGCTGCCGGGCTTTTCCGGTGATGTCGGGAAGCGAGAACTGCGGCGCCTTGAGCGGTTCAATCAGCCAGGTCTCGACATTGCGCCGCAATGGCTTCACGGCCGGCAACGGTTCGGGGACTGCATAACTCTTTGCGCTCGCGGTGTATGGATGCGCCTTAAACGAGTTGCTGCCTTCCTCAAATTCAACACGATGTCCGATAGGCAGATCGTTGAATTGCTGTGAGAGACCGCTCGGCCAGCGGACCGTCGCGGTTACCTTGCTCTCTGCTCCTCCAAGCCCGAAAAACAATTCCTTCGTATGCTGTGCAAGAAATCCTGTGCCTGCCTGCAGATACTTGGTCTGGCGCAGCGAGCCTGATGCAACCGTGACCGCCGCACCAATCGCGTCTTGGTTGCTCCTTGTACCTCGCAGGCGGAACGAGATTGCGTGTCCAGTCACGAGCATAGCGTTATGAAATATCCGCAGCTGTGGCGCATTGCGGCTCTTGAGGATCACTTCAAGCCTGCCATCCCCATCGATGTCCGCAAGCCCAAACGATCTGCTGTCCTCAAGCGCGTCCAGACCCAGCAACCCTGACACCTCTGAAAACAGCCCATCGCCATGGTTGGCAAATAGAACGTTTCGCTCGTAGGCATTCCACGAGCTGTCGGAGCGAATCAGTTCGTTGATTGCGTTCCAGCCAAGCTCGTAGGCAGAAGATGGTGTCTTGTCCTCCGGAGATTTCGCCACAACCTGTCGCCAGAAGAAGCTCGCAAGATCGTTCCTGCTCTCGGCCGTAATGTAACCATTCGTGACGTAAAGGTCCTGGTGCCCGTCATGGTCAAAGTCCCAGAAGTCTGCCGACCACGACCATCGCCCCATCTCGACACCCGCATCATGGCCAACGTTCTTGAAGGTTCCATTGCCTTCATTCCGGTAGAGCGCATTGCCTCGGGCATGGCGCTGATACTGCTGACGTATCTTCTGTGAAGCTGCCGGATGGAAGTGAGGCTGCTCGGAGACGCGCTGTCCCGCAGCCTCCCACATACTCGTAATGTAGATGTCTTGATGCCCATCGTTGTTTACGTCAGCCCAGCAGGCGCCCATCCCCGCGCCTACGTCTTCTACATGCGCTTCGCTTGATGCGATCTTGAAGGTCCCGTCGCCGTTATTTCGATAGAGCTGCGTGGTTCCAAAGTCGTTCGCCACGCAGAGGTCCGGCAGACCGTTCGAATCTGCATCGCCCCAGGCGCAGGCAAAGCTGTACCGATCGTTTTGCGCATTCAACCCGGCTTCCTCGGTCCGCTCGATAAACACTCCGTCACCCTGGTTGTGCAGCAGGCAATTCGGCGGGCCGTTGCGCGCGTCGTAATATGGCACCGGGTAGTGATACTGATCGAGGCCAAGGTAATACTGGTAGGTGCAAAAGTAGATATCCAGAAGCCCGTCGCGGTCGTAATCCGCCAGCGCCGCATGGGTGAACGTTCCCTGCGGCGGATGCGCAAACTTGAACGCATCGCGCTTCATGACAAACGTCCCGTCGCCCTGGTTCAAAAATAGGATTGGCCCGCTTCCGCACACGACAAGCAAATCTTGCACACCCTTGTTGCGAAAATCTGCAAAGAGAGCACAGGCGGTATTGTCGAGCACGCCCACCCCGGCCTTGTCCGTCACATCTTCAAAGCTGCCGTCGCCGCGGTTCCTATAAAGCCGGTTTGGCAGGCCAGCAGGCTGACTCACATAGATATCGTCAAACCCGTCGTTGTCGAAGTCCCCCGCCGCCACACCATTATTGCTGTAGACATCAATGCCGCAGGCGCCGTCGACTACGGTTCGCCAGTGATCGACCCCGCGCATCATCTGCGCTTTGAAGGACTCCGTCTCGCCGATCGCCGCAACAGTCACATCGATGAATCCGGGTCCGCGTAAGGTCGCCAACGTCTCCGCATTTGCCTTCCACTTGGAGACCTTCCACTCCCCAGCCACGCCGCGCATCCATTCGGTCTCCCAACTCCCAACCCGTTCCTCGCGCTGGCCATCCTTCCGCTTCGAGACCAGATCGTACCGAACCGAAGCGCTTACCCGCAGGGACGGCCCAGGAAGCAGGAGCAGTGAGTAAACCTCGAACTCCGCCGTCTCAACCTCGCCGATTGGCTCAAGCCATGCCTGGACTTCTTTGCGAAACTGGAAGGCGTCGCCAACAACATCGACGCGATTGAAGGTTCGTTGCACGATCTCAATCCCATAACCGGAACGCAGTAAAGTTTCCTTCGCCTTGCCGAGTTGGGTACCCGTCATCGACGCGTTCAGGAGTTTGTCGATCGATGCGATGCCTGCTGCGAGCGAAGTCTTCAGCGCTTCGCCCCAGCTTAGAAGCTGGGCTTCAATGGCAACAGCAAAGCCTTCGGTGGCATATTCATCCGAGCCAGGCGTGATCAGGCCAAGCACGTCTGCGAGCTGCAACTTTGCCGGGTATTGCGGCCTTAGTCGCACATCATCGAATGGCAGCGCACTCGCACCAGGCACAGTAGGCGCTTCAGGAAGGTGGGGAGGTTCAGAGCCGAAGAAGGCTGCCGACCGAAGCAGAAGAGGAGCCGCACTCAAGCTCTTCAGTGCCGCTCTCCGCGAGATCAGGCGCTTCTCGTGATGGCGGCTTACAGTCATGATCGATTGCAGAAACGGGAAGAACCAACCGAAGGATAGCACCTGGATCCGGTGCAAAGCGTGCCATCGTCATGGCCGGACTTTTTGGTGGAGAACATCATCAATCTTTTGATTGACAGTCCCCGATTGTTCAAATAGTGTTCTCACGTGCTTCAGAACTCGTCTCCACATGTAACGGGTTACATGAAGAAAAGTAAAAATGGAAATTAGAAAGAAAGCTTTGAGGATTTATATGGCCAATGACATTCAAGTTTTATCCGTCTGGAGAAGGAAGCTCGTATACATCTTCTCTTTAGGACTATGCCTGTTGGTGCTCTCCACGCAGCAGCTCTTTGGGCAGGTGGATGAAGGCGCGATCACCGGCATCATCCAGGATTCAAGCGGCGCCGTTATTCCAAACGCGGTTGTGACCCTCGTAAATACCGACCAGGGACTCTCGCTTCAGGCGCACTCGTCCGACAATGGGAGCTTTACCTTCTCTCCTGTCAGAATTGGCCATTACACCCTTGCGGCCACAGCAGCCGGGTTCTCGACCACCACCCAGGAAAATATAACAGTAACGGTCGGCGCGAACGTGCAGGTGAACATCGCCCTGCAGACCGGTCAGAGCTCTGAATCGATCACGATCACAGCAGCGCCACCTCAACTTCAAACCGACGAGTCTTCGGTCGGCCAGGTTGTCGATGAGCATACGATCGTCAGTCTTCCGCTCAATGGTCGAAATTTTACTTTTCTCGCGCAGCTCAGTGCCGGCGTGAACGTCTCGCAGGCGGATACTCGCGGTAATGCGGCCTCGGGTGCTTTTACCGCAAACGGCCTCCAATCCGCTCAGAACAACTATCTTCTAGACGGTATCGATAACAACTCGAACGCTGCCGACTTTCTTAATGGCACGAATTACATCATCCTTCCTCCGGTCGACGCGATCCAGGAGTTCAAGGTCCAGACGGCTGACTTTAGCGCTGAGCTCGGACGTTCGGCTGGCGCGGTTCTCAACGCCACCATCAAGTCAGGCACCAACCAGTTCCACGGCGCAGCCTGGGAGTTCTTCCGGAACGACAAGCTTGATGCTGCGGACTGGTTTGAAGACAACGCTGGCATCAAGAAAGGCGAATTCCGGCAGAACCAGTTCGGCGGTTCGATCGGCGGGCCCATCCTGAGAAACAAGTTGTTCGTCTTCGGCGACTATGAAGGTTTACGCCGCGTTCAGGGAACCGTTCAGACCGGCACTGTGCCCACTGTCGCAGAGACCAGCAGCGGCTTCACGGATCTCTCCAGCTTGCTTCAAACCAGCACCCGTAGAGACCTTCTTGGAGGTGCAATTGGTGCCAACAACGGCCGCGTTATCCCGCGGGGAACGGTCTTGGATCCAGCAACAACCAGGGCTGTCACTGCTGGGGTCGTCGATCCGGTATCAGGACTGGTGGCGAATGGCACCGGCTTTGTGCGCGACCCATTCGGAACATGTCCGGCAGGCACCGCCGTCTTCACCGCCGCAGCTTGCGGTCTTAATCAGCTTCCCGCTGCCCGTCTGGATGCGAATGCAGTCAAGCTTCTCAGCCTGTACCCCGCACCGCAGAGCGGCGATACATTTACGAACTCGCCGAGCTCGTTCGAGCATCGGAATGCCTTCGATGCCCGCGTTGACTACAACGCCTCGCCCAAGGATCAGGCTTTCGTTCGCGTCAGCTTTGTGGATGATCCGGACCTGATACCAGGTATCTTCGGCGGTGTAGCGGACGGTGGCGGTTTCCAGCAAGGTCTTCAGACCGCACGCTCTGAACAAGGCGTCTTAGCCTACACGCACGTGTTTACACCGACAACGATTAACGTCGCACGCGTTGGTATCAATCACCTGCACACAACCCGCTTCGGTCCAGACGGTGGCACTGCTGGAATCCCGGCGCAGTACGGCATTCAGGGCATTCCGCAGCAGGCTGAAAACGGTGGTCTGCCACAGATCAGCATCTCGGGTCTCAGCACTCTGGGTAGCAACGACTTCCTTCCCTCTGACGAGGTCAGCCAAACGCTGCAAGTCGCCGATGACTTCACCAAGATTTATGGCAAGAACACCTTCAAGGTGGGCTTCGAATACCAGGCTGTTCACTTCAACACTCTTCAGCCAGCCTACTCGCGTGGTGAATTTGACTTCACCGGTAACTTTGAAGGCGTTCCCGGCCAGAGTGGCGACAACCTTGGACTTGCCCAGATTCTGCTCACCCCACAAGCTGCAACCGTGGCAAACGGTGTTAGTTTTATCGGCGGCGCAAACCAGGTACAGGCCTCAAACATCAGCAAAGTCTACGATCTCAGGCACTATGTCGCAGGGTACTTCCAGGATGATCTGAAAATCAGCAGCAAGCTGACCCTGAACCTTGGATTGCGGTATGACTTCTTCACGCCCATCTCAGAGACGAACGGCGCACAAGCTAACTTCGTTCAGAGCGGGCCACCCAATGGAGTGCCGACCTACATCGTTCCTGCCAGCGGAAAAGCAGACAGAAGTACGCTGCTCAACAATCAGAGCAGCTTTGACCAGCTGCTTGCTCAAGACGGCATTGCGCTCGACATAACGGACAAGTACGGGAAAGGTGTCGGGCTGGCACAGAAGATCAACTTTGGTCCTCGCGCAGGATTTGCTTATGAAGTCTCAAACAAGCTCGTAGCTCGCGGCGGCATTGGGCTGTTCTTCAACGCTTTCGAAAATGCTGGATTTGGCCCGAACATAGGCCGGAACTTCCCATTCGCTTTCAGCTTCAACTACGGCAACGGAATTGCCGATTCGCAACCCTTCTCCAGTGTGGCGTCTGCGTATGCTGGTTGTGCTACGGCAGGTCCTGGCGGAAGTGCAACGATCGGCTCAGGGTTGTCCTGCACCAACTTCGATCCAGCGCTCGTGAATGCGGCGGGCTTGGGTCTCTCGGGACTGCAGTTCAACTTCAAGACACCGAATACCATCAGCTCGAATCTCAGCCTTCAGTACGCGGTCACGCAGAATCTTTCGGCGACTGCGGCCTATGTTTATACCCATGCAAGTCACCTGCAGGTCGGCGTTGGCAATAACTTGCCATCACAGTTGCTGCCAGTAGGTACTTCACTATCCGGGAACGTCAACCTCCCCGTGTCGGTGGCCAATCCAAGCTATCTTCCCTTCCGCGACTTTGGAGAGAACGGCAGCTACCAGGAGACACTCGGCGCCAGCATTTACAACGGGTTGCAGTTCAAGCTAGAGCAACGCTCCTATAAAGGGCTGACCGCTCTAGTCACTTACACTTACTCGAAGACGCTGACCGATGCCTTCGACCTGCTCAACGGGGGCAGTCTCTCTGGCTTTCGCGCACCCTACGTACCCGGACTTGGACCTCGTTTCGATTGGGGACCAGCTTCCTTTGACATCCGAAATGTTGCGCACTTCAGTGGTGGATACGAGCTTCCAGTTGGCAGAGGCAAGCAATTCATGGGCAATGCCAATAAGCTCACCGATGAAGCGATCGGCGGTTGGAGCCTGCAGTTCTTGTCGACCGTGGAAGGTGGGCAGCCCATCACGCTCTCCTGTCCTTCCGCTACTACTTCGGGCACGAATTGCAATGATATCCGCGTTGCAGGTCAAAGCCAGAAGCTCGGGATCCACTCAGCGCCAGATCCTAGTGGCTCTGGCGGTCTGCGACCCTTCTGGTTCGGGAATCCAGCTGCGTTCCAGCAGCCATGCCCACTTGGCGGAGCGGCAACTCCTGGATGCGTTCCGGCCTCGGGCTCTAATCTTCTCGGTTATGGCAGTGGAACGACAGTCGGTCCGGGGTTCAAACGTCTCGACGTGTCACTATTCAAGCAATTTCCAATCAATGAACGCTTCCGAATGGAATTCCGGTCCGAGTTCTTCAACATCCTCAACCACCCGAACTTCAACGCTCCCAACTTCGGCGGTAATGGAGTCGTAGCAATCGCTGGCTCGGGCAACTTCAATGATTCCCACTTTGGTGAGATCGGTTCGACGCGCGATGCTCCTAACGATCCGCGCCAGATCCAGTTCGCTCTGAAGCTGTATTACTAACTGCTGAATCAAAATGGAAGTAGACGATGGAGCGCCAGTTCATGGCGTTCCATTTCTACTTTCAAGCACGGCTTGCAAGCCTTGACACACAACACGGCAGACGAGCTATCGTTGCACAGAGAGGAACCGCGTGAAGACCCGTTCCAGATCGACGTTTGCAGTATGCGGGCTTCTTCTCTATGGCTCGACGCTTGCCTCGGCACAACCACAGTCTCGCCCGGCTACTCACCTACTTGAAAGCGAGTTCAAATCGGCAACTGCCGCCTACGATTCCGGTAATTTCTCTGGCGCAGCTTCGATCCTCGAGAAACTTCAGGTCCAGGCTCCCAAGAATTTTGAAGTTCATGAATTGTTGGGTCTCGCCTACGGCGCACAGTCGCAGAATGCGAAAGCGGTTCAGCAGATGCAGCTTGCAGCAAAGCTTCAACCCGGGACAGCTGCCGCTCACAGCAATCTCGCGACGGCGTTGATGCGTCTCGGCAAGCCAGAGCAGGCAAAAGCTGAGTATCAGGAAGCGCTTAGATTGGATCCGCTGAACTACAACGCCAACCACAACCTGGCCGCCATCTACCTTCAAACAAATGATGTTGCGGCCTCCCTGCCGCTCCTTGAAGCTGCACACCGGGTGCACCCCGACGCCTATGACAATAGCTACGACCTTGCTCTTGCCTGCCTGCTCTCCGACGAGCTTCAGGAAGCGCGCACTCTCGTAGCAGAGTTGGCAAAGCAAAAAGACTCTGGGGAACTCCATAACCTGCTTGGGCGGATTGATGAAAAAGAAGGCGCGTATGTCGCTGCCGCGAATGAGCTGGAAGCTGCTGCACGTATGGACCCCAGCGAGGACAATCTCTTCCTCTGGGCCAGCGAGCTTCTGCTGCACCGTACCTACGTTCCAGCAATCGATGTCTTCACCGAAGCAACCAAGAGATATCCATCGTCGCCGCGATTATTTATCGGCCTTGGCATGGCGCTCTATTCCCGCGGCGAGTACGAGAAGGCGGTAAGCTCGCTTCTTTCAGCGGCGGATCTGAATCCGCGTGATCCCCGCTGCTATTTGTTCCTGTCCAAGGCATACCTCAGCTCTCCCCAGCAAGCCGAAGAAGTCATCAATCGATTCCAGCGTTATGCAGATCTCGAACCCTCAAATGCTTTGGCGCAGTATTATCTTGCGCTTAGTCTTTGGAAAGGTCGTCGGCAGGAAAGCCATAATGTGGAGTACCAACCTGTCGAATCGCTGCTCAAGAAATCAGTTGCCCTTGACGATACTGCGACCGACGCACATCTCCAGCTCGGAATCCTCTACACCGACCAGCATGAGTACGAGAAAGCGCTTGTGGAGTACCAGCGCGCCCTGGAACTAAGCCCCGATCTTCCCGACGCGCACTTTCGTCTCGGCCGATACTATCTACATGCGGGAGAAAAGCAAAAAGCACAGGACGAGTTCGCCACCTTCGAGAAACTAAAGGCAGCCCATCAGGCTGAAGAAGATAAAGCACGGTCCGAAGTACAACAATTCATTGTGGCTTCCACACGAACTTCGCCGCAACCGTAATCACTTGTTGTTTGTAGCGCCAGGGTGCATTCGTGATTCACATTCCATCAACTCGTAGCTATGCGGGCCTTACTGGCGACAAGCTTGTGCAACGTCTCGGTCTTACGCGCCGGGAGTTTTTGCGCGACGCTGCAAAGTTGTCGCTCGGCGCAGCCATCACAAGCGCAAGTCCCTTATTACATGGGCAGGCAGCCAGGAAGAAACGCAAGCTGATCGTCGTCACTTTCGGCGGTGGTGCCCGGGACATAGAGACCTTTGCCCCCGAAGGGCAGCACAACATTCCGAACTTGATGCGCGATCTCGTGCCTCAGTCGAGCTTTTTTACGCACGTCTCAAATCAGGGGATTCTCGGGCACTATGTAGCAACTGCGAGCCTGGCAACCGGTGTCTACGAAACGTTCAACAACTTCTCCGCCGTTCCGCCAGAACATCCCACCGTGTTTGAATACTTCCGTAAGCAATTGAAGCGGCCCTCATCCGATACCTGGGTAGTAGCTCCCAGCAACGGGTTCAATCGCATCGGTGAAAGTGAGTGCCGCTCCTATGGACCAGGTCTCGGCGCGCAGGTCATTCTGCCCAAACACCTCTTGCGTGCAGCTTCAGGCGGCGAATCCACGAACTATGATCATTTGCTGCACGATAACTACGAGACGCCTTTCTACGCGCCACAACTTGGCGGCGGCGAATTTGAACTCCGCCAGTTAGAGGAGACCCTCAAGCTTTCAGTGACCGACTTTACAGCCCATGCCCGGACCGCTTCGAGCCCTGACGAACTCTCCATTTACATCGCCAAGCGACTGATGCAGCAGGAGTCACCTAGCCTTCTCTGGCTCACCATGCACGACATGGACATCGCGCACTCGGGCGCCTATTCGCTTTACATTGACGCCATTCGGCGGACCGACCGCCTCTGCGCCGAACTCTGGCAGGCGGTGCAGCACAGTCCGGAATATGCCGGAAATACAACGATGCTCATCCTCCCCGACTTTGGGCGCGACGGCGATCAGGACTCCGGAGGAAACGGTTTTCAGCACCATAGAACGGGTGACGCCGCCTCGCGTACTACCTGGATGATGGCATTGGGCGCGGGTGTACGTCAGGGCGTTGTGTACGACCGCCCCATGCAGTCTGTTGATGTTGTTCCCACCCTCGGCGCTATGATGGGCTTCCAAACAGACATGTCGCAGGGTAAGCCGATTACGGAGCTGTTATAACTCCTATGCTGCCATTGAATCTACAAGTGGATCACTTTGCAAAATATCCGCCCGAGGCAAGAAAGCGGGCAGTTGCCAATCTTGCTGTCCTGCGTACTCTCCCCTTGGCATTTCTGCCAAGTCTCTTGCGGGAGCTGATCGAGTACGACTACAAATTTCCTGAGGAACAGCTAGAATTAGATCAGCAATTCGTCGCACTGAATGCTATCTCCCCGGCACAGCTTCAGCATTCTTTTCAGCAATTCGGGCAGATCTCGCTTAATGCGAAGCTGGAGGAAGTTGACTGGGTTAATTCCCCTGCAGTCTTTGTCCAGCAGGAATCGGCTTTCCTATGGTGTACCCATCAACTCGATGCGTTCAGGAAAGCCGCAGCCGATTATGTCGAACAGCTGCACTCAAGTGCTTCAACTCAGCCTCTTCCGGTAAACCGGCTGGGAATCGTTCTTCTCGGCCATGGAGTGGATGACTGGAAGGAACCGCTCTTTCGCAACCTTCGCCAACATGGGACCTACTTTTCGAAGATTAGATCCGCAAATGGGAGGGAGCTTCTAGTCTCCGCAGTCGAGGCGCGTGCAAAGGCCCATCCCCTGCCATACGCACACTGGTCCATCGATGGCGAAAAGCAGGACCCGTCTCCCTCCTTACTCACCCAGGTCTCATATGCCAACCTCGAGCCGGTTCGTACCGCACTGCTCAAGCACATCGATACCAGGATCGAGGTGCCAGGCATGGGGCCAGAAGAGTTGCTCGCAGACATGGCGCATCTTGTACCTGCAGATCTAGGCCTTGCAGGAACGGGCGATTCCGTACTGGATCATTTTCAGGTAAAGGTTCTTACAGAGGGCTCAGGCACCCAGCTCTTCAGCACAACGTTCGTTCAATGGGCTACCCGCGAAGCCTTGCGTCGTGCGCAGCCACTCACCATGATGGCCAGGTTCACACCCCGCCAGCGTCAGCGACCAATGAACGAGTTGCTGTCGGCACGTAGCGGCGCGTCCATGCCCGACCCGGCAGGCTCCATTGTTGATGCTGACATGGCCGCCTACTATCATTGGATCAATCAGCAGCGTTTACCCGGCTCTGAGCGTTCAGCGTTCCTCGTGTGGTACGAAGGACACAATCAAGCTCTGGTCATCTCATCTAAATTTCCTCGCGGTACAGAATCTCAATCTCCTTTGGGACTCGACGAGTTAGTCGCTCTTGCGACGAGCTAATGCCTTGGAACGCAGACACAAACTTCCAGGTCTAAACCCCATGACAAACATTTACGAACGCCGCAGGCCTTGTACAAAACATATACGGAGGTCCTGTGCGGCAACGTGGATCTTGTTTGCATGGTTCGGATGGTCGTTGCACCTTGCAACTCCCACGCTGCTTTCGCAGCAGGCATCCATGCCGCAAGCGCCCAGGGCGACAGTCAGCGGAGTAGTTCTAAGTGAGCGCGGCTCACCCATCGCAAAGGCTACAGTAACGTTGCAGCAGGAAGGTCTCCAGACCAGCCAGAGAGTACTGACGGACAACCGAGGTGCTTTCACCTTTTCAGTCTTCAACGATGCAACGTACTCTCTGCTAGCCGATAAGGACGGTAAAGAGAGTCCTCCGTCATTAGTTGTGAAAGTCAGTCTGGAGAATCAACCCACACTCACGCTGCTGATTGACCAGCATACGGACAAGCCTGCAGCGCCAAAGCTACTTGCGGAAGGCACAGCGCAGTTTGCCGATCAGCCGGAGTTCACAGTAGCAGGCATAACCGACTTCACGGCGGCCGGAGGACACGGCTCCGATTCAAGCCTCAGAACCAGCGAGACCCTAGCCGCCAAAGCATCTACTCTGAAAGCGGACGACAGTGTACGAAATGCTTCGTCCACCGGTGCGGGCCGTAATCCCCCAGACATTATAGAAGCTGTTCTAAGGTCCAAACTACAAGAAGCTCCTGATAGCTTCGAGGCGAACCGACGTCTAGGCGTTTTTTATCTAGACATGGCCAAACCTCAACAGGCCCTTACCTTCCTGGAGTCCGCCTACCGTATCGATAATAAGAATCAGGAAAATGAATACGATTTGGCTTTGTCTTGTAAGGCCATCGGTGACTATGCGCATTCCAGAAAATACGTGCAGCATTTGATGGCAACGCATCCGAGCGCAGACTTGTATCATCTTGCCGCAGAGTTGGACGAACGTCTTGGCGATCCACTTGCCGCAGTGAACGAGGCTCAGAAAGCTGTAAGTCTCGAGCCGACAGAACAAAACATCTTCAGTTGGGGTTCCGAGCTGCTTACTCATCGCGCCATTTGGCAGGCGCAGCAGGTGTTTGAGCAAGGAGTCAAGCAATACCCCCAGTCGTCCAGAATGCGCACTGGCCTGGGCACGGCACTCTTTGCGGGTGGAGCCTACGAGAAGGCTGCGGCAAATCTCTGCAGTGCATCCGATCTGAATGTATTAGACCCAGATCCCTACCTCTTTATGGGGAAGGTGCAGGTCGCAGCACCAAAGCAACTCGGATGCATCGAGCAGCGGCTCAAACGCTTTGTGCAACAGCAGCCCGATGATGCTGCCGCAAACTACTTCTATGCAATGGCGCTTCGAAAGCGCAGTGACTTCACGGCCACTGTTCGCATACAGGATCAAACCACCAATCTTCTACAGAAGACGATAGCCATCGATCCCGCCTACGCAGATGCCTATCTTCAGCTTGGAAATCTGAGTGCTTCGCGAAATGAATTCAGCCAGGCTATCGAACAGTACACCAGGGCGATTGCGGCCGACCCCAAGCTCAGCGACGCGTATTATCGCCTGGCTATTGCGTATGATCATACCGGTGAAGCTGCAAAAGCAAAGGAAGAGTTTAGATTGCATGACAAGGTCGCTGCTCAGCAGGCTGAAGAAGTCGAGCGGCAACGGGAAGAAGTTAAACAATTCGTAGTGTTGCTGCCGACACAGCCTTCAGCAGCACAGACCCCATAGTTCGTTGTAGAGGCAAATTTCTAACGAGGTTTGGGCGATTCCGCGGGAACTATCCCGCTACCCTCGCGAATTGTCAGGATTTGATTTGCTTGTAATCTGAAGAATTGTTCGACCTTCTGCGTTGTCGGCCACTTTACCTCGAGCACATCTACCACTGCGGTCTGTCCCAACCCAAAATGCAGCCGAAGATCGCTTTGCGACATCACGCTCGTTCCGCTATGAACTTCATCCATCTGGATATGCTTTCCTGTAATAACTCGCACCCGCGCGCCAATAGCAGTGCGGTTGCAGTGGGTGCCAATCAGCTTGATCTTGATCCAGTTCTGCTTGTTTCCGCCATCATTGCGGAGCAACGACGGAAGGTCGTTCAAGTTCAAAGCCAGCACGTCAATACTTCCATTGTTGTTATAGTCGCCGAATGCAGCGCCACGGCTTGAGAAGCGCTCGCTGATGCCCGGACCCATCTCGGCCGACACATCACGAAAATGGCCACTCCCCAGGTTCTTGTAGACCAGCCTTGGATTCTTGAACGTCTCACCAGCTTTGTACTTGTCCACTTCCGGGTATACGTGGCCATTAAGCTGCATAATGTCCGGCCAGCCGTCGTTGTCATAGTCAAGAAAACCGCAACCCCAGGCCACATACTGGTTGTTGGCACCTACTCCGGAGGCGAACGTCACGTCACTAAAGGTCCCGTCGCCATTGTTGTGATAGAGATTGCTGGTGTCATCAATGAAGTTTGTCTTGAAGATGTCGAACCATCCATCGCAGTCGTAATCAGCAACGGCGACACCCATCCCCGCCTGCTCGTGCCCGTTATCGTCGTAGGCACAACCGGCAGCGACTGCCACATCCGTAAACGTACCATCATGATTATTCCTGAACAGAATGCTTGGCTCGGAGTCTACCGCAACATAAATATCTGGCCATCCATCGTTATCGAAATCATACGAGACGGCAGTGATCGAATATCGCGGGCCTGGTTTTAGAATGCCTGACTTTTCCGAAGAGTCTGTAAACGTTCCATCCCCGTTGTTGCGGTAAAGAAGGTTGGTATCTCCAGGCAGTCCTCGTGGCCCACACATGATCGGAATCCCCTTCCATTGGCAGAAGGTGGTATTGCTTTCTGTAGGAACGTGCTCGGGATCCAGCTTGATGTAATTACAGACGAATAGATCTAGGAATCCATCACGATCGTAGTCGAGAAACGTACAGCCAGCACCCCACCGCCCTCTTGTCTGGGAAAGCCCGGCCTTGTGCGTGACATCTGTAAAGGTCCCGTCACCATTATTCTTATAGAGAACATTCTGGCCAAGAAAACAGCAGAATAAATCATCCCAGCCATCATTGTTATAGTCACCAACGCAGACTCCGGTATGCCAGCCAGTTGCTCCCAGACCGGAGTGCTGTGTGACATCGGTGAAGGTACCGTCACGATTGTTCTTATACAGGTGGGCAGTAGGTGCTTTACCGGCTGGCCATTGCGTATCCAGTCTGCTTCCATTTGTTAGAAAAATGTCCAGCCATCCATCGTGGTCGTAGTCAAAGAAAGCTACGCCGCTCCCTTTGGTCTCGATGATGGATCGTTTGTGATCGATGCCGCCCCAGACGTTCGGTATCGTCAACCCGGCTTCCTTTGCCACATCAACGAACTGGACAGCGGACGACGTCTTATCTGCGATAACGTCCACCGCAAGCCCTGAGTTCCATTTCCACAGCGGCGTGGCAAGTGCATCGGTGAGCGTATTGCCAAGCACACAGAGAGAAGAACCAAGAAAGCGGCGTCGCGGCAGGATCATAACTCCAGCGATTATAGTCAACACGTCTTCGCGGGTTCCATGCTCGTAATCGGGTAAGCTACTTCTTGTCGCCGGGTGCCGGCCCACTTCCAAATCCAACGTGTCACTCGTGAAGCCTATCTCTGACTCGATCTCCATCCCGACACTCTCTGGACGCAGGCGATGGCACATCGCCTGGCTGCTTGGGATAGGCGTGCTGGTGAACTACTTCGACCGCGTCAATCTCTCGGTCTCGCACGACGCCTTGTTTACCACCTTCGGCATCTCGACGATCACCTTCGGCTATCTCTCCGGCGCTTATAACTGGACCTACGCCATGTGCCAACTGCCGATCGGAGTGATGCTTGATCGCTTCGGCGTCCGGCGCGTAGGCCGCATCAGCACCATGCTTTGGAGCATCGCCTCCTTCGCAGCTTCGCTGACGCCGAGCATGGGCGGCTTCTTCGCGGCGCGTCTTCTGCTGGGTGTCGGTGAAGCGCCGACCTTCCCCGCAAATGCGAAAGCGATCGGCCTCTGGTTCCCGGTCCGTGAGAGAAGCTTTGCCACGTCCATCTTCGACGCCGCCGCAAAGTTCGCCTCGGCCATCGGCGTTCCGCTGCTTGGCATCCTCCTCTTGAAAGTAGGCTGGCGTTGGAGCTTCGCCTTTACAGGATTCCTCAGCCTGCTCTACTTCGTCCTCTTCTCCACGATCTATCGCGACCCCGCCGATGATCCGAAGCTCACCATTTCAGAGCGCGAATACATCGCTGAAGGCGTCTCCGCCAGCCTCGCAACTGCAAAGCCCCAGGCTTCCCTCAGCTACCTGCTCAGACAGCGGAAGGTGCTCGGCCTTGCCCTTGGGTTTGGCTCCTATAACTACGTCTTCTATCTTCTGCTAACTTGGCTGCCCAGCTATCTCTCCTCCGCGCTGCACATTGATCTGCTGCACTCGTTCCTCTACACGGGCGTGCCATGGCTCTTCGCGACCTGTACCGACCTGTTAGGCGGGTGGGGTTCGGACGCCCTGATCCAGCGCGGCTGGGATGCAAGCCGCGTCCGCCGCACTGTGCTCATCTGCGGCACCGCCTTTGGCCTGGGCATCCTCGGCGCGGCACATGCGCATACAGCAACGCGCGCCTTGCTCTGGATCAGCATCTCGATCGGTGGCCTGGCCGCTGCCGCACCGGTAGGCTGGTCGGTACCGTCGATGATCGCGCCAAGAGGCAGCGTCGGCACCGTTGGCGGCATCGTCAACTTCTCCAATCAGATCTCCGGGATCGCCGCGCCCATCATCACCGGCTACGTAGTCGCCGCAACCAGGTCCTACGCATGGGCCTTTGGCATCGCTGCCATCTATCTGCTCATTGGCATCGCCAGCTATTTGTTTTTACTTGGACGCATTGAGCCGATTGCACCCCAAGCGGCTGCCGCTTAGCGGGCTGGTGCCGCGTACTTCTTTGTGGCATTCGTTCGCGCGTTGAACACGTCAAAGCCGCCATCTTTCGCTCCACTCAGCTCAAGATAATACCCCGCGTCGGTGCCTGCTGGATTCGCAATGTACTGCGCCTGCGTGTTGTTCTCCGGGCCGCCTTCAACGGAGTAGTGCAGCTGCCACAACGTCTCTAATCCAGGGCTCGCGGCAATCGTCTTAAGCGTTGGCGTCGATCCACCCTTGGTCTCGCCATTGTCCATCACCGCAACGCGCGGATGAATTGCATCGACCAGCGCGGGACTTGAACTTTGATACCAGCCGTGGTGCGAGACGATCAATATGTCCATCTTGCCAAGAGGATTGGCAGGGCACATCAACTGCATCTCCTTGTCCCACGTCAGGTCGCCAAGATCAAGCAGCTTGAGCTTACCGAACGTGATCTCCACTCCAAGGGAGCGGCTGTTCTCCGTCGCATCTGCCGGCCGTGTCTCAGACGCATGGCAAAATTGGTTCGCCGCGCCACCCCCGGGTAGCGGTTGCTTAATGAATTCACCATCGGCACTGATGACCGTTACCTTCATCCCGTGGATCGGCAGCACATCTCCTGGTCGAGCGAGAATGCGTTTAGCGCCGCCCTTTGCCAGCACTGCCTGGTAGGCCTCGTATCCACTTTGCGTCACACCGCCGTCCATTTCGCGGTTGGGGCCATGATCGATAAATGTGCCTACCGGGATGCGCGCTACCAGCTGCGGAACTCCGCCCACGTGGTCTTCGTGATAGTGAGTGATCAGTACATAGTCGATCTTCTTCAGGCCCGCCTGCTTGGCCATCGCAACGATCCTGTCAGCATCGCGGCCTTCACGACCTTGCCAGCCTGTATCAATCAGCAGCGACTCGCCGGCTGGCGTCACAAAAAGCGTTGACTGGCCGCCTTCCACGTCAACAAAGAAGATCTTGAGCTTTGCTCCATCCTCACCTTGTTGTGGAGAACGGGCGGAGGCTGTGCCTAGAAACATTAGTCCAACACCAGCGAACGCCGCGGCGCCCAGAAAAGCCTTCAGAACTCTCATGATTCCTTATCTCCTGGATCTACTTGCGGCAAAGGCACACTGGCCCGCATCGCTCCTGTCGAAATGCCACCATCCACCAGCAATGTTTGCCCGGTGATGTAGCGGCTGGCTTCTGAAGCCAGGAAGACGATCGGCCCATCAAGATCGTCCGGTGCACCTGGCCGCTTCAACGGAATGCGGTCGACAAGGTACTCGACCCATTCTTTATTTTCATACAGAACTTTATTTTGGGCCGTCTTGAACCATCCCGGTGCCAGGCAATTTACCGTGATGCCGTGCCGCCCCCAGTCATCTGCGAGACTCATTGTAAGCTGACGAATCCCGCCTCTGCTCGCCCCATAAGGAGCCAGCCCGGCATAGCCAAACACGCTCGTCACCGAGCCGATATTGATGATGCGTCCATAGCCGCGCGGTGCCATCTGCCGCGCAATTGCCTGTGCGACAAAGAAGCTGCCGCGCAGGTTCGTGTCAAGAATCAGGTTCCAGTCCTCCCAGGTCACGTCGATCGCCGGCTTGCGCACATTGCAACCGGCATTGTTGACCAGGATGTCAACGCGCGCCGCCGTCGCGAGTGCTGCTGCCATCGCCGCGATACTGTTCTCCTCACGCACGTCGAGCTCCAGCGCGATCGCTCTGCGCCCCATCGCTTCAACCTCTGCTACGAACGGCTCTACATCAGCTTTACGGCGGCTGGTCACGATCAGGTCTGCGCCAGCCCGCGCCAGCGCGCGACCGAAGTACTGCCCCAGCCCGCGGCTTGCACCCGTGACCAGCGCTGTCTGACCCGTGAGATCGAATTGGCTCATTGCGTCACGCCCGCTTTTCTCCGCGGATCGAGCACCACCTTCATCAGGTTCGGCTCCCTTGCATGCAGCCGCTCAAACCACGATGGGCCATCGGCAAGCGGTGCAACCGCCGTAATCAACGGCGCGACCTTAATCTTCCCGTTGGCGATCAATTCCATCGCCAGCGGATACTCACCCGCCGAAGCGCACGAGCCCTGCAACCGAATCTGCCTTGACACAACCTTCTGCAGGGGCAAGCCGATCTGCGGAGAGATGTTCCCGACCAGCGTCACCGTCCCACCCTTCCGCACGCTGTCAATGCCAGTCGCGATCGTCTCTTCGCGTCCAACGGCCTCAAGCACGATGTCCAAACCCCGCCCTCCCGTCACGCTCATCATCTCGCCAACCAACTCGCCCCCCGTAGCCAGGAACGTCTCGTCTGCCCCCAGGCCCTTAGCCAGCTTCAGCCTGGTCGCATCCACATCTGAGACGAAGACCCGTGCCGCA
This sequence comes from Acidobacteriaceae bacterium, assembly GCA_903642265.1. Taxonomy (GTDB): domain Bacteria; phylum Acidobacteriota; class Terriglobia; order Terriglobales; family Acidobacteriaceae; genus Edaphobacter. The sequence goes on along the minus strand of CAHJWN010000001.1, from coordinate 46,965 downwards.
CCGGCGACCCGCGCGGCTTGCAGCAGCAGCAGTCCAATCATTCCCGCGCCGATTACAAGGACCGTCTCGCCACCTTTGAGCTCCGAGACCGCCACGCCATGCAGCGCCACCGATACCGCCTCCAGCATCGCAGCCTCGGCAAAACCTAGCTCATCCGGAAGCTTATAAGCCACCCGCTCTGGAACCGCAACGAACTCCGCGAAAGCGCCGTAACGCCGATACTCGCCGCACGAAACGCCGATCACCTGGCGGTCATTGCAAAGGTTCACCTCGCCCTTCTTACAGAACTCACACTCGCCGCAGAAGATGGTCGAGTCAAAGGTCACCCGGTCCCCAACCGCAAATCCCTTCACGTCTCCACCAACTGCCGCGACCGTCCCTGCAGCCTCGTGCCCCATCACGATGGGCGGAATCCTGCGCCCGGTTGAGCCATCGTAGCCATGCACGTCGCTGCCGCAGATGCCGCAAGCAGCTACCTGGATCAGCAATTCATCTCTCCCTGCGACAGGCTGCGGAAGGTCCTGAACGTCGAGTGAGGAGTATTCGGATAGCAGCATCGCCTGCATCAATTCAACCTCGTCCTTTCAACTATGACGCATTTGGATGGCGACCTGCTTAGTAGTCGCCTCGATTCATTCACGTGACCACTGCAGGGGCCGGGCCAACTCCACCTGCGCGTTGTAATCTGCAGTGAACCTTGCACCGGAGTCTGGTGGCGAGTGAAGAATCAAATCTCTCGCAACCTTAAGGATCACCAGCCACATGAGTGCTCCCGGCAAAGTTCTATCGAAGGCATGCGCCTGGACGCGCTTCAAGGCTACGCCGATTGTCCGGGAACACCACAAAGGACGGAACCACTTCCTTATCTTCATTTCACAATGCTATGCTGTCCCCCCATGCGCAGTGCCTTCATCTTCGTCGGTTTTGTCGCAACAGCGCTGGTCGCCATTGCGACCCCTGGTGAGACTTCGCCGACCCTGGCGCCCACACTGCTCGTAGTCAACCAGGCCGATCACAATCTCAGCTTGATCAACCCGGCATCCGGTAAGCAGGTGGCTGCGGTGGATGTAGCCGGAGTCACTGGCCACGAGGTCGCCGCTACTCCCGATGGCCGAACAGCGTTCGTCCCCATCTACGGCAGCGCAGGCGTCGGCGCGCCCGGAACCGACGGCAACCGGATCGTCGTAGTCAACCTGGTGCAGCACAAGGTCACCGGAACGATCGACTTTGGCCATGGCGTCCGTCCCCATTGCGCCGTCTACGACAAAGTTCGCAACCTCCTCTATGTCACGGCCGAGCTTGATCAGGCCATCTCCATCGTTGATCCCGCCACGCTCAAGATCGTGGGCTCGATCCCGACCGGTCAGGCCGAGTCGCACATGCTCGCCCTCTCGCACGACGGGCGCTTCGGCTACACCGCGAATGTCGGCCCCGGCACTGTTTCCGTGCTCGACATGGCGGCCCGCAAGACCATCGCGGTGATCCCCATCTCGGCCAGCACGCAGCGCATCTCCATCTCGAACGACGATCGCCACGTCTTCACCGCCGACCAGACCCAGCCCCGGCTTGCCGTGATAGACACATCGACAAACCAACGTACCGGTTGGATTCCCTTGCCCGCAATCGGCTACGGAACAGCCTCTACTCGTGACGGCCGCTGGCTCCTTGTTGCCCTTCGCGATCACCATCAGGTTGCGATCGTTGATCTCGATACTTCAAAGGTCGTCCGCACCATCGACGTGCCGAATAATCCCACCGAGGTCCTCATCCGTCCCGATGGCAAAGTGGCGTACGTGTCCTGCATCACCAAGGTCGCAGCCATCGATCTCGCGGACTGGAAAGTGACTCAACTGATCCAGGCTGGACAGGGTGCGGACGGCCTCGCCTGGGCGCAGTAATCCGGCAGCCGCAACCCATGTCTTGGGTGACAAATCTTGAGCGGCAAACAGCACCAGCGCCTCTAGGAGGACAAGTATGATGACACGGCGTCAGTTCCTGGATGCAGCAGCAGCAAGCACAGCGACCCTTGCAGCGAGCTCATCTGCAAAGAGCTACAGTCAGATCATGGGATCGAACAACCGGCTGAACTTCGCCGTGATTGGCCTCAATAGCCGCGCCGGTGCGCACCTCTCATCCTTGAAAGCGAACAAGGCCAACGCACGCATCTCGCATGTCTGTGATGTTGAAAGCAACATCCTAAAACGCTTTGCTGCCGAAACGAAGACCGAGATGGGCGAGGCCCCCGCAACCGATAAAGACTTCCGCAACATCCTCGCGCTCAGGGAGGTTGATGCCATTACCATCGCTACGCCCGACCACTGGCATACGCCCATGGCCATCGCCGGCGTTCAGGCAGGCAAGCACGTCTATGTCGAAAAGCCGTGCAGCCACAATCCCGCCGAGGGCGTCATGCTGATCGAAGCGCAAAAGAAGACAGGCAAGCTTGTACAGATGGGCTCGCAGCAGCGCTCCTCGCCGCATACCATCGAAATCGTCGACAAGATTCGCAGCGGTTCCATCGGCCGCGCCTATTACGCAAAGGCCTGGTACAGCAACGTCCGCAAATCGATCGGCTTCGGAAAGGAAGTTCCTGTTCCTTCCACGCTGGATTGGGAGCTCTTCCAGGGTCCGGCTCCGCGCCAGGCTTACAAGAACAATGTTCAGCCCTACAACTGGCACTGGTTCAAGACCTGGGGCACCGGCGAGTCGCTCAACAACGGCACCCACGAAGTCGACATCTGCCGCTGGGCGCTCGGCGTGGACTATCCCAACAGCGTCACCTCGACTGCGGGACGTTATCAATTCAAGGATGACTGGCAGTTCTACGACACCATGGTCACCAGCTTCGCCTACGACGACGCAATGATCTCCTGGGAAGGGAAGTGCTGCAGTGGTATGAAGTACTACGGCCGCGACCGCGGGGCCGCCATTATCGGCACCACCGGTACGGTCGTCATCGACCGCGATGGTTACGAGATCTACGACCTCAAAGGCAAAATGACCAGTGAGTTCAAGGTCGGCAACACCACTGCATCCGCAGATCTTGTCGGCCGGGATTCGATGACTGATGCGCACTTCGCCAACTTCATCGCAGGCATCCAGAAGGGCGAGAAGCTCAGACAGCCCGTCGCCCAGGGTAACGTCGCCGTCACCATGCTGCAGCTCTCAAACACTGCGTGGGAGACCGGGCGCGAACTGCACCTCGACCCTGCAACCGCGAAAGTGCTTCACGATCCCGAGGCTATGACCTACTGGAACCGCACCTACGAAAAAGGTTGGGCACCTAAGGTCTGAACCACAGGAAGGAGTTCCATGAAGCCGCAACTCTCTCGCCGCAACTTCCTCTCGACAACCGCGCTTGCCGGTATCGCTGCAGCGACTCCTGCCAGCGCCCATGCTGTGGCTGCACCGCGAGAAGCAGCCAGCAAGCTCACGCCCTTCAAGCTCGGCCTTGCCAGCTATACCTTTCGTAACTTCAGCCGCGCCCGGATGATCGGCTACATGAAGCAGCTCAGCGTCCCGAACCTCAACGCGAAAGACATCAAGGATCATCTCCCCACCGACCCTGCCCAGGAAGCGCAGGCCGTCTCCGACTACACCGCCGCCGGCATCAGGCTGCACGCCGCCGGCGCCATCTATTTTTCCAAGGATGAAGACGACGACATCCGCAGCAAGTTCGAATACTGCAAGCGTGCTGGCGTAAGAGTCATCGTTGCAGGCGATCCCTCACCCGCCAGTCTGTCCCGTGTCGAAAAGTTTGTGAAGGAGTATGACATCCGCGTCGCCATCCACAATCATGGTCCCGAAGACAAGCTCTGGCAGTCGCCGCTCGACATCCTCAAGCTCGTCAGGAATATGGACCCGCGCATCGGCTGCTGCATCGACGCAGGCCACACCGCCCGCGCCGGCACCGATGTCGTCGAGGCCATCCACCAAGTTGGGCCGAGGCTCTTCAACATGCACATAAAAGACCTCGTCGACATGCACATCAAAGAGAGCCAGGTCGCTGTAGGTGAAGGGAAGATGCCCATCCGCGGCATCTTCGATGCCCTTATCGCCACAAACTACCAGGGCTTTGTAGATCTCGAGTATGAGGTCCACGCTGACGATCCATTGCCCGGCGTGATCGCCAGCTTCGCGTACATGCACGGTGTCCTCGCTGGCATGGACTACAGCAGCACCGCGTAAAGTAGCTTCGTTCTCGCATAACGATGCTTGTGCGAGTCACCGAGAAAAGCAGCAAAGCGGAAAATAGGAGCTAGCGACATGATCAATCTATCCAGGAGGCGGTTCGTCGGGGCCGCGGTCACCACCTCTGCAGCGCACCTCTTCAACGCGCGCGCCTTTGCCGCAGAAACAAAGTTCAAGATCGGCGTCATCTCCGACGAGATCTCGCAGGACTTCGACCACGCCTGCTATGTCATTGCGAAAGACTTCGGTCTCCACTACGTTGAGTTGCGCGAACTCTGGGGCAAGAACCTGCAAGTCATTTCGGACGCCCAGATCGCCGAGGCTCAGAAGATCCTGGCCAGGTACAGCCTCCAGGTCACCGACATCAGCAGCCCGCTCTACAAGGTCAACTGGCCCGGAGCGCCCATCTCCCAGTACGGCACCAGGGAGGACATGCACGGCGCTGACGAGGTCAGCTTCAAGCATCAAAATGAAGTGCTCGATCGCTCCATCGCCCTCGCAAAGCAGTTCAACACCAACAAGGTCCGCTGCTTTGATTTCTGGCGTATCGACGACGTGAAGCCCTACCGCGCCGCGATCAACGAGACGCTGCAGCAAGCATCGGAACACGCCGCCGCGCACGACATTATGCTCGTCCTCGAAAACGAGTTTGCCTGCAACACGGCTACGGGACGCGAAGCAGCCGCGACGCTCGCCGGCATCCCCTCTCGCAATCTGGCCCTCAATTGGGACCCTGGCAACGCCGTGATGCGCGGCGAACTCGACGCCTTCCCAAACGGCTGGGACGCCCTCCCGAAAGACCGCATCCACCACTGCCACGTCAAGAACGCGATCAAAGAAAGCGACGGCAAGATCGGCTGGTCGCCTGTCGACAAGGGCTACATCGACTGGGCCGCACAGTTCCGTGCGCTTGCAAAAGTCGGCTACTCCGACGCAATCAATCTCGAGACGCACTGGAAAGGTGGCGGCACGCCCGAACAATCCACGCGTATTAGTTGGGCTGGCATGAAGACCGATCTCGATCAGTCGAGGGCCGGCTAGCTCCTGGACTCATGCTATGCAATGGATGCAGGTTCCTGCTGAGTCTTCGCCGCGTACGTGTGCATGCCCGTCCCGAAGTAAAGCGCACATGCGAGCACCGCCGCAATGGCCATCGTCGCGACCATCGCAATAATCGGATTCACACTCGGTCTCGCACACATCCATGCGAGCAACGCACTTGCCCCTGCTCCCAGGAAGTACTGCATACTTCGGATCGCTCCACTCCCTGCACCGGCAATGTGCGGAATTGGTTCAAGCGCTCCGACCGTCAGCGATGGTGACAGAAAGCCAAAGCAGAAAAGGCAAATCATCGTCGGTGGCATGATGACGATCGGCCGTGCAAATCCGAGCAGTTGAAGCACCAGCCCAAGACTTGCAGCGCACACCATCACCACCAATCCGCCACGAATGAGCGTGGTCATCGCCAGCTGCCGCCGTGTCAGCAGACCGCTGAAAAACGCTCCCACCATCTGCGAACCCGCCGTACAGGCAAAGAGCAGCGTGTAGATCTGCTCTCGCACCTGCATTCTTCCCATCAGCACCAGCGGTGAAGCGGAGACATACGCAAACAGGCAGGCAAACGTCAGCGAGTAGACCACTGCATGTATCAGGAAGACCTTCTCGATCAGCAGCAAGCCGTAGTTGTGCATCAGGGTCCCGACCGTAAGCCGCTGCCGTTTATGTTTGTGCAGCGTCTCTTGAAAGGCAAACCATACCGTGATCAGCAGTAACAATGCCAGCGAACCCTGTACCACGTAGACCCCGCGCCAGCTCGTCACCAGCAGCACCCACGCTCCCGTTACCGGGCCAAGCACCGGCACCACCCCCAGCACGGTCGTCACCTGTGACATGCTGTTACGCGCGGCTGGCCCTTCCAGGCTGTCACGGATGATCGCCAGTGGCAACGAAACACAAACCCCCGCAGCCGATCCCTGCAGCACACGTGCCACCAGCAGCACGGCAAAACTCGGAGCTGCTGCGCATCCAAACGCCGCTGCCGCATAAATCAGGAGCGCTCCGATCAGCACCGGCCTGCGCCCAAAGCGATCAGACAGTGGGCCGCCAAACAGCGGCGTCACGGCGAAGCCCGCAAGAAAGACGCTTAGCGTCAGCGCCCCTCGTCCATCGAGCAGCGCAAAGTGCCGCTCGATAACAGGGATCGCTGGCAGACCCATGTCCACACCCAGTGAGCTCACGCCAGAGATCAGCGCAAGCAGCAATGTGAAACCGAACGAATGTTTTCTCATCTACGAACAGGATACGATCTACACACCCGGGCACAACAGTTACAGGTCTCCTGCCGTAGGCATATACTCCACTTTTTGAGTCGTCCAGGTTTGCACATGTGCAACCACTGGCCTCAATCGACAAAGCCCTCAATCGACAAAACTTTAGTTGACAAAGTCTCAAGTCGATAAAGCCTTCATCCGACAACCTTAACCCTGGAGTCTGTATGTCATTGCGGTCTGCCCTTCCCGCCTTTCTGTTCCTTGCCTCCTGCGCTCTCCCCATGCGTGCCCAGGTAGTTCCGCCTGAGAAGGCGGACGAGGCACGTATCGATCGCCTTCTCAAGCAAATGACTCTCGAAGAAAAGATAGACCTCATCCGCGGCGGTGTAGAACCTGCTGCAACCAACCAGGGTCAGGCAGGCTTTCTCCCCGGCGTTCCACGACTCGGCATTCCTTCGCTGCGTATGGCGGATGGGCCCCCAGGCGTCCTCACCCGCGTCGCCGGTCAGGCGCAAACCGCGACCATGGGCGTTGCCGCTACCTGGAGCGTCAAGGACGCCGAACAGAATGGCGTCGCGATCGGTCGTGAGGCCCGCTCGCTCGGCATTGACGTCGTGCTGCAGCCCTTCATCAATATCGATCGTGACCTTACCTTCGCCCGCAGCTACAACACGCTCGGTGAAGATCCGCTGCTGAACGGCACAATGGGCGCCGCCGAGATCCGCGGTGAGCAGGCCCAGGGAGTCATGTCGCAGGCCAAGCACTACATCGGCTACGACTCCGATTCCTACAACATCTTTGTCGACGATCAAGCCCTGCACGAGATCTACGCCGCCCCCTTTGACGCTGCCATTAAAGCCGGCGTGGCATCGATCATGTGCTCTTACAACAAGATCAACGGGACCTTCGCCTGCGGCAATGCAGACACGCTCAAGACCGTTCTCCGCGACCAGATGGGCTTCAAAGGCTTCGTCACCTCAGACTGGGGTGGCGTGCACAACGTTCACTTCCTTAATCAGGGTCTCACCATGGAGATGCCCGGCGTCGTTCCCGACGACAGTCCCTTCGCTGGAATGATGCACACTTATTTCCGTACTGCTTCCGGCACTGCAGCACCGCCCACCAAGCCCAACGAGGCCGCACTAGCAGGCATGCTGGGCGGCACCATTCCTGAGGAAGCCGGCGCGAAAGGCATGGACCTCAATGCCTTCCCCACCGAGTCCGATCCCGTGACCATGTACGACGCCCTGAAGGATGGCTCCATCACCGAAGCAACCGTAACTGCTGCGGCGCGCAAGGTCCTTTACGAGATCGATCGCTTTGGCTATCTCGATGGCAGGCAGAAACACAACGTGACGCCGCAGGACTTCGAAGCCAATGGAGCAATCATCGAGAAGACCGCCGAAGATGCCGCTGTCTTGCTCAAGAACGAAGACCGTATCCTCCCTCTGAAGCAATCAGACTCGATCGCTCTGATTGGCCCGACTGCAGGCCAGGTCGCCTCGATTGGTACCTTCGGCGAGCGCTCGCCTGGCGTGCCGGAGCGCCAGGTTGGCCCGCTCGCCGCCATGCGGCAGCTCGCCCCAGGCGCAAAGATCACCTTCGCCGTCGCCGACGACATGACCGGCACACCCATCGATGCCGCACTGTTCACCCATGACGGCAAACCTGGTCTCCTCCGCACCGACGCCTCAGGCCAGACTGCAACCGATGCCGGCATCGACTTCACAAAGACGAACGGCAAGTCGCTTCCGGCGAACACTGCCGCCACCTGGAAGGGCGAGCTCACGGTTCCCTCGGGCGGCTCTTACTGGCTCTATCTCCAGGCACTCGGCACCCGCGCGACCATCACCATCGATGGCAGGGAGTTGGGCCGGACCGGCGCAGTCAAGGGCACCGTGCACGGCGATGTTCAGCATGCCACGCAGGACAACGGTATCCCCACCACCGACGGCCTCGACAACGTCCGCCGTGCCGCGCAGTTAACCAAGGGCCCTCACGCCATTGAAGTCGTAACCTCGAGTGACACGTCGAACGTGCCTGTACAACTACGCCTCAATTGGATGACGCCCGAGGCGCGCGAGCAGGCCCACGCCGCAGCGATCGATGCAGCGAAGCACGCCACAACAGCCGTAGTCTTTGCCTGGACCCGCGACAAGCCGCACTTTGAGCTGCCCGGCGGACAGGATGCCCTCATCGAAGAGGTTGCCGCCGTCAACCCAAACACCATCGTCGTCCTCAATACCAGCCAGCCCGTCAAGATGCCGTGGATCGACAAAGTGAAGGGCGTCATCGAGATGTGGTGGCCAGGAGACGAAGGGGGCACAGCCGAAGCCAAGCTGCTGCTCGGCCTCAGCAATCCCGGCGGCAAGCTGCCCATGACCTGGGCCAGGTCGCTCGGCGACTATCCCGCGACTTCGCCAGCGCATCCAGAGCGTTCCGCCGCGGGTGTTGGTGGCAAAACAACGTATTCGGAAGGTGTGCTGGTCGGCTATCGCTGGTTCGACGACCAGAAGATCGAGCCGCTCTTCCCCTTCGGCTATGGACTTTCGTACACGACCTTCACCATGTCGGGCCTGAAAGTCACACCCCGGCCCGATGGCGGCGCGTCTGTCTCGCTTTACGTAAAGAACATGGGCAGCATCGCTGGAGACGCAGTCCCGCAGGTGTATCTCAAAGCTCCTGCGATCAAGCCAGAAGGCGCGCAGTTTGCACCAACGACGCTCGCCGCGTTCGATCGTATAACGCTCGCTCCTGGGGAAGAACGGGACGTCACCCTGCAGGTCGCGCCGCGCGCCTTCCAGTACTGGTCCACAGGCAGGAAGATGTGGATGAAGCCAGCCGGCAAGCGAATCGTTCTTGCGGGCAGCTCTTCCCGCGACCTGCCGCTCAGCGCGGAGGTGAAGTAGCTCTATCGCACCAGCCACCGGGTGAGAGCTCCACACCCGCCCGGTGGTAGCCGGACCGCGCCGATACCCTCTATGATTCTTCGCACGGGGGTTCTCACGTTTATGCCGAAGGACAGTGGCGCAATCGAATCTCCTCACCTGCCCCGTCCAGCGCGCCCAATGCCATCGCCGCAGTCCAGTGACGATCCCGACGAGCCCGACAGCCCCGGCAATCCGAACATCCGCTGGTTCGTCTGCGGCCTGCTCTTCTTCGCCACCACCATCAACTACATGGATCGCTCAGTCCTCTCGCTGATCGAACCGCTGCTGCACAATCTCAGCTTCATGGGGTGGGATCCATCTCTTGATGCCGCCCACCAGTCCGTCTTCAATAACAACTATGGCGACATCGTCATCTGCTTCCAGTTCGCCTACGGCCTCGGCCTGCTCACCGCCGGTCGCATCATCGACAAGGTCGGCACCCGCATCGGTTACGCCCTGGCGATCACCGTGTGGGCACTCTCTTCGATGGGCCACGCGCTCGTCAAATCGGTCGTCGGTTTCTGCATCGCCCGAGCCCTTCTCGGCCTCGGCGAGTCCGGCAACTTCCCCGCCGCCATCAAGGCCACCACCGAGTGGTTCCCGTCAGAAGAGCGCGCCCTCGCCACCGGTCTCTTCAACTCCGGCTCGAATGCCAGCGCCTTCATCGCACCCGCACTTGTTGCCGCCGTCACCGCAAAGTGGGGCTGGCAGGCAGGCTTTCTTGCCACTGGTTCGCTCGGCACGATCTGGCTCGTTGTCTGGCTCTTATTTCCCTACAATCGCCTACGCCGCGGGTCCACCCAGACCCAGCGCGATCTTTCCACCGTCATCGCTGGGCCGCCTTCCTATGCAAGGCTATTTCGCCACCGCGGCCTCTACGCATTCTCCATCGCCAAGGGCCTGACCGATCCCATCTGGTGGTTCTATCTCTTCTATCTCCCAAAGTTCCTCAATGAAAACTACGGTCTGGACCTCAAGCACGCTTACTGGCAGATCGTCTGTGTCTACGCTATCTCCAGCGTTGGCTCGATCGCCGGAGGAGGTCTCTCTGGCTGGCGCATGAAGCGCGGCCACACCGTCAACAGTGGCCGCAAGTTCGCCCTGCTCCTCTGCGCCCTCGCCGTCACGCCCATCGTCTTCGTACCGCAGTTCGGCCACCTCTTCCCCCTCAACAGCTGGCCCGCCGTTCTGCTCATCTCGCTTGCTGCGGCGGCCCACCAGGGCTGGTCCGCAAACCTCTTCTCCACTCCAACCGACATGTTCCCCTCCACCGCCGTCTCCACCGTCGTCGGATTCGGCGGCGCCATCGGAGCCGCCGGCGGCGCGGGCTTCACCTGGATCGTCAAGCACTTCTTCTCGCTGCATCCGCTGCTCATCTTCGCTCTTTGTGGAAGCTCCTACCTTCTTGCCCTCGCCACCTTCCAGTTGCTCGTTCCGCGCCTCGGCCACACTGCGAAGGTCATTGACATCTCTTTCCCGCAAGCCTGATCGCCATTCTTGGAGACCGTATTATGCAGGATCCGAACATCCTCTTCCCCGCAGACGGCGCTCGCGTCCGTTCCCTTGCAGCCGCGCTCTACGACACGGTAAAAGCTCTCCCCATCATCAGCCCGCACGGCCACACCGACCCGCGCTGGTTTGCCGAGAATAAGCCGTTCCCTAACCCCACCTCGCTCTTCGTTCAGCCCGACCACTACATCTTCCGAATGCTCTACTCGCAGGGCATTTCACTCGAATCGCTCGGTATCCCGCAGTCCGGCATCCATGCCGATCCGCAAGCCACAGCCGACCCCCGCGCTGCCTGGCGCATCTTCGCCGAAAACTACTTCCTCTTCCGCGGCACCCCGACGTGCATCTGGCTCGACTACACCTTCGCCAATCTTTTTGGCCTCTCTGAACGCCTCAGCGCCAGTAACGCTGATGCCACATACGACCGCATCGCCGAAAAACTCGCCACGCCCGAGTTTCTTCCCCGCGCTCTCTTCGAACGCTTCAACATCGAAGTCCTCGCCACCACCGACGCCGCCACCGACTCGCTCGAGCATCACCGCGCCATCAGAGCATCTGGCTGGAAGGGAAGAGTCCTTCCCACCTTCCGCCCCGATGCCGTCATCGATGCCGAGTTCGTCGACTTTCAACAGAACCTCCACCAACTCGGCGAAGTCACGAAAGAAGATGTCTCCACCTGGGACGGCTACCTCAACGCACTCCGTGCCCGCCGCCAGTTCTTCATCGCCAACGGCGCCGCCGCCACCGACCACGGCCACCTCACCGCCCTCACCGCAGACCTCGCACCCGACGGAGCCGCTCGCCTCTACGCCCGCATCTTCTCGGGCAAAACGCAATCAGGCGACCTCGAACTCTTCCAGGCCCAGATGCTCACCGAGATGGCCGGCATGTGCCTCGACGACGGCCTCATCATGCAGCTCCATCCCGGATCTATCCGAAACCACAATCGCGCCCTCTACGACCGCTTCGGCCGCGACAAAGGCGCCGACATCCCCTCGTCCACCGAGTACGTCCGCAGCCTCCGCCCGCTGCTCTCGAAGTATGGCAACGACCCACGCCTCACCCTCATCCTTTTCACGCTTGACGAGACCGCCTACAGCCGCGAACTCGCTCCGCTCGCCGGCCACTATCCCGCGCTCAAGCTCGGCCCACCCTGGTGGTTCCACGATTCGCCTGAAGGCATGATGCGCTTCCGCCAACAGGCTACAGAGACCGCCGGCTTTTACAACACCGTTGGCTTCAACGACGACACCCGTGCCTTTCTCTCAATTCCTGCACGTCACGACGTCGCCCGCCGCGTCGACTGCGCCTTCCTTGCCCGCCTCGTCGCCGAGCACCGCCTCGACGAAGACGAAGCCTTCGAGCTCGCCCGCGAACTCACCGTCGGCCTCGTTCGAAAAGCCTACAAGCTGTAACCAGCAAGAGAGCCTGCCCCACAAAAGGCCGTCGCTCTAAACGCAGCGAACAGCCTCCGCATCAGGTCCGGAGCGGCAGTCGGCTGCATGGCACGCAGCACGACTCTATGCAGCATTCCCGGATTCGAAGTACAAATATCGCCGCCAGCTCGGATCAGCGCTGCCAATCATCCGCATTATGTGCCGCGAGGTATGCAGGCTGAACGGACGCGGCTCGCGCAGCAGCTTCATCTCTGTCAACTCATGCAGCATCTGGTTGCCTTTGCGCCGATTGCAGTTGTGGCAGCACGCGACAAGATTCTCCCACGTAGACAGGCCTCCGCGCGAACGCGGGATCACATGGTCGAGCGTCAACTCTCCTGCCGTTAGGATCACGCTGCAATACTGGCAGCAGTTTCTGTCCCGCAGCAGGATATTCTTGCGCGACAGCGCCCGTGTCTGGTGCGGAATCCTGCGGTACTCCAGCAGCCGGATCACGCTCGGCATCGCCACGTTCATCCTTGCCGCATGCAGCATGGAGCCCTGCTCCTCCTCCGTCCGCGCTACGCCCTTCAGCACCAGCACCAGCGCCCGCCGCGCTCCGCAGATATTGATCGGCTCATACGACGCATTCAGCACCAGCACCGGTGTCTGCATCGCCGGCTGTCGAAACACCCCGGCACGCACCTCGACCTCTGTCTTCGGGTTCGGCGTACGCCCATGCAGCATGGTGTGACACTTGCCGCCCAGTCTCTGTTTCCGCGTCTTCGATGGTTGCATCTACTGCCTCCACATCAATCGTTCAATCGAGAATGCTGTTGGAAGTCTGTCTTGAGGGCCTGACCCTTCAAATGTTCGAAGAGCGCTGGTCTTGCCTGAGGGACGGCTCTTGCCGTGCCGTACATCTGTCATCGCACCTCAGTGACTTCAATCGCTAAGGTACGGTCCTCGTTATCCAGAATCCCCGCTGCTCGAGCTCCAAAACTCCACCTGCTCCCTCTGTGCCCGTGCCAAAGTGGCTACCCATACCCGTCTGACACCCGCCCGCCGCAACGCCTGCGCACAAGTTCGCGAAGTTGCGCCACTCGTATAAATATCATCGATCAGCAAGACATCGCGGCCCGCCAACTCGTTCCGCGCATCCTCAACCTTGAACGCACCAACAAGATTCCTGCGTCGCCCGCGCGTGCTCAAGTTGAACTGGCTTTCCGTAGATTTCACTCGCTTCAGCAATCCGTGCCGGGCCGCAAGCTTCCACGTTGGGCGCAGCTTGCGCAGCCGCGATACAGCCTCATCCGCAAGTAAAGTCGATTGATTGAAGCCGCGTGCCCGGGTGTTTGCGGCGAACAGCGGCACCGCAATCACCACCACATCGCCCGTCCACTGCGACGCACTCTCAAACAGCATCACCGCCTGCGCCAGCTTGTGTCCCAGTGGCCCAGCCAGTCTGCGCACACCGTTGTACTTCAGTAAATGCAGCAGCTCCCGCAGCTCATCTTCGTAAACTCCAAACGCCACCGCCCGTTCGAATGGCGGAGGTACCATCCGGCACGGCGTACACAGCAGTCCTTCCACAGGTGACGCAAACCGGTCACTCTCCATGCCCATCGCTTCGCCGCAACACCGGCAAAGCGCAGTGACAAGAGTCTCTGATTGTGGAGAAAGTCGCGACAGGCAGAGGTCGCAGACAGGAACATCGAACCGCAAAGAGTCAGCGCGCAGCAGGGAACCACCGCACGCACGGCAATCAGCCGGAAATACTGTTGCTACAAGATCGTCAACAACTGAGGTGAAGGCACGCACCGTACTTCGAAGCACGGCAGTCGTCGCACGCCATTCCACCGCGCCGCCCGGCAACCGGCCTGGCGGTCCACTGGGTGGAGCCCCCGTGGAGACATCGAGCGCATTGTCATTCATGCTTTCGCTGAAGACGCACCTCACTCGCTGGCGCTCCAGGTCGATCAGACCGCGCCATGGCCGAAGTATAGCCCAACCGCACTACCGCGCCAACAAAGGTCCGTCGCGCCGTGCAATCGGCTGAGCGCGAGGCGAGAAGCGAACCTGTCCTCGATCACAGCTTGCCGTAAACACATCCGCCGTTGGCCGGGCGCACATCGACAGCAGAGATTCGGCTATCTGCTAAAGTTCAATAAATTGTGCCTTGGAACCACCGCGCTTTGCTGCACCACCTAAATCCAATCTCTGAGGGACACGATCCTGCCCCGCCAAATCTTTCGCACGAAGTCGATCGATAAGCTCATCTCTGATTCGGAACGGCCGGAACATGCGCTGAAGAAGACGCTGGGGCCGGTCTCGCTGACAGCTCTCGGCATCGGCGCGGTAATCGGGTCAGGCATCTTTACCGTCATCGGCACCGCAATCGGGGGCAACCCTTCAAAGATTGCCGACTGGAAGGGCTCGCCGATCATCGACTTGATCGCCGGCTGGATCCATCATTCGAGCGGCGCAGTCGCAGGCAGACCAGGCGCAGGGCCAGCGCTGGCGGTCTCGCTGGTGCTGGTGGCGATTGTGTGTGGGCTCACCGGGCTTTGTTACGCAGAGCTCGCGAGCATGATCCCGATCGCCGGGTCGGCGTACACCTACACCTACGCGACCATGGGCGAGCTGATCGCCTGGATCATTGGGTGGGATCTGATCCTCGAATACGCGTTCTCAAACATGAGTGTGAGCGTCGGGTTTGCCGCGCATATCGTGGACCTGCTCGACTGGCTGGGCATCCATCTCGACCCGAAGTGGCTTTCACCGGCCTACTTGCCCCTGGGCTTGCAGGACCTCGCAGGCAACGACATCTTCCATTCAGGATGGCATGTCGGATTCGATTTTCCTGCATTTGTGATCGTGCTGCTTCTCACGGTCATTCTCGTTCGGGGTATTCGCGAGTCGGCGCAAACCAACAACGTAATGGTGCTGATCAAAATCGCGGCCATCCTGCTATTCATCTCGTTCGGGCTGAGCTTCATTCATCCTTCGAACTATCATCCGTTCTCGCCGAACGGTTTTACGGGCGTCCTCGCTGGCGGGTCCATTATCTTCTTCACGTACATCGGCTTCGACTCAGTCTCGACGGCGAGCGAAGAGTGCAAAAATCCGCGGCGCGATGTGCCCATCGGGATCATTGCAACACTAGTGGTATGCACAGTGCTCTATATCGGCGTGGCAGCGGTGCTGACAGGGATGGTTCCGTGGGCGTCCGTTGCAGGCGATGGCGCGCCCGTAGTAAACGCTCTGAAGCGCGTTAGCCTCGAACCCGGTGGGCATCGGCTGCACTGGGTAAGGCTGGCGGTACTGCTGGGTGCGCTGGTCGGCATGGTGTCGTCAATCCTGGTCTTTCAACTTGGACAGGCCCGGGTCTGGTTTGCCATGAGCCGCGACGGTCTGCTCCCAAAGGTCTTCTCAAGCCTGCATCCGCGGTTCCAGACGCCCGCATTTGCGACGTGGTTCGCTGGAATCCTGGTCGCCATTCCGGCCGGCCTGTTCGACGTGGGAACCTTTGCCGAGATGTCCAACATCGGCACCCTATTCGCGTTCGTGCTGGTTTCCATCGGCGTCATCGTGCTTCGGGCCAAAGACCCCGCACGGCATCGTGGATTTCGCGTCCCCTTCGGGCCGGTCATCCCGGTGCTGAGCACCCTCTTCTGCATCCTGCTGATGGCCGGGCTGCCAGCAGTGACATGGGTGCGGTTCTTTGTGTGGCTGGCGATTGGGCTGGTGGTTTACTTCTTCTACAGCCGAAAACGGAGCGAGTTCTACGAGGGGGCCTAAGTGGCGGCTAGACCTTCTTAATAGGACCCGGATACTTTGCGAGCAGCGTGTCAACCGTAAGCAGAGTGATGCCCTCGACCATGGCTTGGCCTACCAGAATACGGTCAAATGGATCGTTGTGCAGTCCTGGTAGGTTCTCGGTCATAAGCGCGTGTTCGCTCGTAATAGGGAGCTCAATGTAGCCGTTGTCGAGCAGGCCGCGACGAAGTAAGCGTGGCTCAACGCGAAAGTCAGGGCGCCCAAGCCTACGCTTGATCGTAATCTCCCATAGGCTGGCGGCGCTGAAGACCAGATCATTCCCCGGATCGGCAAGTAACCTGCGCGCTGCTTTGGACATCTTTGCAGGCTCGCCGGCGGCCCAGAGCAGGAGATGCGTATCCAGCAGGAGCCTCATTCGTTGCCGCTGAAGAGGCGCTCAATCTGCTTCTCGCCCATACGGTCGAAATCTGCCGGAACGTCAATTTCGCCAGCCATGAATCCCAGCCGCATTGGCAATTTCGGACTATTGAGAGCTGAGACTCGAACCAGTGGAGTTCCCGCCTTCGCAATAACGAACGCCTCGCCATTTACTGCCTTCTCGACCAGCCTTGACAGCTGCGTCTTGGCTTCGTGCATGTTCACAATTTCCATAGTCAGCCTGTAGCTTAGTCTACCAGACTTAGTTTAATCATTCTCGAGGAGCGGCTCACATCGGGGCTAGACTAAGTCCTATGCCACAGAAACGAACGAAGCAGTCTCCGGAGATCGACGTCCCGGCGTGGGTGCGGGGTCTGCCAAAGGTCGAGCTGCATCTGCACCTTGAGGGCACAATCCTGCCAGAGACGCTCCTGCAGCTAAGCAAGCGGCACGATGCAGAGCCGCTTACCGCCGCAGCAGCGAAAAAGCTCTATGTCTACGAAAATTTCCTCGGCTTCATGGATTCGTTCAAGGCCGTGTCCTCACGATTAAAAGGCCCGGATGACTACGAGCTGATCACGTACAACATGGTGCGGGAACTGGCAGCGCAGGGCATCGTTCACGCCGAGGTGTACATCTCGTTTGGCATCATCTTTTACTGGAAACACGCCGAGGTTGAGCCATTTGTCGAGGCCATTGAACGCGGTCGAGTACGCGGCGAATCGGAGTTTGGGACGACCATATACTGGCTGATCGATGCAGTGCGGCACTTTGGAGCGGAGGAAGCTGCCAAGGTATTTCGCAAGGCGGCGGAGTTGCGTCATCAGTATCCAAGCATCGTTGGCATTGGCATCGGCGGCGATGAAGCCCGAGGCAGCGCCGACCTGTTCAAGGAGTCGTATGCGGAGGCGAAGGCCGCCGGGCTGCGCCTGACCGCCCATGCCGGTGAGACAGGAGGCCGCGAGAGCGGAGCGGCAAGCATCTGGTCTGCGATCAACATAGGGGCAGAGCGCATTGGGCATGCCCTTGCGGCGCAATACGATCCCGATCTCTTAGAGATCCTGGCGACCCGGCAGATCCCGCTCGAGTTGAACGTTACCAGCAACATCCGGACCGGGAGCTGCCCTGACTTCGACCAGCACCCCATCCGTGAGTACTTCGAGTCAGGCTTGATGGTCACAATTAACTCGGACGATCCGCCCATGTTTGGCAGCAACTTGTTCGAGGAATACATGCTCGCCTACGAGCGCTTCGGATTCACGCTGGAGCAGTTACGGGAGCTTGCCGCAAATGCCGTCGAGGCCAGCTTCCTGCCGCCAGAGCGCAAACTGGCGGTGCTGCGCAGCGTTGAGCTTTACGGTTAGCTGCCGGAGTCAGCGGCCGTCGGGGGCGGGGACCATGACGGCGCCGGGATCGACCTTGGGAATGCCGAAGTGGCCGCCAAGGTGGACGAGATCGAGCGGTCGCAGGTCGCCCGTGACCTGGATCACGTTCATATTCCTGGGGGCCCGCACCAGCACCGTAACGTCATCGATATCCGACCCGCTGAAGTGCAGCCAGAGGTCGGTGATCGCAGACTTTGGCTGTGCCGAGTTGGCGGGCGACGCATTTCCGTTCACCATGTGCTTCCATCCGGCGGCGTGGTAGGCCGCGACCAGCGAGGCCATCGCCTCGGGGGTGTAGAACGCAGGCTGCGGATACTTGTACGTGTCGAAGCTGATGCTCGTGATCGAAGCGGCCGCACGTTTTTCATCGATGCCGCTGGACTCCAGAACTCCTTGCGCAACCTGCATCATGGAGCGGTCAAAAACCATGCCGGTGTGGGTGCCGGGCTGGTCGGCCAGGTTGGCGAACGTCTGCGGGCCGACGGGCTGGTTCTGCGCATGCACGACAGCGCTGAAAATGAGAGCCAGCAAAGCGGAGGTGAATCGACTTGCAATGCGCATAGGTGTCCCCTATCCAATTAGACCCGGATCTTCCCACGTAGTTACCATCCCAAACGTTCTTCGAAGCTACTGCGGTCGTGGGGCGAAATAACCTTTACGAGTGCTCACCTGGTAGCGCGGGTCAATGGCATGCAGGTAGATGGTGCGGAAGGCGCCATCTGTCTTGAAGTTGGCAGGGCGATAGATCAGCAGGTACTGGCTCCGGAGCTCTTCTTCGATGCTGCGGAAGCCGGTAGCAACGTCTTCGATGCGGACGGGATAGAAGGCGCGACCGCCCGTTGCGTCGGCGATCGTCTTCAGCACATCGTCACCCTTGTCCTTGGTGGCGCTGATATTGGTGCTGATGGCGTAGACGATTGTGTCGGCGCGCTGGCACATCTTGATGGCGTCAGTCTCTTCGGCGCGACTGTAATTGTCATCGCCATCCGAGACCAGGATAAGTGCTTTTCGCACGGAGCCAGTCTCGCGCAGGGTCAGCATCTGGTCGCGGCACGTCTTGTAGAGCGCGTCGAAGAGCGCCGTTCCGCCACCAGGCCGAAGCTTGCGAATGCCTTGATTCAGCAGGTCGACGTTGTTTGTGAAGTCCTGGGCAAGATCCGTCTGCACGTCGAAGCCCTCGACGAAGGCACGGTCATTGAGGTGCAGCACCTGCAGGAAAAATTCGACCGCGGAGTCCTGCTCAAACTGGAAGCGCTGGCGTATGGAACTGCTGGTATCGAGCAACACGCCGACACGCAGCGGCAGGTTGGTCTGCTGGGTGAATTGAAGGACAGACAGTGGCGGGCGTCCGTCATCGAGCAGTCCAAAATTCTCCTGGTGCAGGCCTGTGATGAAGTGGCCCTTGCGGTCTGTAACCGTGAAGATCTGGCTGACCTCATCAGTCTCAATCGTTGGAAGCTTAAATACCTGGCCGCCTTCAGAGGAGGTCTGGCCGGTAGGTGTCGCAGTCTGGTTTGTAGGTGTCGCAGTCTGGTTCGTAGGTGTTGCAGGCTGGCCGGCAGATTGCGGCGTCGCCGGCTGCGGCTGGGCTGGTGCAGGAGTCTGCGCGTCAGCAACGTTCAACGTGCACACGGCAGATAGCAACGCAACAGCAAGCGTTCGCGCGAAGCAGGGCAATTCGTTCAAAGATGTCACGGGGTAGAGTGTATCAACTTACAGATGCTGCCGGCTTAGGACCAGCCTTGAGCGCAGCCATGAACTCCGCAAGATCGGCTGGCAGAGGTGACTGCATGTCCATCGTCTTACTCGTCCTGGGGTGGACAAAGACCAGGTGCGCAGCATGCAGGAAGTTGCGTTCCAGCTCAAGCCCTTCATCATGTTTGACTGCCGGGTTGGCAAGGATGCGGTGTGGAGCACCGTAGAGGAAGTCCCCCACCACGGGGTGGCCGAGCGACTGCATGTGAACGCGAATCTGGTGCGTCCGCCCAGTCTCGATCTTTACATCGACCAGCGTGAAGGGGCCATAGGGCGTGCTGAGACGGTCAAGGACGCTGACGTGCGAGACGGCCGACCTTGCGCCCGGGTCTGACGCTGCGCGACGCGTCGTCATCCTCGTCCGGCGGATCAGGTCGCGGGCGATAGGAAGGTTGACCGTCACATGGTCCTTCGCAAGATATCCATGGACCAGGGCAAGGTAGTTCTTCTCCAGGCGGCGCTCAGAGAACATCTCGCCAAGTTTGCGGTGGGTGCTGTCGTCCTTCGCAACCAGGATGATCCCGCTGGTCTGCTTGTCGAGCCGGTGGACGATGCCAGGGCGCAGATCGCCCCCAACTTCCGACAGCTTGCCGAAGTGGAAGAGCAGCGCGTTGACAAGGGTGCCGCGATTACGCGCATCTTCATGGGCTCCGGAGCCCGCGTGGACCATCATCCCCGCAGGCTTGTTGACCACGGCGAGGTACTGGTCCTCGAAGAGGATTTCAAGCGGAATATCTTCGGCTATTGCGTGAAGCGGCGGAGGCTGGGGTTCCCCTTCGATTTCGATCGATTCGCCGCCAATGAGTTTCTGCTTGGCCTTCGCAAGCTTTGCATCAACACGGACCTGGCCGGAGTCGATGAGCAACTGGACCCGCGCGCGGGAGATGTCGGGCAGCGTCTGCGCCAGGTACGCGTCGATCCGCATGCCTGCAGCTTCGGGCGCTGCGGTGAAGGTGCGAATGCCGTCTTCAAAGGTCGAGTCCTCTTCGTCTTCAAAGTCAAGGACGGGGACGACAACCTCGGGTGCAGGCTCTGCGCCGCGGGTGGCGCGGTACTCCTTGCGTACTGAGTGGTGGCGCTGGCCCTTCGGCAGCATGTTCTTAGAAGGCATGGTGAGGTTCGTTCCCGCTCTCTCGCTTGGTCCCGGACCGGGCACACAGAAGCAGTGCTGCGCCGGCCAGAATCATCGCTGTCCCTATTATCTGTGATGGATCGAGCGGCGCATGTTCGAGCAGGTCGGAAGGAAGGCGGAAGAAGTCGATGAAGAAGATCGCTGCCCCTGAGGAAACCAGCCCCAGTGCAGTGGTTTGTCCCGCCGTATAGCGAACTGACCGAATGCTTCTCAGCGACGCGACCCAGATCAGCAGGGCTGCAAGCAGGCTGTAGCCTTCGACCGGATGCACTGCGCCCGACATCGAGTCGACCACATGCCAGGGCAGGGTCGTCGGCATACCTTCGCGGGTGCCGTCGACAATGCGGCCCAGGCTTAGAAACGCCCACAGGATTGCTGCGCTGGGAGCAATGGCATCGAGCAGCGGCAGGAACGGCAGCTTGCGCCAGCGAATGTATCCGAGCATGAAGATTGCGGTGAGCGCAATGCCAACACTCGTAAGCGAAGGCAACGCAAGGATCAGCAGGGGATAGTGCAGGAAACTGCGCAGGTTGAAGGCGATCAGCAGCAGCCGCGAGAAGACGAACGTTGCGAGGACAGCGGTCATTCCCGCGTTCCATACAGCCTCAGGCGTAAGCGGCGCATAGCGGGCAGTTCGCTGACTGAGCGTCAAAGCAGCCATCAATCCAATGGCAGCAAAGATGCCAAAGATAGGAAACTGGAGATGGCCGAGTTGAAGGTAGGGGGCGTGCACTCAGGGTGGGTCGGCGGATTGCAAAAAGGAAAAACCGACCCGCTGGGCCGTGCGTCGAGTCGCTGGTGAACCCGTCTAAGACGGTGGGACCCCGCCGTGGCTCTTTAGGCTTTCCGAACTGGC
This sequence comes from Acidobacteriaceae bacterium, assembly GCA_903642265.1. Taxonomy (GTDB): domain Bacteria; phylum Acidobacteriota; class Terriglobia; order Terriglobales; family Acidobacteriaceae; genus Edaphobacter. The sequence goes on along the minus strand of CAHJWN010000001.1, from coordinate 25,364 downwards.
GGACATAGCACACCGAGCCATGTATACGAGCTAGGTCCCTGTTCAATAAGTATTGGTTCAACCAGCGTTGGTCGCGCACCTGCTTTGCAGGCCGGTTCATCTGAGTTGGATGCTAAATGCGGGTGTTCGGATTTAGCAAGTAAGCTGTGCAAGATGACTTTCATTTCGTCCCGATTGTGGTCGGTGCCGTCTTTGCCTGCGACGCAATAGCCCGGGCAACCAGCTTCTTCAATTTGCCTTCGACATTCGATCCGGAGCCCAGCATCTCCGAGGTCAGAACGCCATCAGAGTCGATCGTGAAGTAATGAGGGATCGCGTTGATATCGAAGCGTTTGCTCAGCTCGTGGTCGGCATCGCGATACTGGACCCATGTCATCTCGTTCTTGTTGACGAAGTTCTTCCACTTCGTCTCGTCGTTGTCCCAGCTCACGCTGATGATGACCAGGGGCTGGCCGGCAAACTCTTTCGCAATCTTCTTGATGTGGGGCAGCTCTTCATTGCAGGGACCGCACCATGTGGCCCAGAAATCGATCAGCACGACCCGCCCGCCCATCTCGTCCAGGTTGAACCGGTTTCCATCGAGCGCAGTCACCGTAAATGCCGGGGCCATCTTTGCCGTTGATAGCTGCGGATTCGCGGCAAAGTGTTGAGCGCGCGTATAGCTGGGGTCCTTGGGCGAGATGCAGCTGAGACACTGCTTGAACTGCTCGCCGGCTGCATCCAGCTGTTGCAGACGGGCAAGCACGGTCCCGTCGTAATAATGCGCAGTGCCATTGCGTGGATCGTCTCTAATCGCCGCCTTGAACGCCTCGTCTGCCGCCTGCAATTTATCGGTCTTGTTCTTGTCCCCCATCTCGCCCACGATGGCGCGCCCTCGCTCGCACTCGGCCGACGCCTTCTGTACCGGGGTCACCGCCATCGATTCAAGGGTTGCCGCCGTACCAATCGCGTCCTTGAACTCTCCCGTCCTGAACTGGAGGTCCAAAAGCTTCGTTAGGCTAGCAAGGTCCTTCCCACCTGCTATTTTGTTCGCTTTCTTGTACTTGTCGATTGCGAAGCCGTAATGGCCCTCATGCACCATCTGCTTTGCCTCTGCCATCGCAGAAGCATACTTAGGGTCGAGAGCTGTCGCAGCAGGGGCCGTGGCCATCGTCGCAGCCTGTACAGCTGGTTGATCTGCCGTCTGGGCAGCCGCCGACAAGACGCAAATCGAGAGACAGCAGGCGATCGCGAGCTTCGATGAAAAAAAACAGGAGGAGGTCATGCGCATGCTCCGGAAGATAGATGAGTGTGCGAATTCATCTTCACGGAGGCAGCCACAAACATCAAGCAGAATAATTAGCCGGCGCGGCGGTCCGAGAGGACTTCATCCAGCATCCCTGAAAGCGAATCGGCACGGTGTCGCAGATCGCTCTGCGTGTTCTGCTGGGCCCCTGCCAGTTCGTTGTATTTCTTGCGCAAGCCGTGCAGTTCGTCCGCTATATTCAGTGCCGCCAGCACCGCCACACGGAGCGAGTCGACGGTGCCGCCCTGGGCAGATACAGCACGCATCTTCTCGTCTACGATCGACGCCAAAGCGGAAATGTATGCCGGATCGACGCCGCGCAAGTGGTAAATCTGGTCGTAGATCTCAACGTGCGCGGAAGGGATATCCCGGGCGCCTGCTGTAGGAGCAACCGGCGCCTGCGTCTGTAATTCGGCTGAAGCTTCAAGCGTTTCGGTCATTCTCTACCCCTCTCGTCCCTTACGGATTTGCAGCACGTTCACAATTTACAAAAGCTCATCCATCTGAGACAGCATGCTTTCGACTCTCTGACGGATTGCGTCGCGTTCCTTGTTCAGCGTGACGACCTGCGCCTCCGCCTCCGACGAAACCTTGGCGAGCTCCGCCTTCAGCGTGGCAACCTCGGCTTCAGCAGCCGTACGCGCCTCACGCTCACGCTTCACGATCTCGACAGCGCGGAGAACCTTTTGTTCGAGTGCATGGAACTCGTCGAAGCTAAACGCGGCATCACTCATGACTAAAGTATAACGCCCCGGAAGATCGCCAACACTAGACATTTATGCCGCTAACTTCGGCATTTGACCTGCTATCGTCGGCGTATTCCATTCACCTGATTCGCAACTTTGCCGAAACAATTCGAGCTTCCCTTCTTCTGGGCATCGGCCCTTACCCTCGATGATCAACCACTCGTAAGTTTTGAATCTTATCTCGACATCGAGATATCTTATGTCGTAGGTGATTGATGCCCGAGCAAACTGTGATTCCGGCCGCCAAACTCTGGTTCGTACTCGCCCGCGCCTCCGCTTCCATTGGCACCTACATCGAACGGTCCTTCGGCCAGCAAGGATTTTGCCTCACTGACTTCATGATCCTTGAAGCTCTCCTCCACAAGGGGCCGCTCACCATCTCCGCGATCGGCGAAAAAGTGATGCTCGCCAGCGCTTCCATGACCTCGGCGATCGACCGTCTCGAGGAGCGTCGCCTCGTTCATCGCAGCCTCAGCGCCGAAGATCGACGCGTCCGCCTGGTCAGCCTTACCTGCGAGGGGCGGCAGTTTATTACTCTTCTCTTCGAAAAACACCAGAACGACCTCGAAGCCATCTCTGCAGGGTTCTCGCAGGAAGAGCGCCGTGTCCTCTACGCCGCCCTCAAGAAAATAGGATTCGCAGCAAAGGCGGCAACACCTTCATTATCCGGTCATGCCCAAAGACCTGCAGAGAATCAGGGCGGCCAGTGACAGCAGTCCAGTAGCAGTTCAGAAAGGAAACACCATGCTCACCATCCGCAAAAGCAATGACCGTGGCCATGCCGACCACGGCTGGCTCAATTCCCACCACACCTTCTCTTTCGCTAATTACAGCGATCCCTCCCACATGGGCTACCGCTCCCTTCGCGTCATCAATGAGGATCGCGTCGCCGAAGGCCGCGGCTTCGGTGCCCACGCCCACCGCGATATGGAGATCCTTAGCTACGTCCTCAGCGGAAAGCTCGCGCACAAAGACAGCATGGGTCATACCGAATTCCTCGGCCCGAATGAGATTCAGAAGATGTCCGCGGGCAGCGGCGTCGTTCACAGTGAGTTCAACGGCTCCGACACCGAGCCTGTTCACTTCTTCCAGATCTGGATCGAGCCAAAGACCCGTGGCACCGCGCCTGCTTACGAACAACTGAAGTTCGACGCGCAAGAAAAGCACAACCGCTTCAAGCTCCTCGCTTCGCCCACACCCACGCCCGGCGCCGCAACCCTGAACCAGGACGCAACTGTCTCCGTAGCCGAGCTCGAACCCGGCCGCAGTCTTGCGTATGATCTCGGCGACTCTCGCCACGCCTGGCTTCACGTCGTCCGCGGCGAAGTCTCAGTCAACGGCAAACCGCTTTCAACTGGCGACTCGGTCGCCATCGAGCAGGAACAGAAGATTGAAATTGTCGCCAATGTTTCCCAGGCAACGCAGACGAGTGAGATACTCCTCTTCGACCTCAACTAGTTAAAGGGTTCTAACTTGCCCTGAGTAGAGGCCTCATCTGCCCACGATCTCCCAAGTACGCGGGACCAGTGTTGTTCGCCGGTCGCCAGAACGATCCTCATCGACCTAAACACCCACCCAAAGGACAAAACATGAACCGTAGACTCTTTACCGCTCTTGCCGCCGGCCTGCTCCTTACCAGTACCTCCGTCCTTGCACAGTCCTCTACCTGGACAATCGACAAGAACCACAGCCAGATCAACTTCGAAATCCGCCACGCCGCTGTGAGCAATGTTCGTGGTTCCATCAGCAACATCACCGGCACCGTTATCTGGGATGAAAAGGACCTTTCCAAATCCAGCGTAAACACAACCATCGATGCCACCACCGTCAGCACCAACAACGACGCTCGCGACAAGCATCTGAAGAGCCCCGAATTCTTCAACGTTGAAAAATATCCGACCATGACCTTCAAGTCCAGCCAGGTCACCCGCGCCAATGGCAAGCTCCAGGTCATTGGTGATCTGACCCTTGGCGGCGTCACCAAGTCCGTAACGCTCGATGTCGATGGCCCCACTGCCCCGGTCAAAGGAATGAAGGGTGGCCTGGTTACCGGATTCTCCGCAACCGGCATGATCAAGCGCAGCGACTTCAACTTCGGCCAGAAGTACACCGCCCCCATCCTCGGCGATGAAGTGAAGTTCACCCTCGACGTCGAAGCCGACCAGAACTAACTCCCCAAAAGTCGGATACCCCATCTTCGACCATAACTAACCCTCCAAATCCGGGTACTCCATCTTCGACCAAAGAGCCGGGTGCCCCATCTTCGCGCAGTCCTATCGCGCTAAGGTGGGACATTCGCGCCTATGCGCGAACCGCCTTCCCTCTACCCGCCACTCCTCTCCTTTTATCGATCCGGCCACCTGTGTGCCACCCCATCAGTCGCGCAGCACCCTCGCGCCGCATGGTCGATCAATCATTTACCCTTGTACCTGCATGAACGACGCCGCAATCCCCCTCGAAAATTTCGACGACGCCACCCTCGACCTGGTCTTCACCGGCCTTGCGTCTGAAGTCGCCTCCGACACCACCAGCATGGACGCCGAAGCCTTCCGCCTTCATTGGCTCGGCCGCAAACAAGGCCGCCTCAAGCTCATCAGCGACGCCTGGCTCAAGTCCGCTCCCCCCGAAGCTCGCAAGCCCCTTGGTGTCCGCTTCAACCAGCTCAAGCAGCACATCGAAGCCGCTTTGGACACCCCGGCTGCCGTCGGTTCTAAAACAAACGGCATCGACATCACCCTGCCCGGCACCGTTCGTGCTCCGGGCGTCCCGCATCCGCTCCTCAAGACCATGCAGGAGATCGTTGACGTCTTCCACAATCTCGGCTACAGCACCAGCACCGGCCCGCAGGTTGAAACGGACTTCTACAACTTCGAAGCCCTCAACTTCCCGCCCAACCACCCCGCCCGCGATACCCAGGACACCCTCGTGATTGCCAATCAGCAGGGCCGCCCCGCACGCGAACGCCTCCTGATGCGCACCCATACCAGCCCCGTCCAGATTCGCACCATGATCGCGCAGGCCCCGCCCATCCGCATCGTCATTCCCGGCAAGGTCCACCGCAACGACGCCGCAGACGCCACGCACTCACCCATCTTCCATCAGGTCGAAGGCTTGTGCGTCGACACCAACATCACCTTCTCCGACCTCAAGGGCACCCTCGACCACGCCATGAAGGCGCTCTTCGGCTCCTCCGTCAAAACGCGCTTCTTCCCCAGCTTCTTCCCGTTCACCGAGCCCAGCGCTGACGTCCAGATCTCTTGCATCTTCTGCGCCGGCAAGGGCTGCCGTAAGTGCAAACACTCTGGCTGGATCGAACTCCTCGGCTGCGGCATGGTCGATCCTGCCGTCTTCGCCGCCGTCACCGAACAACGCGCCCTCGCTGGCGAAATCACCCCCGCCTATGACCCATCCCGAATCAGCGGCTTCGCCTTTGGCATGGGTGTCGAGCGCATCGCCATGATCCAGCACGGCATCTCCGACATCGGCCACTTCTACTCCGGCGATATGCGCTTCCTCGAACAATTCGCGTAAGCGACAGGCTCAACAATCATGAATATTCTAACCAAGTGGTTGCGCACATACGTGCCGAACATACCCGCCTCAGTGGACGATCACCGACTGGCCGAAGATCTCACCCTCCGCGGCATCGCCGTGGAAGGCGTTCATTCGCTCGGCGAAAATGATGGTCACCTCTTTGAGATGGACATCACCACCAACCGCGTCGACGCGATGAATCACTACGGCATCGCCCGCGAAGCCGCGACCATCTACGATCTCCCGCTCCCGCCGCTCGACACCACACTTCCCGCCGCAAACCCCGCGGCAACACCATTCCCCGTCCGCATTGAAGCCGACGCCAAGGCCCTCTGCGGCCGCTTCACCGCCCGTGTTCTGCGCGACGTCACCATCGCTTCCAGCACCGGCATCGTCTCCGAACTCTTCAGCCTCCTCAACCAGAAACAAATCTCAAATGCCGTCGACGCCTCAAACTTCGTTCTCCTCGGCATGGGCCACCCCACCCATGCCTTCGACCTCGATAAGATCGAAGGCGGCATCGTCGTCCGCCTCGCCCACAAAGGCGAAAGGCTGAAGCTCCTCGACGGCACCGACCGCTCACTGGAAGCAGACGATTTAGTCGTTGCCGACGAGCGCAAAGCCCTCGCACTCGCTGGAGTCATGGGCGGTTACGACTCCATGATCACCGCCGCCACCAGGAACATCCTTGTCGAAGCAGCGTGGTTCGATCCCGCCAGTGTCCGCCGCAGCGCCCGCCGCCACGGCCTCCACACCGACGCCAGCCACCGATTCGAGCGCGGTGCCGACTTCAACGCCGCACCCATTGCCAATGCCCTAGTATCAAAGATGGTCCTCCTGTCCGGCGGACATATTGAAGGCGACCTGATCGACATCGTTGTCCCCGCGATCGCCGCCCGCACTGCCTCACGCCCGCCAGTTTCACTCTCCGTCAAACAGGTTCAGCGCCACCTCGGCACCACGCTCGCTCCCGAAGGCATTACCCGCGAGATTGTCGCCCAGTACCTCACCTCGCTCGGCTGCAGCCTCGTACCTCAAGAGGCCGACACCTTCGCCGCCGCCCTCCCAAGCTGGCGTCTCGACCTCGAACGCGAGATCGACCTCATCGAAGAGATAGCCCGCGTCTACGGCTACAACAAGTTCGCTAACACGCTCCCCGCTCCCGGCATCGTCGTCGCGCAACCACTCGCCGCCATCGAAGCAGCGGTCCGTCAGCGTCTCCTCTCCCTTGGCTTCAGCGAATCGATTTCGAGCACCTTCGCCTCTCAATACGAGAGCGACCTTTACGCCGCGAGCAAGTCCGCAGGGGAGGGAAGCATTGCCATGGAGAACCCACTCTCGGACGAAGCCAAGCTCCTTCGACCATCGCTCATCCCGGGTATGGTCACGATGCTTGCGCATAATCTCAATCGCGATGTTCGCAGCGTGCGCCTCTTTGAGCAGGGAACCGTCTTTACCGGATCCACGAACAAAGTCGCAGAGTCCGCAAACCTTTCCCTTGGTCTCACCGGCGACTCTGCTACCGGCACGCTTTACTCTGCGGCAGACACGCCCTTCTATGAACTCAAGGGTGCCATTGAGTCGCTATCTTCACTCGTCGATCACAGCGGCCTCGCCTTCACCGCCGTCGCTCCCAAGTGGCTCGAGCCCGGCCGCTCTGCCACCGCTCTCATCGCCGGGAAACCCATCGCCCACTTCGGCGAACTCGCCACCTCCGAGCAGGCCGCCCGCAAGCTACGTCAGCCCGTCCATCTCGCCGAGATCGACCTCGCCGCACTCTACGCTCTCCCGCTCAAGAAAACCACCGCCCGCGATCTCTCCCGCTTTCAGGCCGTCGAGCGCGACTTCTCTTTCATCTTCCCCGACACCATGCAGTGGGCCACCATCGCCGCCGCCATCCAGGCCCTCGCGATCCCTGACCTGAAACGCCTCACACCACTCGAGATCTTCCGCGACCCGAAGGGCAGATCGGTTCCCGACGCTCACTTCGCCATCCTCCTGCGCTGCGTCTTTCAATCGACCGAGCGCACCTTGCGCGAAGACGAACTCACCGCCTGGTGGACCGCCATCATCGCCGCGCTGACGGGGCTCGGCGGCACGATCCGCGACGGTCAGTAGCCAATTAAACCAACGGTATTTCTGGTTCACAAGCCCGCGCCAAGCCACTCAGCCACAAGCGATCAGTCGCGTGGCTGACCCGCCGGTGCAGCAGCTGCGCGTCCCAACTGCTTCATCCTGAGCAGCACATCGTTCGAGGCGATGTCATCCGCTGTAGCAAGCACAATCCCTGCAAGCTCGAAGCTCTCACCCACCAGCTTCTGGGCCACGGTAGGGGAGCCGCCGCCCTCAGCGTTGAACACGAAAGCGCATTTCCGTTCGGGAGATTGGTTTGGCGCGAGCAAATCGAGCAGTGGCCCCAGCACCCTTTCATCAGGGATCGCATCCTCCAGGCCAACCACGATCGAGTCCGCCCACGCCAGGTCGGAGGCGGCAATCGTGCCGTACGACTTATGGCCTACCTCGGGAGCATCGGGTGCCGCAAGCCGTCGCAGCCGGATAAGCGCCTCGGCTTCCACCGCGCCCACGGCAACCGCCAGCGCAAGCTGCTCAACTGGCTCATGGTTCGCCTGAAATACGATGAGGACACGGCTCATGCAGGTTGATTGTACCGAGCCAGCTGGCAGGGAACACAGCCACACACGAAACGGCCCGGAGCAAACACTCCAGGCCGCTGTTTAGAATTGGCAACGCCGCGCATCTACGCAATAGTCAGCGTCACGTCCACATTGTTGCGAGTCGCATTGGAGTACGGGCAGATCTGGTGCGCCGCTTGTACCAGTTCCACTGCCTTCTCATGATCGACGCCGGGAACGTGCACCTCAAGCGCAACCTCGACCCCGAACCCATGCGCCCCGTTCGCAAGCGGGCCGAACGACACCGACGAGTTGATAAAGGTGGCCGGATCAAGGCGCATCTTCTGCTCGCCAAATACATGCTTCAGCGCGCCGATAAAGCAGGCCGCATAACCCATGGCAAACAGCTGCTCGGGATTGGTGCCTTCGCCCGTGCCACCCATCTCTTTGGGTAGCTGTAGCTTCAGATCAACCTTGCCGTCATCGGTCTTTGCGACGCCGTCGCGGCCTCCGGTTGCGGTTGCATGGGCGGTGTAAACCTTCGTTTCAATTGCCATGGTGCGATGGTCCTTTCTGGAGTTACAGGGATCAGATGCGGAAAGGCGTTTCTCTTTCCTGAGAGCGCCTTCTACCCACATGAACTGATGTCCATGTCGTGCTTAACGCTCCAGATTATCGTTGCTACTCCCTCGGGCTTACCTTCGAGGGGTAAACCAAGTGCCTTTTCTATGGCATCGGTTGCCAGCTTCCATTGATCAGCACTGCAAGGCTTGCTCATATCTGTAGCATCGGCGAAATTGAGAAATAGAAGGAACGTGTCTAGATGGCAGACTTGCCGAAGAAAATACAAATGAGCCAGGCGATTTGCGTATTGGTAATAAGGGTGTTGCCAGCAGACATCTTCGGCTACTCCGAAATGCTGCTTAGATCGTGATAAAGAATCAGCTATTTTGTCTTTCGACCTCGCTGCAGTAGCGGTGCAAACGCTCTTTGCTTCCCCTGGGTAAGCTTTCGCCTCAACAAGGATGTACTTGCCAGACTTGGTTCGAGCAAGGCCATCCCATTGCGGTCCTCTGCTCGGCCAAAACGACGTAAGCGGGCTTGATGTCGTAGCGATACCTAGGCGGTCAAGAAACGCTTGGTCGCTGTATTCCGCGTACCCATCGTTGGCTAATGGGGATAGCCACTCGAGTTCTTCAGCAACCGGGAAGCCGAAGGATTGCCTTACCCTCACATTCAGAGCGGCTGTGTTGTGCTCGATTGCGCAACGCAACCAGTGTTCGCTCTTAGTAGTCCTGAGTTTCCGCGGCACTCTCGGCATAAAGTTCCGGCTCCCTACTTCGTATCCAGCGGCTTTCTCGCAAAGTAGTACAAACTGAACGCCAGTGCGGCAAACATCAGCACGCTGATCCAATCCTGGTGCAGCGGATTATGGTCAGTGAAGCGCCAGAATTGCCAATGTCCCCCGCGCTGCTCCGAGATCCCCTCCCCAGCCCTGATCCCAACGCCCAGCAGGCCGACAATGCCGCCCGCAGCGATTAGCCCCGACGCGTAAAGACTGCCCGGTGAGATCTCCGATTCGCTATCGAGCGCGGGCGTAACCCCCGTCGGCACCGGCAGTCCCGTCGCAGGATCGATCACCTCGGGGTTCGTCGCTGCCAGCTTGGCCGCATGTTGCAGCATCGCCCGGTCCACCATCCAGCGCATCAACCCGCCGGCAAAGATAGCCAGCGTTGTTGCGATCGACAGGTATGCGCCGACCGCAAACGTCAGCGACCGGATACCCAGCAGTTCGACCACAATCACCAGCGCCACGCCCAGAAGCACCAGCGCCCATGGAAGCTTCCGCGTCAGGATGCCGTTGATCACCGTGGCCATCAAGCGGCCTTGCGGCGCGGCGGCCTTCTCTGATCCGATGCCCTGGATCCACTGGATTTCGATCCGCTGCGTGTCCGGATTGTACAGGTACTTCCCGTCCTCAAGCGTAGTCGAACCAATCGCATTCAGCAGCACGTAGTGCTTCATTCCGGAAAGGTCTTCTTTGGCCGCCGCGCGGTCCTGCGGCGTGATCTGGATGTGGTCCAGCGTAAAGTTGCCCTTGGTCTGCACGCCATTCACAACCCCATCCGGCGTCGCGGCAATCGTAAACGGCATTGGCTTGCGCAGCCGTTGGAAGACCTGCAGCCCGGTGTTCATCAGGTTCAGCGTAAAGCCGATCGAGAAGACGCAGATGACGACGCCGAACATCAGCGCAAGCTGTTGCTTCCAGGGAGTGGCCCCGATCAAATAGCCCGTCTTCAGGTCCTGTGCCGTGTCGCCCGCATTCGAAGCAGCAATGCAGACGATGCCGCCGATCGTGATGGCGAGCGCTCCAAAGGCAGGAGCAGTCCAGCCCTTTACCAGGAAGATCGCAGAGGTGGCCATCAGCGTCGCAATTGTCATGCCGCTCACCGGTGAAGCCGAGCTGCCCACAATCCCCACAATCCGCGCAGACACCGTAACAAACAGGAAGCCAAATACGACCACCAGCAGCGAGGCCGCAATGTTTGCAAGCGCTCCAACCTGCGCTCCCGGGACCGGGTGAAACTCCAGGAAGAGAAACATTAAGATGATCAGGATCGCGGACCCGCCGAGGACCACCGACGGCGGCAGATCGTGCGTGGTGCGCGTTGAACTCGCCGCCGCACCTTTATTCTTGCCTATGCTCCTCAGGCCCTCCGTCAACGCACCGATGATCGTCGGCGCCGTACGCGCAAGCGTAATAATGCCGGCCGTGGCAACAGCGCCTGCACCCATGGGACGGACATACGTCTTCCAAAGGTCAGAGGGGCTCATGTCGTGGATCAGCGTTGTGCCTGGATAAAGCGGCGAAGTCATATGCGACCCGAAGAAGTAAATCGCCGGCAGCAGCAGCAGCCACGAGAACACCCCCCCGGCCAGCATCACAGCCGACACCCGCAGCCCGATGATGTACCCGACACCGAGATACTCCGGCGTCACATCGGCGCGAAGGCTTGATCCCTTCAGCAGATGCTGTGCACCGATATCAAAGTCGCGCGTCGGGGTGGAAGGCCACAGCGCCAGGATATTTTCATTCTGAAACAGGGTGTACAGCGCCCCCAGGCCCAGCCCGAAGAAGACCCGCGATGCAAAGGAGCCGCCCTTCTCGCCCGCCATCAAAACGTCGGCGCACGCCGTACCTTCGGGATAGATCAGCGTGTCATGCTCTTCCACAATCAATTGGCGGCGCAGCGGGATCATGAACAGAACGCCGAGCCAACCGCCAAACAGCGCCAGCGCAAAGATCCTTGTCGACTCCAGGTCGAACCCTAGGAAGATCAGCGCCGGCAGCGTAAAAATTACGCCCGATGCAATGGACTGGCCGGCATTGCCTGTTGTCTGCACAATATTGTTTTCAAGGATGCTGGCTTTGCCAAACGCCCGCAGGATCGAAATCGACAGCACCGAAATCGGAATGCTTGCCGCCACCGTAAGCCCGGCACGCAGCCCGACGTACACCGTTACCGCCCCAAACAAGATGCCAAACAGCGCCCCAAGGATCAGGGCCCGCGGAGTCAGCTCGGGACGGGTCTCAGTCGCAGAGACGAACGGCTTGAAGGTGGTCGTGACGCTTGTCTTCGAAACAGCAGGTGTGTCCATGGACGAGAGGTTCTCCCGGGAGTCGTTCGTGAGGTATGGGGCTCGGTCGGAGTGTATCAGTGCCAGCCAATCGTCTGCTCAACCCTCTCGCGGCACCCCATCTCCCTTGTTGCAATTCCGAGAAAACCCGCACAATCCCGGGTGCCCCATCTTCGCGCAGCTTTATCGCGCTAAGGTGGGACATTCGCGCAAGGCACGAACCGCCTCCTCCGCGCCCACCTTGGTACAGACTGAACTGAACCAGATGATGCCCACGAGACTGTTAGAAAAGGCCAGCGGGTTACCGAAGATTATCTAAAGTGCTGTAAACCTTCAGGCGTACTCCCATTACACTTCAGGCCAACCCAGATTCACCTCGTGTACCTCGTCCGAAAACATAAGCGGAGCAAAACGTTCTCCGTCTTGAAGATCAATCATTCAATGTCAGGCGTGCCAGCATTCCTACAGGCAGCCGAGAAAAGAGGTGTTCTTTGCGCATTCAGGTATTTATCCGTTTCTTCATCTCCTCAGCTCTCGGCCTTGGTGCATTCGTGTCCGGCACATCGCAGGCCATCACTCCTGAAGTTTCACCAGATACAGTCACTGCACCTGTGCGGATCACTGGGCGCGTCGACAATAGCCAACTGGTCAGGCTGGCCGGCAACACCCATCCAATGGCCGTGGCAGAAAACGATCGTGGATTGGCGGACACCAACCAGGTCCTCCGGCGCATGGTCCTTGTTCTCAAGCGAAGCCAGGAGCAGGAGACCGCCCTGGCCGCTTTCAACGAGCGCCAGTACAATTCTGCTTCGCCAGACTTTCATCGCTGGCTTGATGCCGAGGAGTTTGGCAAGCTCTACGGTCCGTCGGACACCGACATGCTCGCTGTTACCAGCTGGCTTAAGAATCAAGGCTTCCAGATTGACGAGGTAAGCAAAGGACGCGTTTCCATACAGTTCACGGGGACCGTAGCGGACGTTCAAAAGGCCTTCCATCTCGAGATGCATCGGTATTTTGTGAACGGCAAGGAGCATCTGGCCAACAACCGTGATCCACAAATTCCTGAGGCCCTGTCCCCCGTCGTTACCGGAGTCGCATCCCTCAACGACTTTTTCCCAAAGCACTATTCCCACCCTGGTAACTACGTCAAGCGCGATCTAAAGACAGGCAAGTACTCGCTTGTTGCGACTCCCTACGTTCAAGGTTTGACATTGACAAGCGAAAAGCAACAGCCTGGGGTCCTTAAGGAAACAGGAAAGCAGCCCTCCGGCGGTATGCATCCAGAGTTTGGATATGTTGACGCAAATACCGGATATCAACGTGAAGAACTCAGCCCGTATGACGTTGCCACAATCTACAACATCCTTCCTCTCTGGACGCAAGCCTCGCCGATCAATGGAAAGGGTGTAAAGGTCGCCATTGTCGGACTCAGCGATGTACGGACCTCGGACTTCAACAATTTCCGCAGTTCCTTTGGTCTTCCTGCCGGCACGCTGACCACGTTGCATAGCGGTTCCGACCCCGGCGTAACCGACAGCCAGGGAGAGAATACAGAAGATGTGGAGATGGTCTCCTCGACTGCTCCAGGCGCGCAGGTTGTGCTTGTCTCGGATGTGGACAATGCCACCACAAACGGCCTCGTGACGGCAGTCAATTACATCGTCGAGAACAAAGTCGCGCCTATTCTGACCATGAGTTACGGAGCCTGCGAGCTCGAGAACGGAACTTCGAACAATAGCCTGTTCAACCAGATCTTTCAGCAGGCGGCGACATCGGGCATTAGTTCGTTCGTCGCATCAGGGGACTCCGGCTCAGGTGTCTGTACGCGCCAGGGCATGCAAACTCCTTATGCCGATAACATCGGCTTGCAGGTAAGCGGCATGGCTTCTACACCGTATGTGACTGCGGTTGGTGGAACGGATCTGCAGTGGCCATTTGTCGAGAATACGCATTCTGTCTCCACCTACTGGAACGCCACCAACGATGCGCGCGGAGCAAGCGCAAAAGGCTATATGCCTGAGATGTCATGGAACGACACCTGCTCCAACCCGCTGCTGTTGAATGTCTACACGGGATACACCACCAATGAAGCTCTTTGCAACGACGCGATCAATGGCAATCCGGGACTTGTCGAGATGGCTTCAGGGAGTGGCGGGGTGAGCCGCTGTACTGCCCCGACGGGAACAACTCCTGGTACCTGCGCAGGCGGCTATGCCAAGCCAAGCTGGCAGACCGGCGTTGCCGGTATTCCTGCGGATGGAAAGCGAGATCTCCCTGACGTCTCTATGTTTGCCGCGTTCGGCTTCCAAAGCAGTACGGGGATACCCGGCAGCGCTCTACTGGTCTGCCAGGCGTCCGAGTCGCCCGAGACGTCCTGCGACTACAGCGATCCCAACTACATCGTGTATCAGGAGAACGGCGGCACATCCGCATCTTCGCCTCTGACCGCCGGCATCATGGCTCTCGTGGTGCAGAAGACCGGCAGCGCGCAAGGACTCGCCAATCCCGTCTTCTACCAGCTTGCTGCGAAAGAGAACTATGCGAATTGCAACTCAAACACGGTTGCCGCCGGCAATACCTGCATCTTCTATGACACGACTTCGGGCTCAAATGCCGCGGTCTGTATAACGGGCGACCCAAACTGCGTAACCAAGACTTCAGGCGATCAGGTAGGCATTCTCAACGGCTACAACGCGACCAGCGGCTACGACTTGACTACCGGACTGGGCTCGTTCAACGTTGCCAACCTGGTCAAAGCCTGGCCGACTACGACAGGTTCAACCACGACCGTCTCGGTTACGCCAACAAGCGCAACCTTCCCTTCGACAAACGTCGGCGTAGTCAGCGCCACCAAGGCTGTTATTACGCTCAAGAACACGGGTACAACGGTTGAGACGATCAGCAGCGCTGCGCTCAGTGGTGCCGCCGCGAGTTCTTATTCAGACACCACCACCTGCGGCAGCACACTGGCTGCGGCCGCATCCTGCACGTACACCGTAAGCTTCAAACCGCAGAGCGCCGGTACGCTCACCGCGACCCTCACTGTCAAAGACACGTCCGGCACTCAGACGGTAACGTTCAGTGGCGTGGGCACTGCGGCAACAGTCACGGTGACGGCATCGCCAACTTCGCTCACCTTCGCATCTACGGTTGTCGGTTCCACATCGGCCGCCCAGGCTGTCACGGTGAAGAACACCGGAACAGGTTCAGTGACACTTGGCGCGATCAGCTTTACCGGCACGAACGCCAGCTCGTTCATCCGATCTGCCACAACGTGCGGAACGTCATTGGCGGCAGGCGCGAGCTGCACCCTCTCTGTGGAACTGAAGCCTGCGACTGCAGGTTCGCTGACTGCGTCTCTTTCGATCGCAGATAACGCGACCGGCTCGCCGCAGATCGTTGCCCTCAAAGGTACGGGTGCAGCATCCAGCCTGACAGTAGCGTTTTCTCCCACTTCGGTCGCGTTTCCAACTACCGCTACTGGAATGGTGAGCACCGCTCAAACTATAACCCTTAAGAACACGGGTTCCGCTACTGTGGGGATAACGTCGATCGCGCTTAGCGGCAACACAGCATCTTTTGTTGAACTCAACGATTGCGGACCGACGCTTTCCGCCGGATCTTCGTGTCCTGTCTACGTTGCCTTTAAACCATCTACAGCAGCAGCGCAAACCGCAACCCTGAAGGTCACCGATACAGCAACAGGGTCGCCTCAATCAGTCGCGCTCAGCGGCACGGGTACAACCGCGCCTACTGTCAAGCTGAGCGCCACAAGCATTGCCTTTCCTGCGACAAAGACAGGATCAACGTCTCAGGCCAGCGTAATCGTAGTAACAAACGCAGGCAAATCAACCCTGAATCTGCTCTCAATCACGATCACAGGAACCAACCCGGCGGACTTTCAATCGGTAAATACCTGTGGACCAACACTCGCGCCGAACGCTGCCTGTTCAGTCTTCATGGCGTTTAAACCGGCTTCAGCTGCTGCCTTCAAAGCCTCCCTGACCCTTACAGACAATGGTTCGGCTTCGCCGCAATCTGTCTTGCTTACCGGAACTGGAAACTAAAGCAAACCTGTAACCGACACAAGTCACTAGCTGTACTTCATACACAAAAATAAAGGAGCGGAGCCTAAAAGCTCCGCTCCTTTATTTTGCTTTCGTCCGCTAGCGCTTGGCCTTGCCGCGCGAAGCCTTCTTCAACGTCTGCTTGTTCTCACCGCGAGCGCCCGCACGAGGCCCCTTGGCCGGTGCTGCCTTGCGTGCCGCGCGCTTTACCTTCTTGCGCTCAATCTTGTCCGTAATGCTCGTCGTGTTTGCCATGGATGTCTCGGTCTCGTGTCTCTCTTGAATCAAATTCAAATCTGGATCGGAAATGTCACAAGTGTGCGGACCCTAGAGTCGTTCCAGCTGGGCAAACTTCTCCACCAGCTTCTTCACACCGTGCTGTTGAAATTGTACTGTAATCTTCGCATCGTCCCCATCGCCTTCGCGCCGAAACACGGTACCTTCCCCATATTTCGGATGTCTGACCCTGGCTCCCTGCTTCAATCCTGTCTTTCCTGTCGGCTCCGGAATGTCCAGCTTAGGCCGCCCCCAGCCCGAACCAGGCCGCTGACCTGGCTTCTGTCCGGGAACCGCCTGCCCCCGTCCGGCGAAGAAATTGGCAATGTTATCCATCGAACTTCCTGCCGCTGAGCCCGCCCGCGCGCCGTTGGTTCCTTTGTCAGCCGCCCTTCCGCCGCTCTGCCCGCTTCCGCTGCTCTGGCTGCTTTGATCCTCATCCTCATAGCTGTAGTGCCGCTCACCACCCTCATACCCGGCGCCGCGAGCCGCCCCTGACCCATACTGCGTCCCGTAGCTCGAACTCCACGCCGGCCTCTGTGCCGGACTTCCCAGGTCCTCCACCAGCCGATGCGGCACCTCTTCCAGGAACCGTGAAGGCACACTCGCCTCCGGCATATCGCTTCCATAACGCCGCCGATAGCGCGCCCGCGACATCACCAGCGTATCCATCGCGCGCGTCATGCCCACATAACAAAGCCGCCGCTCTTCCTCGAGGCCTACCGGATCGGTAAACGTCCGCGAGTGCGGAAACAGTCCCTCTTCCATCCCGGCAAGAAACACCAGCGGAAACTCCAACCCCTTTGCCGCGTGCAGCGTCATCAGCGTCACCCGCGCCTCGGCCGAATACGAATCCGCATCGGACACCAGTGCCGCGTGGTCCAGAAACTCATGCAGCGTCTCACCCCGCTCCTGCGCATCCTGCGCCGCGTTTGCAAGTTCCTTCAAGTTCTCTATTCGCGAGAAACTCTCCGGCGTCGCCTCTTCCTCAAGCGCCCGGATGTAGCCGCTGCGATCGTTCAAAAACTTGATCAGCTCCGGCAGCGTTGCCGCGTCCCCTGGCTTGCGAAATGCCGGCTTCTCTTCGGCCATCATTCGGTCTGCCGCACGTTCATCAGGCTCGCCGTTCTTGCCATCCGCCGCACTCCGCTTCAGCGTTGGAGCAGCCTTCAACACCACCGGCGCAAATGGATTGAACGACACATCCTCCATCTCCAATGCAGGGTCCGCAGCATTTTCAGCCGCAATCGTCGATACCTCTTCACTCGGCCCAAAATCGAATCCGAAATTAAAACTTGTATCGAAGGAAGTATCCGCCCCGTTGCCCTCCACTGGAGGAAACGCTACATCCTCCTCTACATCCGAAGCTGCTTCAAACGCCGCCGGATCGAATCCCGCATCTCCATCGCTCTCATCTGCAGCCGCCCCAACGTCCTCTGCAAGTTTCTCTGCGAACCCCGTTCCCAGCATCGCCCGCGCATCATCAATCAGCCGCTTGAATCCTGTCAGCGCCGTCAGCGCCCTCGCCGGCAGCAGCCTGTCTTCAATCGCTCTCCCAATCGCATCCCACGTGCTGATGCCCGTTGTCAGGGCCATGCGCTCCAACGTCTCCATCGTCGTTTTGCCAATGCCTCTTGGCGGCGAGTTCACCACCCTGCCCAGCGCAATCGAGTCGTTCGTATTCTGCACCAGCTTCATGTAGCTCAGGATGTCCTTGACCTCCGCGCGGTCATAGAACGAGAAGCCTCCCACCATGTGGTACTGGATCTGGTATCGCCGCAGCGCCTCTTCTACCAGCCGCGATTGCGAGTTTGTCCTATACAAGACCGCGCATCGCGGCAGGTCTTCCTGCTCGCCCGCAGCGCGAAGATACTTGTTGATCCGGTCCGCGATAAACAGCGCCTCATTCTCGCCATCGGGGGCCTCGTAATACCCGATCAGCGACCCACCCTCGCGCGACGTCCAAAGGTTCTTTCCTTTACGCTGTGTGTTCTGCGCAACCACCGCCGAAGCACCTTCAAGAATCACCTGTGTCGACCGGTAGTTCTGCTCCAGCCGAATCGTCTTCGTCTCGGGAAAATCTTTCTCGAAGTCGAGAATGTTCTTGATGTCCGCGCCGCGCCAGCTATAGATCGACTGGTCTTCATCGCCCACTACGCAGATGTTGCCGTGCGATCCCGCCAGCAGCTTCATTAACTCGTACTGCGGCCGATTGGTGTCCTGATATTCATCGATCATCACGTAGCGATAGCGCCGGTTGTATCGCTCCCGCACCTCGCTTGAAGACTTCAGCAGCCGCACCGTTTCAAGCAGCAGGTCATCGAAGTCGAGAGCATTCGCCTTGAACAACTCCTTCTTATAGATCTCGAAGATATGCGCGATCTTTTCTTCCATCGGGTTTGTGCTCGCAAGGAAATACTCTTGCGGATCGATCATGTGGTTCTTCGCCCATGAGATTCGTCCCAGCGCCACCCGTGGCTTCAGCTGCTTGTCATCGATACCCAGCCGCTTCAGCGCCTGCTTCACCACCGCCTGCTGATCGGTCTCATCATAGATCGCAAACGTGCGCGTCAGCCCCACGCCATTGGTTCGCATCGCTTCTATATCTCTTCGCAGCACGCGCACGCAAAAGCTGTGAAACGTAGCCAGCGTCGGTTTGCTTAAGGACCCATGCCCCAGGATCTTGTCCACACGTTCCGACATCTCCTTCGCGGCCTTGTTTGTAAACGTCACCGCAAGGATCGCATCAGCTGGCACGCCGCGCTCTTCAATCAGGTACGCAATGCGATGCGTAATCACGCGTGTCTTGCCACTGCCCGCACCTGCCAGCAGCAGCACCGGCCCATCGACCGTGCGTATCCCATCCTGCTGCTGCGGGTTCATTTTTTCCAGAAGATGACTCAAGCTTCACAACTCCAGCCACCATGTTAAATGGATCGCGATGTGCTTACCTAATCCCTGGCGAATCGTCCGCGATGTCCAAATCCGGACCATGCCTGCCCATCTCTGAACATGTTGATTAATAGACATTGAATCGCAAGATATCTCTGAACTTTATGGAACCGCTGCGAGTCTCATTGCGTAGTTCATTTCAACGACCCGCCCTCTGTACCATGGCAGAGTGGCCCGCCGAAATTGAACGATCGTCCTTTATAGGACCCGGAGCCACTATGACCACTCGTACTCTCTTTGTTACTTCTATTGCTGCGCTCGCGCTTGCCGCAGCACCTGCTGTTTACGCCGCACCTCTCAGCATCACAACCCCCGTTCACGCATTCTTTTCCAAAGAAAAGATGGTCGCCATCAGCTTTCGCAACGACTCCGGCGCACCTGTCGAACTCAAGGTCGGCGAGAACCTCATGACGGTCGAAACCGGTAAGACCCTCGCCCTGCATCTTGCTGTCGGCACCAAGGTCCTTGCAAACACCGCCACCCCCAACCTTGTCGCCGGTTCAGTCATCGCACAGGTCGACACCTATCTCAGCGGAGCCACCCTCAGCATCAAGTAAGCGTTCACTGCATCGGGTTCATCGCGCAGTTCTCTGGTACTAAAGTCCAGAGATCTGCGCGATGAATCTCTCGCTTATCGCAAGTTGATCGCCTCTCACTGGCGAGTGAACTTCCCACTGTACGAGCCAATCGCCGGCTGAGTTCCCATGCACGAGAATGACGTAAACTCAGCATTCGCTACCGAGATCTGATCTGCGGTTGGGTCAATTAGTCCGAGGAGCGAAACTGATGGCCTGCTCAGTGGCGTGGCGACCGCCGCAATCGTCATTCCAACCCCGCTTACGTCACCACTCATTGCCACTGTTCCAGAACACGTTCCCAGGGTATACGTCAGCATCCCTGTAACCGGAAACCGACCATCAACACCCGGTGTCGCCGACTGGCTCAGAGTCAGTGAAGCGCTCCCGGCAACAGTGCCAGCGCTGCTGGCCGCCCCAGCCGAAAGCGGACCGCCGAAAATGCCCGTCACTGAGGCGATCTCGCCTCCTATAGCGGCAGACGAAGCAATTGCGCACGAACTTCCGTCTACCTCGATACTTCCCGCCCTCAAGGGAGTTGGCTTGACTGGCGCGTGCAGTGCAACCTTGATCTTCGCCCCGTTCGTCAGCGTCGCCGAGCTAAGGCTTAAGTTGCCTTCACTATCGGTCGTCCCGCTCAACGTTACAACCTCATCGAGAGGACAACCGGGAGTTGCCTCGAGGTACGAGAACCGAAATGTCCCATTTACATCTGCGCCGGTACTCTGCAGTGCTCCAAGCAGCAACACACTTTGGTTCGTTAATTGGCCTTCAACCGGAACGGCGGACGTCTGTATCTGCCAGTTTCCCGTGACATCCGGGTACACCACCGAAACCATTGAAGGAGCGTTCGAACCGCACCCCGTCAGCAAAACCAGGGGCACCAGGAATGCGCCCGATGCAATAACTACTGATAGCCGCGGATAAATCATGAGCCGAGTATCACCTCCACCAGGTGAGACGGCAACCCTTCAATCTCTAATTCACCAGGACCTTTACCGCTGCAATGTCAAGACTCGCCGCGATCCCGTCCCAGAAAGCAATCCGCGCCCGCAGCGCACTCTCTGCCGCTTCCGCCGCCTCGCTCCACTTCACGGGATCATTTCCGCACAACTCGCTCACCATCTGCAAGGCCATCGGTCCATGATCTTCGCCATCCACTTCAATGTGCCGGTCAAGATACCACCGCAGCGTAGCCAGTCTGCCCGACAGGCGCGCATCCTGGTCGCGAATAAACCCGCGAAACATATCCGGAATCAGGTCCTCTCGCCCAAACGTAAACGCTGCCGCAATCGCATGCAGCTTGCCGCCTTCGATGATGCCAAACGTAGACTGCACGAATCGATATGCCGGCTCAGGCGCTCCACTCATCGCCAGGGCCAGAGACCACACGGCGCCCTCGCGCAGCCGCGTAATCAGCGCATCAATTGCCGCCGTCGAAGCTCCACACTCCCGCATTGCCCCAACATATAATTCGAAGTGACTCACCGGCCGAGTGCCATACACGTCGCTCTCTTCACCCAGCACAATCTCATTCACCAGCCGCCTGCTTGCTGGAAACTTACTCGGCACCCACGGCACTTCCACGCATGTCAGCCCACGCTGCAGCGTCTTCAGCAGCGACATAAAGTCCCACACCGCAAACACATGCGATTCCATGAAGACATGCAGGTCTTCGATCGTTTCAAAGCTGCGATAAAGTTCATGGTCAGCCAGATTCAGATAAAACGGCCGCAGCCGCTCGGCCATCCGCTGCAACTCTTCACTCTGTTCTACCGGCTTCATCATGCGGTCCCTTTGCACACCTCGCACCTGCACTGTCGTCGCAGATACTCCCAGGAGTAGATGCCGCTTTCATGGCCGTCGCTCCACTTGAATCGCAGCGCATATTTGCCCACTGGAGAAACCTCCAGCGGTTTTATCGGCGCTTCATACATTGGCAGCAAGGTCGCCGCCTTCGGCTTCGCTTCCCCCGGTGGCCGCCCGCTTGCCTCGCGCTCTTCATGGCACGTCGCACAAGGACATCCATGCCTCAGCCAGAAGAAACTCCATGCGCTTTTATGCCCATCGCGCCAGTCGATCTCCATCCCGGTGCCTTCGCTCTTCTTCACCCGCACCTTCGCCGGAGTCACCGCATCCGGCGACAGCTTCTTACTTTCCATCGCGGCGTTCTGCTCGGCTTCTTCCGCACTTACGAAGCGAATTCCTTCATGGCTCATACCTTCAATTCTTTCATGCCGGGCGTTTACGCTGCCCTCACGCCTGCCGCCAGAAGAAATACGCCGCCATCACGCAGCCCGTCCCAACCACGATCAGCCGCAGCACGTTTGGGTTGATCTTCCTCGCATACTGCGCTCCGATATACCCGCCCACTCCGCAGATCACCATCGACACAAAGCAGTACTTCCAGATCACCGCGCCGCTCACAATAAATGTAATCACCGCGCAAAAATTCGAAAGACAAGCCGCCAGCACCTTCATCGAGTTCAGCGCCCGCATCTCCTCAATCCCGAACAGCGCCAGCGCGCTCATAATCAGGAACCCCGCGCCCGCGCCAAAGTACCCGATGTAGAAACACACCGGCAGCAGCACCAGGAACAGCGGCATCAGCGCCGGTGTGGCATTGTGGTTATACTCCGCCGTCGCCGCCATCGCCTTCGATTCAGCTCTTGTCCGCAGCCATCGCGACATTGGCCCGCTGATCCCAAACAGCACCGAAGCCACCAGCAGCAGCCACGGCACCATGTGCAAAAACGTAATCTGCTTCGTCTTCAACAGCACCACCGCGCCACTCACGCCGCCAAGTATTGATGCGCCGACAACCACCGGCAGCAGGTCTTTCCGCAGGTCGTCCCGGAGCGCCGCAACCGACGTCAACTGCCCTGGCCACAACGCAACCGTATTCGTCGCATTCGCCTGGATCGGCGCAACCCCTATCGCCAGCATCGCCGGAAACGACACGAACGATCCGCCGCCCGCCATCGCGTTCATCACACCCGCAATAAATGACGCTGTGACCAGCCAGACGTAGTGCGCATGCGCAATGAGCGAAGAAAGCATTCCTCTTTCATTCTATTCACCGCACTCTTGCTTCTTGTTGCTGAGCATCGAAGCCCCTGCTCATCCGCATCGAAGCCCCCGAATGTTCCGCATCAAAGCCCGTGCACCTTCCGGGTCGAAGCCCACGCAGCCTCCCCGTCGAGCCCCTGCCTCACCCGTATGGAAGCCCCATGCCTTCCCGCATCGAAGCTCCCTCATTCGTAAATAGACTTCCTGCGAACGTCTTGCTTAAGGGCACGGCTTCAGCCGTGCCGCCCCCGGACTTTTCGCGTGCGACTTTAGCCGCTGAGGTACGACATTCCTACACACTCTCTAAACCGCAGCATTGCTCAGCCATCTACACCGGCAGCTCCGGCGTAGCCGCAATCAACTCCCGCGTGTACGGCTCCTGAGGCCTCTCGCACACCTCCAGCACATCGCCAATCTCCACCAGCCGCCCCTTCCGCATCACCGCCACACGATCGCACAAATAGCGCACCAGCGGCATCGAGTGCGAGATGAACAGATACGTCAGCCCATACTCCCGCTGCAGGTCCCGCAGCAGGTTCACCACCTGCGCCCCCACCAGCACATCGAGCGCACTCACCGGCTCATCCAGCACCAGGAAGTCCGGCCGCAGCGCCAGCGCCCGCGCAATGTTGATCCTCTGTCGCTGCCCTCCGCTAAACTCATGCGGATACCTCGCCAGGGCTGACTCATCCAGCCCCACCGTCCGCAGCATCTCTCTAAGCCTAGCCTCCAGGCCGTTCTCAGGCCGCTCCCTATGAATCGCAAACGGCTCCGCCAGGATCTGCTTCACCGACATCCTTGGATTCAACGCCGCATACGGGTCCTGGAACACAATCTGCATCCGCCGCCGCATCGCCCTTAGCTGCCGCGGTCCCGCGGCCAGCACATTCTCCCCCGCAAATCGCACCGACCCCGCCGTCGGCTCCACCAGCCGCAGAATCATGCGTGCCACCGTGCTCTTACCCGACCCCGACTCGCCCACCAGCCCCAGCGCCTCGCCCCGCCGAACGCTCAACGAAACATCCTCCACCACCCGCGCCACCCCCCCGTCGCGCGGGTACTCTTTCGTCAGCCCCGCCGCCTCAACCAGAACCTCGCCCTCACTCGACATAGCCGGATACTACCAACGTGCACCCTGCAACGCACACCTGCCTAGCGTCGCTCCAACCGCAGCGGCACGCCCGCCTTCGGCCTCAAACTGATTGCCGGCTCATAGGCAATCTCCTCCGCCGACCCCGCCGGCAGCGAAAGCCTCCAGTCCCGCGCAACCACCGCCAGCACAAACACGCCCTCCATCCATGCCAGCCCCTCGCCGATGCACTGCCTGCTCCCACCCGCAAATGGAAAGAAAGCGTACCTCGGCCTTCCACTCTTGTTCTGCTCCGCAAACCGCTCCGGATCGAACCGCAGCGGGTCCGGGAACCATTGCTCATCCCGATGCACCACGAACTGCGGCGCAATCAGGATCGATCCCTTCGCCACCTTGTACCCCGCAATCTCATACGGCTCATTGCACGTCCTCGCCGTCACCCAGACCGGAGGATACAGCCGCAGCGTCTCCGCAAACACCTGCGTGGTGTACTTCAACTTTGCATAGTCTTCAGCCGCCGGGGCCCGACCACCCAGCACCTCCCGCGCCTCCCCCGAGATCCTCTCCTGCACCTCGGGATGCTTCGCCAGCAGCCACAGCGCAAAGCTCAGCGCATTCGCCGTCGTCTCATGCCCCGCCAGCAGCACCGTCACGCATTCATCATGCAGCTGCGTGTCCGACATCGTCGTCGCCTCGCCGCCCGTCGCCTCCGTGTCCACCGCCGCCATCAACATCGACAGCAGATCTCCCCGGTCGGCCGAGTCTACCCGCCGCTGCGCAATCATCCCGTAAATCAGCGCATCCAGCTCCTCGATCCCCTTGCGGATCCGCTTCATTCTTGGCAGCGGCAGCTTCTGTATCTGCTCCGAGAATGGCAGAAACGCCAGTGGCAGAAATCCCATAAACGCATCGACTGCGCTCGAGATCTTCTTCACCTCCGCATCCGACTTCACGTTCAGATCGAACAGGCACTTCCCCACGATCCTCAACGCAATTGCCAGCATCTCCTCGCGCAGGTCCCGCGTCTCGCCGCCCTTCCATCGAGCCGTCATCGCCAGCGCCTGCTGCCCAATCGTCTCTGCGTACCCGGCAATCCGCCCGCGATGAAACGCCGGCTGCGCCAGCCTCCGCTGCCGCATATGCAGAGGTTCTTCGCTCGTCAGCAATCCCTGCCCCAGCACCGCGACCGACCGCTTGATCACCAGCCCGCGATGATGCTTTGCCGCGTCCTTCAGAAAAAAGTCTTCAATCAGCGCCGGATGGTTGATCTGGTACACATGCCGCCCCACCGCCGTGTAATGCACCACGTCGCCATATTTCCGAGCGCACTCTGTCAGATACGAAGTTGCATTCTGGCGGAAGATCCTGCCCGTGAGCAGCCTAGGCAAAAACCTTGGCCCCGGAGGATAGCGCCTCTGGGCAGTCGCAGCTTGTGGCAACGTCGGCATAGTGTCCCAGTCTAGCCGAGCCCCTCCACCGCCAGCTTCATGCCGTGAAC